>JAXHVL010000058.1:0-61473 GCA_034189225.1 Thermodesulfobacteriota bacterium
GCTTTACGGAATCGCCTCTAAGAACAATAGTCTCACATGCCGCCCCTTCACTTTCCGCACCTTTTAATACTTCTCCAAGCAGCTTTCCCGTGTTCCCTCTCTCCCCATGGGGGCTTCCGATTATGCTAAGAATTTTCATGAAATTGCCTCCTTGTGCATCTAAGGTGTTGTCATCATAAAATCATCAATACCCCAAAAATCAGTATCAGCAGAATAAAAACAGGACCGTAAACCATCTCCAGCGTGCTTGCCCTGACACGGCCCAACCAGATCGGCCCCCAAAAGGCCCCTGCACCTGCGCCCTGCCGGGTCGATGGGTATCCCTCATCCTTTTTCTGGCCGATTTCATGCAGACTCGCCCACCCTTTTCAGGAAGGCCTCTCTGCGCTCCTTGTACCATTGGGAGCAGAAGGCGGGTTTGCCCTTCATGGTCCTTCGCATACACAGGGAGCAGGCGGGCTCACAGGCCACAATCGGGCCGGGCACGATCCCTTGGGCTTTTTGGGGCCAGAGGGGATCGGCCAGGAGCACGCGGGCCAGGCCTATCAGGTCTTCCGCGCCTTCCTGGAGTATCCTCTCCGCGGTCTCCGGGCTTTGTATCCGTCCTGCCGTGACAATAGGCGTACCGGAAAACGGCCTTTTTGATCTCGGAGGCAAAATGGGCCATGTAGGCATCCTCCTTTTCCCGTTGCTGGTACTCCGGCAGGACAAAGGCATCGTATGTGCCGGCCATGCCCGAAAGGTAGGCAACCCGCCGGTTTCCCAGCTCCCTTGCATAAACGGCGGTGTCTTCCGGATAGGTCCTCTGCAAATACCTGCAAATACCGTCAGCCCACTGCCGAGTCTGCCAGACTCCACGGATGCGGGGGCGGTAGATAGCTTGTCACGAGTTGGCGCGCACGCGCAGACGGTTTACCAGCAAATCCTCTCGCAGAGTTTCCTCCTTAAGTGCGGTTAACTCTTCGACATCCCAGTTGGCGCTGAGATAGCGCCCCGTTGCCCAGTCTGCCTGTCCGGAGGCCAGCCAGACGATAAAGCCGGCAGCCAGTTCGGGGCTATCGATGAGGTAGGCATGCCTATCCTCCGGCATGTTCAGCCCAAGCTCGGTAGCGACACCGCCGGGATGGATGGCGAAGCACTTGATGCCGTCTTGACCATGGTCCACCTTGACGAATTCACAGAGACGGTTGATCGCGTGTTTGGAGGTCTGGTAATCGGATGCCATCGGGGCCAGCATCTGCGCCCCAATTGACGATAGCAGAATCAGATGACCGCCGCTTGATCCTTCGGTGGCCCATCTTTTTGCTGATTCGATGAGATAGGGCATGGAGAAGCGTATGACGTGATAAACCCCTCTCATATTTACTTCCCAGGTACGCCACCAGCTCTCGGGATCAGACTCACCGATCTTCGCCCAATGAGCAAGATGGCCGGCGTTTGCATCGGCCAGGTCGATGGCACCGAATTTTTCCACGCAGTCCGAAATGGCGGCTTCGACCTGTGCCGCGCTGGTGACGGCACACGTCGAGCAGGCGCATTGTGTATCCGGGTTTGCCTGTCGGATCAGGTCTCGTGTTTTTTCAAGCGCCTGTTCTGAGCGTGCGGTTATATAGACCGCCTTTGCGCGCGCCTTGGCGAAGGCGACAGCGGTAGCTTGACCGATTCCCCGTGATCCGCCGGTGATAAAAACGACCTTGCCCGACGCGCTGTTTTTCAACGCCGAAGTTGGGTCGATCGCATCATATAGGGTATGATGTTTCGTCAGAGATAGGTCTTGGATATCAATCGATGCCATGGGGGGCTCCTTTAAAATTGGTTATTGCCTTTTACTAAACGTTATCTATGTTGCTCGCGAGATACTAACCCGCGAATCGGCTTATCCTGGATGAAATTACGAACATTTAAAGCCGCCAATTCGACGGCTCTTCTAATTACGCCCGGAACCATCGCCGAATTGTGCGGCGAGCCAATGAAATTAGAAAGTTCGCAGAAAGGATGATCCATCTTAAATGTGCCAGCGCTGAAAGGTTCAACCCACCAGGCGTCGATGCCTGCCTTGAAATGAGTGTTATTCACAAGGTGTTCGAAAAGAGCGGTTTCGTCTATAAGTGCAGCTCGCGCTACGTTTACTAAGATGGCGTCCTGTTTCATCAACTCAAGCTCGTGACGACCTAGGAGGTTTTGCGTTCGATTGTTTAGTGCAATGGAAAGGACGACAATGTCGGATTCCTTTAAAACGTAGTCAAGATCCTTCAACGTCCCGATGAAGTCCACCGCTTCCTGCGTCCTGCCGCTTGAGTTTATAGCATATATTCTACATCCCGGACATCGGAAAAGTTTCGCAGCCGCCTTTCCTATGCCACCGAAACCAATAATGCCGACCGTTGAACCGGACACCATCTTATTGATTTCAAACTGGTTGAATTCACCGCGTGCCAGCTTGTCGTGATTTTTCAGCAGCTGCTTTGCCAGGGCAAGCACCATAGCCAGCACGTGCTCCGCCATCGGTTCGGCGTAGGCGCCGACGTTGCTTGCGATCTTCACTCCTTCGGGGATATCGTCGAAGGGAACGTGATCGGCACCGGCCGAGAGAAGCTGCATGAAGCGCAACCGCGTAAGCAGCGGGTATTCATCCTTGGATAGTTCTTTTGGAGGGTTCCAGGAAAAAAGCACATCTGCCGCTTGCAGCGCTTTCTTTCTGTCTTCTTCGCTCATATCACTCAGGAAAGAAAAGAATGTTCCTTCCGGAATTGTTTTGACCAACAACTCTTTTTCTTTTTCGTCAATATTAAAAGTTACAACAATGTGGTAATGTTCCGTTTTGGAATTCATAGATTTGCCCTCCTTTCTTGTTGTAAATTGCCTAAGCGTGTGTAAATGATAGAAAACCTGGCCTTAAAGGATTCCCTTTTCGCAGACCCGGTAGGGATCATCTAGATCTCCGAAAAAGCTTTGACTGATGCTTAACAGTAATTACCATAAAAAAGGAGCATACCATGTCGAAATTTAATGACAAATCTTCCAAAGTTGGCACGGAAACTGCCGCCAATTTGTGCCACACTGATCCACTTTCTTAAAAAATCCTTAATTCTGAGCATTTTATCAATACGTATCGCCAAAGTCCAACCGATTCGAAGCTTTTATTGAGCTCAATTCTCAATTCCAGCCTATTTGATTGTTTAATCTTATACTTTCACAGGGTGCATATTTTTGCGCCCGGATCAAGCAGAAACAGTGGATCGAGATTGAAAATTTCACCGGAAAATCCGTATTGTCGGTTTACCAGGATTTTCACGCAAGGATGTTGACGCTTTCATCTATGTTATAAACCCCTTCGTTAAGTTAATGACATTGAATCACAAGAACATCCTCCGCGTTTGGGTTACGCTCAAAAGGTATTAGTCGTTTTATGCCTCGCTCTATCGCCCTTCGGGCGGTGGTGCCGGTAAGAATTGCCCGGGGGTTTGCCATTTGTTGCCCCGCCGATCTGGTGAAGAACGAGACAAATGCGATTGAAGAACAGGAGGCATCAACAGGCGGAGCCGATGAACGTTTCGCCTATTTGCTGGCAAAAAACAATCCATCGACCATCGAAGCGATTCGTGACGTTCTGTCCGCTTTCCGCGACACCAGAAAAAGGTTAATGGCGGTTACGCATTCGTGGATGAATGATGCCGTGCGCGATATCCCGGGCGGCAATTCGTCCCTGTGGCACGAACTACTCCGTGTCACGCGATACGCCATTACATCAGTCGAAGAACACGTTGCGGTAGCGGATGATACGAATCGTTCCCGTGGCTGTCCTTGTTTTGGATCTTCCCGTCTTTGACGTGGATGTAGAACTCGGTACCTTGGTTCTGGCTGATCTTACGCCCGGCATCGACGGCTTCCTGCTTCTTGTCGAAATGGCCGCTGCTACGGGTCGCACGACCTGGCTCGATTCTACAGTCAGGTCAATTCCTCCTCGGTCACGGTGCCGGTTCACGTCATAGTCCCGATGGTTTTGCGGAAACGGGCCAGCGCCAGGGCGAAAAGGACAGTTCCAATCAGGACAATGGCGAGGAACTGCGGCCAGACGGTGGCGAAGCCCGCGCCACGGTACAGGATCGACTGAGCCAACATCACAAAATGCGTGTTGGGCGCGGCGAGCATGATGTACTGGACGGCCTCCGGCATGCTCTCTCGCGGCGTCGAGCCACCGGAGAGCATCTGCAGCGGCAGCAGCACCAGCATGAGCAGCAGACCGAACTGCGGCATGGAGCGGGCGACGGTGCCCAGGAAGATGCCCATGGAGGTGGTCGCGAACAGATGCAGCGCCGCCCCGGCCAGGAACAACGCGAGCGAGCCTTGGATCGGCACAGACAGCCAGCCCTGCACCACGGCGGTGAGCGCGAAGGCGGTGGCGGCAAGCACGACCAGCCCCATCGACCACACCTTACTGGTCATGATCTCGAACGGCGTGACCGGCATGACCAGCAGATGCCCGACCGTACCATGCTCGCGCTCGCGGATCAGCGCCGCGCCGGTGAGCACGATGGAGAGCATGGTCACATTGTTGATGACCTGCATGACGGCGCCGAACCAGGACTTGTTGAGCTGAGGATTGAAGCGCACCCGCAGCGCCAGATCGACCGGCAACTCCGGAACCTCGCGATAGCGCTGCACGAAGGTGCGCACCTCATCGTTCACGATGGTCTGAATATAGCCGCTGCCGGTGAACGCCTGGCTCATGCGGGTGGCATCGACGTTGAGCTGGATCGTGGGCCGCCGCCCCGCAAGCAGATCGCGCTGGAAGTTGGGCGGAATATCCAGGGCAAAGGTGTCGAGGCCAGCGTCCATGCGGGCATCCATCTCGGCTTGGTCGATAATTTCGGGGGGCATGAAATAAGGCGGGTAAAAGGCGCTGACGATGCGCCAGGACAGCGGCGAACGATCCTCGTTCACCACTGCGATCGGCGCCTTGTTGAGTGTCTCCGGCATGGCCGTGGCCGCGGTGTAGACCGACACGGTAAAGGCGTAGACGATCAGCACCAGCATGATCGGGTCGCGCAGCAGGCTGCGGAACTCCTTGACACCGAGATGAAAAATATTGGCCAGACGCATGGGCTATCGCTCCTGTTTCTTGAGCAGCGCCGCGGCAAGCCCGATCAGGATCGGCGGAGCCAAAGCCAGTGGGAAAAAGGCGGCGTGCAGGTCGGAGAAGTTGAGGGCCTTCGAAAAAGTGCCGCGGGCAATGGTCAGGAAATGCGTGGTCGGGTAGATCTGGCCGATCAGCTGGCCCATCCCTTCGAGGGACGAGACCGGATCGATCATGCCGGAGAAGTTTGCCGCCGGCAGGATGGTGAGCACCGCCGTGCCGAAGATCGCCGCAATCTGGCTGCGCATGAAGGTGGAAATCAGCAACCCCATGGCCGTGGCGGCGCCGACATAGAGCAGTGCCCCCGCTGCCAGCGTCAGAAAGCTGCCCTTCAGCGGCACACCGAAGACGGTCACTGCCAGCAGCGTGAGCAGCAGGAAGCTCAGGAAGGACAGGACCACGTAAGGGATCTGCTTGCCGAGCAGGAATTCGAGCCGCGTGGTCGGCGTGACATAGAAGTTGGTGATTGAGCCGAGCTCCTTCTCGCGCACCACGCTAAGCGTCGCGAGCATGGCCGGGATCAGCATGAGCAGCAGCGGGATCACCGCCGGCACCATCGCCACCATGCTCTTGACGTCCGGGTTGTAGCGAAACCGGGTCTCGATATCGATCAGCCCGGCCAAAGCCTTGCCGTGGCCGGCCTCCCGCGCCCTGGTCGCGAGCCACTGGGCATGAATCCCCTGCACATAGCCGCTCACGGTCTCCCCCCGCGTCGGCATAGCGCCGTCGATCCAGGCGCCGATCTCGACCCGCCGGCCCCGGGCGATGTCGCGCGCGAAGCCCGGGGGGATCTCGATCGCCAGATTGAGGTCGCCTTCGCGCATCCGCCGGTCGAGATCGGCATCATCGGTAATCGGCGCGCGCTCGACGAAGTAGCGGGAGCCGGTGAGGTTGAGGGTATAGTCGCGGCTGAGGGTGGTCTGGTCACGGTCCAGTACCGCAAAGCTGAGATCTTCCACATCGAGGCTGATGCCATAGCCCATCACGAACATCAGGATGACGCTGCCGAGCAGCGCCAGCGTCATCCGGATGGGATCGCGGCGCAACTCCAGTGTTTCACGCCGGGCCTGGCTGACCATGCGGCGAGGGTCGAACAGACGCCGCCAGTCCGGTGACTGGGCAGAACTGGCCGGCGCCTCGACCGGATCGAGCATAGCGGCTTCGTTCGGCTGCCCTGCCTCTTGCCTGCCTTCCTCCGCTGCGGCATCCTCCAGATAGGCGACAAACGCGTCTTCCAGGCTGTCCACGCCACGTTTGCCTGCCAGGGCGGCGGGCGTGTCGGTGATCAGCACCCGGCCCGCGTGCATCAGCGAGATGCGGTCGCAGCGCTCGGCCTCGTTCATGAAGTGGGTGGAGATGAAGATGGTCACCCCGTCGCGGCGCGACAGCTCCACCAGGATCCGCCAGAAGGCGTCGCGCGCCACGGGATCGACACCCGAGGTGGGCTCATCGAGAATCAGCATCTCGGGCTTGTGAATCGTGGCCACCGCCAATGAAAGGCGCTGCCGCAGCCCGACGGGCAGCCGCCCCGGCAGGCTGTCCACCACGGCGGTCAGATCGAAACGTTCCAGCACTTCGTCCACCCGTCCCGGAATCCCGGCGGCGGGCACCCGGAACAACCGGGCATGCAACTCCAGGTTCTGCCGCACCGTCAGCTCCGTGTAAAGGGAGAAGAACTGGGACATATAGCCGACGCGGCTGCGGGTGGCAAGGTCGTGTGGGTCGACTTCCTGCCCGAACAGCCAGGCCTGGCCTTCGCTGGGCGAAATCAGCCCGGTCAGCATCGTCATCGTGGTGGTCTTGCCGCAGCCGTTGGAGCCGAGAAAACCGAAGATCTCCCCCCGCGGGACACGCAGGTTCACATGATCGACCGCGGTGAAATCGCCGAAGCGCTTGGTCAGATCCTGGGCCTCGATCGCGGTATCGCCATCGTCTTGCGGCCGTGGTGGAATCGCCACCGCCCGATAACCCCGGCGTTTCTCTTCCGGCAACAGCCGGATGAAGGCGGCCTCCAGCGAATCCGTCCCCGTGCGCTGCAGCAGGGCTGCGGGTGTGTCGTGGGCCAGCACACGGCCATCGTCCATGGCCGCCAGCCAGTCGAAACGTGCCGCCTCCTCCATATAGGCGGTGGCCACCAGCACACTCATGCCGGGGCGGGAACGACGGATGCCGGCGATCAGATCCCAGAACTGGCGTCGCGAGAGGGGATCGACGCCGGTGGTCGGCTCATCGAGGATGAGCAGGTCCGGATCGTGGATCAGGGCACAGCACAGTCCGAGCTTCTGCTTCATGCCACCGGAGAGCTTGCCGGCGGGCCGTCCAAGAAAGGGCCGGAGCCCGGTGGACCAGGTCAGCGTCTCGATGCGCCGCGCCCGCTCGCCGGCATCCTGCCCGAACAGCCCCCCGAAGAATTCCAGATTCTCGGCCACCGAAAGCGTTGGATAGAGGTTCCCCCCGAGACCCTGGGGCATGTAGGCGATTCGTGGGCCGACCGTTTGGCGATGGCGGGCATTCGCCATCGCACCGCCAAGCACCTCTACCTGCCCGGTCTGTATCGCCCGGGCGCCAGCAACCAGCGCCATCAGGCTCGATTTGCCCACGCCGTCCGGGCCGATCAGGCCGGCCATGCAGCCCGCAGGAATATCGAGGCTGACCTCGTCGAGCGCACGCACCTTGCCGTAGCGCAGGGACACATCCCGCAGGCGGGCAACCGGCACGGCAGCACCCCCGCCATCCTCGATCTGTGCATGTACATCCCGGCTCATTGCGGCAGCCTCGTCTGTAGTTCAGGAGGCCAATCCACCCGCGGGTCGAGCCGCACATAGGCCATGCCCGGCAGGCCGGTCTTGACCTGGAGGAGGTGCTCTCTGAGCAGGTCCGGGGCGATCCGTGCCTTGATGCGGAACATCAGCTTCTGGCGTTCTTCTTCCGTCTCCACCGTCTTGGGCGTGAACTGCGCAACGTCAGCGACGAACGAGACTGCGGCCGGGACCACGTATTGCGGAGCGGCGTCGAGCACGAGCCGTGCCTCGGCTCCGAGCGCGACCCGCCCGGCCTGTTCCGTCGGCAGGAAGAAGGTCATGTAGACATCGGTGAGATCGACCATGTTCAGCACCACGCCGCCGGGAGAGAGCACTTCACCGGGTTGGGCGACGCGGTACTGAACCCGGCCGTCGCGCGGCGACTTCAGCACGCTGTCGTCGATATCGGCCTGAATGCGCTGAATAGTGGCCCGCACTGCTTCCACCGAAGCCTCCGCAGCAATGACATCCGACTTGGCCTGCCCTATGGCGGCTTGCGCGGCCGCCGCCTGCGCCTCCGCGGCGCCGACCGCAGCCTTCGTAGCCTGAAAGGCGGCGCGGTCGTCGTCCAGCTTCGCGACGGAAACGGCGCCTCTCGGGGCGAGTTCCTCCGAGCGCGCGACCCGCCTTTGCGCGGCGTCGAGTTCGGCCTTCCTCTGGGCTATGAGCGCCTCGGCGGCCTGTTTCTCGGCTTCGCGCTGGGTCACCCGGCTTTGCGCGGTCTCGATGCCGATGAGCGCTCGTCGCAGCTGCGCCTCGGCTTCCCGGAGCTGCGCCTCCAGGACGGCCGTGTCCATTTTCGCCAAGACCTGGCCGGCGCGGACGAAGTCGCCCTCGTTGACCAGAATCTCCCGGACCCGGCCCGCGGTCTTGGCCGCGATATCGATCTCGACCGCTTCAATGCGGCCGTTGCCACTGGCGAAGCCGTCGGGAAGACCCTTTTTCTGCAAGGATTGCCAAGCAAAAAGTGCGACCCCGATAACGACCACCCCTATGGCGATAGCTATCAACCGGCCTTTATTGAACTTCGGCATTTTTTGACCTCCTCTTTGCTCCGTTCACAGAGAACAGACAGCCATTCCGGAACAGATTCCAGTGAGCCGGAATATCGCCCAAAAACGGTTGCCCGGAATCCTTGTATTCTGGATAAGAGACCAGATCATCACTAAGCCTCCCCGATAATCTGTTCCATAAGTCCTTCGGTCTCCTGCTCCAGGGCGTAGATATCGGCCTTGATTTCATCCAGGGTGCGCATGGGCGCGGGCCGGTAAAAGTGGCGGGTGAAGGAGATTTCGTAGCCACCAGCTTTTTGCCCGGGTCGATCCAGGCATCCGGGGTTAAGGGCAGCACCTCGCGCCGGAAGAAGGCATCGATGCCGCCTTCTTCCAAAAGTGGTACCTGCTCACTGTCACGCAGGGCGGTATCCGGCTCGTATTCAACCACGCAGGTCTTGCCGCCCACCTCGGCTTCGAACAGGCCGTGGATGGGGTCGGGCGTGGCCTTGCCTGGCTTGTGAACCTTCTTCAGAACCGGCGCGGCGTCCTCGCTGGTGTCGCAGAGGTCGCTCTGCAGCAGTTTCTTGCGCTTGGCGGCGAGCTTGACACCGTGCTTGTCGGCATCGGTGTCGCAGGCAGCCATGAAGGCGTTAAAATCCAGGTGCGGTCCAGCTCCGATGGTCTCGGCCACGCGGCGGGCCAGGTTGGCCAGCGGATCTTCCTTGGCCTTGGCGCAGGCCCGCTCGAACCGACCCAGCCGGGCCGGGCTCAGGTCAACGGCGAGGCGCAGCGGACGGTCCACCGTCACCTTCCAGTAGCAGAAGGCCTCGTTGGGGAAGATCTTGGATTTCTCGGTTTCGACCGGATTCACCACCAGGTCGCAGATAGCGCGGATGTGTTCCTCGGAGAACTCGCAGTTCTTCTTGCCGAGGTTGCGCCGCAGCGGCACGTACCATTCGGTGGCGTCGATGAGCTGAACCTTGCCCCGACGGTCCTCGCTCTTGCGGTTGGTCAGCACCCAGATATAGGTAGCGATGCCGGTGTTATAGAACGTGTTCTCCGGCAGGGCGATGATGGCCTCCAGCCAGTCGTTCTCGATGATCCAGCGGCGAATATTGCTCTCGCCCTGGCCAGCGTCGTCGGTAAAGAGCGACGAGCCGTTGTGGACCTCGGCGATGCGGCTGCCGAGGCGGGTGGTGTGCTTCATCTTGGAGAGCTTGTTGACCAGGAACATGAGCTGCCCGTCCGAGGAGCGGGTGATCATCTTGTATTCCTGGTCGCCACCGTGCTGGGTGACAAAGCGCGGGTCCTTGATATCACCCTTACCGCCCAGTCGCTCCAGGTCGGTTTTCCAGCTCTTACCGTAAGGCGGATTGGAGAGCATGAAGTCGAACTCCTGCGACGGGAAGGCATCGCTGGAGAGCGTGGAACCGTACTTCATGTTCTCGGCCTCGGCCCCTTCACCTTTGAGCAGCAGGTCGGTCTTGGAAATGGCGTAGGTTTCCGGCTGCACCTCCTGGCCGAACAGGTGGATGGAGACATCCTTGCCGTAGCTCTGGGCCAGCTCGGCGAGACGCTCTTCCGCCACTGTCAGCATTCCGCCGGTGCCGCAGGCTCCGTCATAGACGAGGTAGGTGCCCGATTCGATGTCGTCGGCCACCGGTAGGAAGATCAGGTCGGCCATGAGCTTGACCACGTCGCGGGGCGTGAAATGCTCACCAGCCTCTTCGTTGTTCTCCTCGTTGAAGCGGCGGATAAGCTCCTCGAAGATGGTGCCCATGGAGTGGTTGTCGAGCGCCGGAAGGATCTCGTTGCCGTCCACGTCCTGCACCGGTTTGGGGCTCAGATTGACGCGGCCGTCGAGAAACTTCTCGATCAGGTGGCCGAGGATGTCGGCCTCGATCAACGTGGGGATCTGGTTGCGAAACTTGAACTTGTCGAGGATCTCCTGGACGTTGGGTGAAAAGCCGTCCAGATATGCCTCGAAATCGGCCTTGAGCTGTTGTTGCTTGGCGCGGTTCTTCAGGTCGCGCAGGGTAAAGGGCGAGACGTTGTAAAAGGCCTCGCCTGCGGCCTGGCAGAGGGCGGCGTGTTGATTAGCGATCCCGGCCCCGTCAAGCTGCTTCTTCATCCCGAGGACTTTTTCTTTGCTCGGCTCCAAAAGCGCGTCGAGACGGCGGATGACTGTCATCGGCAGGATCACATCACGGTACTTGCCGCGCACATAGACATCGCGCAACACATCGTCGGCGATACCCCAGATAAAATTCACGATGCTGTTGTGGATCACATGGTTCATAGCCCGTTATTACTCCTTGCGCTTCTTGTCGGTTTCCGCAGGCTCGGCCGCGCCGCCAGCCTTGACCCATGCGTCCACTTCGTCCTTCTTGAACTTCCAAAGACGACCCATGCGGTGGGCGGGCATACCATGCTTGTCGATCCACTTGTAAACGGTGTCGTTGCTGACCCCGAGGTACTTGCAAATCTCGGTTATTGATAACCAGCGGTCTTCCATCTCGTTCATTCTCTTGCTCCACGGGCGCTTTGGTTGTTTGCCACGTCCGCCAGAGGCGAAACGGGAGAGACTGGACGCACCTCTCCCAGGTTAAAAAACTCCATCAATATACAAAGGCTCTAAGTGCTATGTCAAACGATCTTTACCGATTTGAGCCGATTATTTTCTATCACGCTCGATGCCAGACGCCGGAGTCAAGCCGGGTGCCGTTTTCAACATGGGGCATCCAGTAGATCCAGGCCGGAATCGAGGTGCGCCCGCACAGCACCGCAACCATCACCCGCTGGTACATGCTGGGCCCACCGGGCCGAAAGCCTTCCAGCCGGTCGATAGGCGGCAGGTCGCGTTGCGGGTCGGTGAAGGTCACCAGTTCCCCATGGATCAGATCCCAGTCTCCGGTCGGGCGGCCGAAGCGTGGCGTGCCGATCTCCTGCTGTCTGCTGGCGTCGGCCCGTGGATCGGCGGTGCCTCGGGCCAGGATCAGACACTCCGGCACTTCGAGGGCCGGGAAACCGGCGTGGAGGTGGTAGAGCCTGCCCCAGACCACGGCCGGTTCGATGCTGCGGGCCTGGGCGCAGAAGCGTTGATGGTTCCAGTAGCCCCGTTTCAGGGTGCCGTAGACGAAGAGCCGGAGGATGGTCTCGGGACTGTCTTCCGGGTTTGTGTTCAGCTTTACGGTGTCTCCAATGTTCATGCATTCACTCCTTCGGGCAATGTCCCTTTGCGCTCCTGGGGTATGAAGCGGAATTCGCTGTTTTCGATGGCCCGCACATCCTAGTGGCGGATGGTGAGCATGGTCATGGGCGGCACCTCCAGCTCGCGCCAGCCCGGATCAAAGTCCGCGGCAAAGTCGATAAAGGCGGGCTCCGAGGCGTAGAGCACCACCCGATGCTGGCGGTGGATGCGCAGGCAGAGTGGCCTGTTGCCCTTGAGCACGGTGATGGTGCCGTTATGGGTGCCGATGACGATCCCGGCCCGGATGGAATGGTTGTTGCGGTTGTTGAACTCGTTGCCCCGGGTGCGCCAGCGGGTGTGGCCCATCAGGATGGTGGTCTCGTTGTCGACCTGCCCGAGCAGCTCCTGGAACGGCTTCTCGTAGACCAGCTAGTGCGGCCGCATCGCCGGTGGACTCCAAGTCGCCTGACCAGACCAATGCTACCTTCGCCGTGGGTTCATCGTCCTCGGCAGGAATCCCGAGCATCTTTCTGGCACGAGGCATACTGAGAATGCCGGAGACGACCATATCCACCACCGGCTTCACCTGCTTTTCGTCCATCAGGTCGATCTTCTTACTCTCGGTTTCGCGGTTGGCGGCCTCGATGTCTGGGTCCAGGTCCATCTTGAGCTGGAGGCTGGAACGGCTGATGAGCTTGCGGTCGTAGAGTTCGATGAGGAGTTTCTTGAAATCGACGGCGTCACTGGGGTCGAGGTCGTTGAAGATGAACTGGAGAGTTTTGTCGCCCTGGTCGCGCAGCTCCATCCAGTCGTCGAACACCCAGTCGAGGAGCTGGCGTGCGGCCAGGGTGTTCTTCCGGTCGTGGACAGCTTCCTGAATAAGGGGCGGACCGATTTCTCCGCGCTGCGCGACCGCACCATGATCGAGGTGCTGCTGGGCACCGGGATCAGGCTTGGCGAACTGGCCGCACTCGACATGGATGACATCGACCTCGACGCCAAGCATCTGCGGGTGCGGGCCAAGGGGAATGTGCCGCAGGTCAAGTTCATCAAGACCGACCTCCGCACATTGCTGCGCCGTTACCTGGCCAAGCGTCGTCGACACGGCCGCCAGGGAATGGAAGCCCTGTTCCTGTCGAACCGGGACGGCAGACTCTGCCAGCGGCAGATTGCCAACCGGCTCGCCCACTGGCTGCGGAAGGCCGGGATCGAAAAGGAACTGACGCCGCAGGGACTGCGGCACGTCCGGGTTGTAGAACCGCAGCGTGCTGGGACGCCCGGACTTCGGCCCGTGGACAATTTCGATAAAACGCTCGGTGACCTCGCCCCAGGCATCCCAAACAATTCTCTTGAAAATTGCTGACAATGTAACTAGTGTCCGTCCAGAAATTAGATATTTTGGTCGAGTTCAAGGAAGGCGAAAATTTTAACCGGAGGAATACTTTGCGTATTTTGAGGATTAAAATTTGAGCCTGACGCAGAAATCGGGCAAAATAGCAATTTATGGATGGGCACTAACTATATTTTTAACTCAAAGGCTCATGGTAATCATTTTTTGAAAGCCGTAACGATTTTTTGAGGTGTGATGACATTGGACACGACACAGAACCGGCTGGCAGGCTATGCGTTTCTGATAGAGCAATACGACTTGAGCGCTTTGCCGAACTGGCACTCGTCCTCCGTCAGCCCGACCGGGACGCTGCGGTCGACCATTCAGGATGGGCAGGTGGAATCCGTCTATCCCCAGTCTTATTGGCCTGGAGACGGGACGGGAGACCATCTGGAGTTCGCCCTCAAATATGATGGCGCGTGTCTGGATCAGAACGCGCAGGATGTTTCCGGGTCCCACCGGCGGAAGCTGGTTGTGGTCGAGGACCTTGGCCAGATACCGCTCGCCGTGCCAGCATTCCAGGCAGTCGTGGATGACCGAGCTGAAGGCCAGATTGAGGTCGCGCTCGATGCCCGTGTCAGGGGTGAGTTCCGGCTCGCCGTCGCGGACCTGAATGTTGGTGATGCGGCCGAAGTTGATGTCCTGAATCAGCTCGATAAGTCGCCGCTTCGGTGGGGTGGGGTGAGGTGTGCTTTGCTTGTCTGGTTCATGCCGAACCTTTTTCATTTCTGGGCAGACCGGGAGACAGGTCCGGCATGAATTTCCCGGGTGGCGGTCGTGAACTCTTTGTGTTCACCAGACCTGTCACCCTTCTTTGGCGAATTTTCGTTGCGACACCGAAAAACGCCCTGGCTCAAGGAGGAGGAAAGCCCGTAAGTCTCTGATTGGTGGTGGATTTACAGAAGAAAACTTTTTTACCTTTTTTTTCCCGGCCCCAGTGAAATTTCACCGGGCGGGCCTCAAAGACGCAAAAAGCCCCGATCCAGAATCCTGAATCGGGGCTTTAGTTTTGCTTGGCTATAAAGGAGGGACCAGTAGTCTCTGTTGAAAGGTCGGTAAGAAAACTGACCAGGCCGAAGGCGAAGACGTTGCCCTGAAAAATCTGCTTCCACCGCGGGGATCTTATCCCATCGCTTTTCATACCGGAATGTTCTCCCGGTGCCGCGGTAGGCTGACCGTAATCCGGGCCCATCCTTTTTGTTGACTTTCGAATTTCACCTTTCCCCGGTGAAGCTCTACAATTTTTTTGACGATGGCCAGCCCCAGGCCAGATCCGCCATGCTCAATCGATCTGGACTTTTCGACCCGGTAAAACTGATCGAACACTTTGGAGATTTCAGCTTCGGGTACGTCAGGTCCCGTGTTTGCGACAGTCACGGTCAGTTCGACAGGGGATTGGTCGGCCGTCAATTCAATCCGGCCTCTCTCAACATTGTACTTGACGGCATTATCTAGTATATTTGAAAAAGCGCGGCGCAGTTTTTCCGCATCCCCATGAACGACGAGCCGTTCGGGAATACGGACGTCCATGGTTATATTATTCGCTTCGGCAAGGAACCGATACTCCTCAGCCAGGGATGACAACACCGAGGTGATTTGAACCAGGTTTGTTTCTACCTCAGTCAGTGTTTCCAGAGCTGACAGGTTCAACAGATCTTTGACCAACCGCTCCATGCGCAACACCTGACTTCTTAGCCGTTGAAGGTTATCCCTCGGGATGGAATGTAGGTCTTCTCGGTCAGAAGCCAAAATTTCATCGACAGCCAGCCGCATACTTGTCAACGGTGTTTTCAATTCATGGGAAGTATCGAACAGAAACTCCCGCTGCATCATAAAAGAGTTCTGCAAACGATCCATCATCTCATTAATTGTCTTTGCCAATTCGCTAAATTCATCCCTTCCTTCTCCGGTCGGTATCCGTTGGTCGAGATTCTTTTCACTGATAGTCTTCGCCAAATCATTCATTTGACCAATCGGCCGAAGGATCTTGCCGGCAACAAAACGGCTGAGGGCAATCAAAACCAGGGTGGAAAAAACAAGGCCGGAGAAAATACCTAAAACCAGTTCCCATATTTCTTCTTCCAGTTTTTCCATGGGTCGCGCGATCTGAACAAGAAATGTCCCGCCATTCAACGTAATCCTGAAAGTCCTGACCCGGAAGGTGACCTCATTGCTTTTGTCCTGATCAAGGTCGACTGCATCCCTCGGGATGATCGTGCTTGCAATAGCGCTGGAGCCGGGTTCCACCGGAGATAGTTTTACCCGTTTTGCCAACGCGGAGCGGAAGAGAACCCTGTGGGTTTCCTTGTCAGACACCTCGATCCAATACCGATTCAAACTCCAAGAGAGAGCGTCGACGTGCGTGGAATCCGATTCCTGCTGCTCCTTCACGATCATATTAACAGTTCGATAGGCCTCCTCCTTCAAAACGTTATCCAAAAGCTCGAAAGGCTGCTCTATCAATTCATAAAACACAACAACGGAAAACAACAGGCTGGCTATGAATCCAGTCCCGACGATAAAGAGGGTGATCCTTGTCTTGACGGTCATTTTTCCGCGTCTCCGATGATATACCCGACACCGCGGATGGTTCGAATAATCCCGTCCTGGCCTGAATCACCGATTTTCTTTCGAAGATTTTTGATGTGGACATCCATGAAATTGGACATACTGAAGGGATCGAAATCGTCCCCCCACACATGTTCGGCCAGGCTGAAACGGGATACGGCCCTGTTTTCATTGTGCAGGAGAAACTCAAGAATGGAGAATTCCCTGGGAGTCAGTTCGACCAGTTTTCCGCTTCTGGTTACCTTGCGACTTACCGTGTCTAACTGTAAATCCTGGACCTGCAAGACGGATTCACACTGGCCGCCTGCCCTTCTAAGCAGTGCGCGCAGGCGGGCCAGCAATTCGTCCAGGGAAAACGGTTTCGCCAGGTAATCATCGGCGCCCAGATCAAGGCCTTTTATCCTGTCCGTCACGTCGCCTTTGGCGGTGAGCATTAGCACGGGCACATCGATCCCCGCCTTTCGCACTTGTTCCAAAACGGTCAGCCCGTCCATTTTCGGCATCATGATGTCGAGGATGAGCGCATCGACAGGGGTGTCGAACAATTTATCCAGCGCCTCTTCTCCATTGGCTGCCGTCTCTACGATGTAACGCTGGCCAATTAGAATCTGCCGGACGTGTTCCAGCAATGATTGATCATCATCAACAACCAAGAGCTTCATGCCACGCTTCTCCGAAGATGGTTCTCACCATCAAATTTTTTTCGGTCTACATCCCACGATCCAGCTTTTATGCTGATCGCGTAATCAGCCACACACCAATACATATGACAAAAATACCGGCCCAACGGGTTGCGCCGATGTTTTCATGGAAAAACAGCCAACCCGCAAAGGACGTAACGATATATCCAATGGAAAGCAGCGGATAGGCATAGCTGACCTCAACCCTGGAAAGCACCAGCAGCCAGACCGCCACGCTGACGACATAACACCCCAATCCGATCAATATAAAGTGGTTTAACGCCACCGCAAAAAAAATGCGGCTGCAGTTTTGCAAACCAAAGTCAAAATAGCCGATTTGACGCATTCCCTGCTTAAGTGCCAACTGAGCCGAAGCGTTGAGCAGCACTCCAAGTACAATGAGAGGAAGATATCTGGCCATGATCATCCTTTTG
This sequence comes from Thermodesulfobacteriota bacterium, assembly GCA_034189225.1. Lineage (GTDB taxonomy): Bacteria > Desulfobacterota > Desulfobacteria > Desulfobacterales > Desulfosudaceae > JAXHTY01. The sequence goes on from JAXHVL010000058.1 coordinate 17,196, forward strand.
TTGTAACCGTTATTGCCAGTCTCACCCATACGAGCAAGACCACTTCACGACATTCATAAATAGCGTATTTCATATATAATTTCAACAAGATCAGTGAAGTGGCTAAAAACATATGACCAATAGGGCTACCGATGCTCTTCACACCTTTGTTATAAGCCAATATCAAAATTTCCAGAGAACATACCCTTCAGGACCACTCCGATCCCGGAAAACAGGCTGGGGGAGCTGATCCCGCCATCGGGCGATATGTTTCACCCTGGCAATCAGTACAGTCCTGCCCCGGTTGTTCTGAATCAAGTCGACCGCAGTTTGCATATCAAGCAATCTGCCAACCGCATCTTTATATTTCAACCCGTAATCAAGCTCACCTGTTCCACCCAGTAAGTAAACATCGTTTCGTTCCAGATACCAGCCCACTGCCCTGATTGAATTTTCATCGGAAATGACAATATCTTTGCTATCAATACCTTGGGCGTATTGTTCCAAAATGGGTCCAGGCGATTTTACCTCTCTGGTCAAGTCCGGAATAGTAAAGTGAACAACAAAAAATAGAAGAAGCGGCGAGAGACCAAGTAAGAGTGTTTTGCTGACCGTTGTCCGGCTTCTGAAAGCCCAAACGAGAAATAGCACAAAATACGCCAAGCCATTGACGACCATCACGGCTTTCCATGCCTGGCTGTATGGTCGGAACCCGTTGAAACCAAAAAGTTGAACATACAAAAAAGCTACTAAAATCAGACTGAAGAGAATGGTGTTGACAACAACCCCCCCCTGGAACAACCTGCTCCGCGTATCTTTCTTTAGCACATGCAACAACCCAAAAGCGATGAGAATGGCAAACGGCGGGAAACAGGGAAGTATGTAGGTTAAGAGCTTCCCGTTTGAAAAAGAGAAGAACAAAAACGGCAGCACCAGCCAACATAGACAAAATTTCAGCAACCGGCCTGGCGCCCCCTGTTCAAACAATCGGGTTTTTATTCCCGGTACGGCTGCGGGCGCCATAAACACCCAGGGAATAAACATGGCCGGTGCTGTCAGGAAGAAAGACCGGAACGACTCTTTATGTTGGGCATTGTCGGCCATAAACCGGCGGATATGTTCGTTCCAGAAAAAGAAACGCCAGAAATCAGGTTCCCGAAGATGGATTGCGATACTCCATGGCAACGAAACCAAAATAGCGGTTAGAATCGGCAGCCAGCTCATGCGCAACAAATCGGCATACCGGCGCTGCCAAACCAGATAGGGCGCTACCGCCAAAACCGGCACGGCGAATCCGAGAAACCCCTTGGTCAAAAAGGACAGGCCGCAACTCAGACCGGCGAGAAACAGATAACTTTTTTCTCGCCCCGACCCTGGTGGTGACTCCGTGGCAAAACAGAAAGCGGTAATGGTCGCCGTTAGAAAGAATGAGAACAAGCTGTCCAACACGGCAGTGTTTCCCACCCCGAACACTTCGAAACAGGATAAAAAAACAAGAGTGGCCAGAATAGCCGGAAAACCGCCGTCTTCATCTTCACGACGGGTAGTTTGCCATACCAATACATATATCAATAGGGCCGACAAACCCACGGATAGGGCGGAGGTCAGGCGCAAGGCAAAATTGTTCTCTCCGAACAGCAGAAGGGAACCGGCATGCACCCAATAGCCCAACACCGGCTTTTCAAAGTAGCGCAGACCGTTGAGGTGAGGCGATATCCATTCGCCGCTGGCAATCATTTCTCGGGGAATTTCTCCGTAGCGCGTTTCATCCGGTACAAATAGGTCACGCGCACCCAAGGGAAGAATGTACGCCAGTAAAAAGAATGACAGAATTAATAGAATGTAGCGTTTATTCGATGTGCTCATCGTTTGCTGACCTTATCGTGAATTTCAATGCTATCCGTGTCATCCTGGCAGGCAAGCAATCCGTCCCTGCCGGCGAGAATACCTCTAACCATCCTTGATTTTTCTGCTTTTCCGGTTTCACCAAGAATGTCGCCAAGAGGCGCGAAGGCGATATCGCGCTGTTGTGCCTTGAGCAGAAAATCCCGGAACAATTCCAGGCAAGCGATTCCCTCCACTTCGGCGTGGATGGTCAACACATTGAGCTGATCGGGGCGAATCATAGTCAAGAGATGGTCGTTGTAAGTCTCTGCTGTGCATTGGCGGCCGACGAGCTCATCGTAAGTCGGCAGCGTGGTCGGGACCTGAACATGACGAGACGGCCGGTTGTCCATCAGCGGATAAAAAAGCGAACGACCGCGACAATCGGATTCAAATCGAAAAGGAAATTGCTCTAACGCCAATAGCGCTTCAGGTGTCACCTTCCAGGCAGGGGCCGCGAAACATTCTGGGGCGTGCCCCAGGATATCCGTCAGTAATTCGTAGCCTTTACGGATTTCAGCGATTATTGCGGCCTGATCCATCTTTTCAAGCGCCATCTGCCAGCGGTGATGGTCCCAGGCATGCAGGCCGATCTCATGCCCTGCCTCTGCGGCCTTGCGAATCGGACCCGGGCAGCGGTTACCGATCACCGGCCCGGGCCACAGGGTGCCCCGCAAAAAAATATCCCAGCCGTACAGACTGACCGCCCGCGTCCTGAGCATCTTGATCAGAAAGGTGGGCCGCATTAGATGCCAGAGATGTCGACCCATATTGTCCGGCCCGACGGAAAAAAAGAAGCTGGCCCGGATATGATGCCGGGCCAAAAGATCGACCAGGTTCGGAACCCCGATACGGGTGCCCCGCAACGTATCGACATCTACCCGCAGGCCGACATGGCTCATGATGCCTCCGCTGCGCATTCCACCGCCGATTTAAGAAAATAATCCAGCGTTTCTTCAACGGACTGCTCAAAAGGCACGTTCGGCGTCCACCCCAAAATGCTCTGAGCCTCGCGGATCGACGGCCGCCGATGCTGAACGTCCTGGTAGCCCGACCCATAATAGGCCCGGGCCTCGATGTGCTGAATTCCGCCATCAGGAGGAAAATGGGACCACAACGGATGACCGGCGAATTTTTCCCGGAGAATATCGGCGAGGGCGGCCATGCTGTATTCGTTGTTTGGATTTCCGATATTGAAGATGCGCCCATTGCATTGGTCGTTCTTGTTTTCAATAATCCTGAAGAGGCAGTCGATGCCGTCCCTGAAGTCGGTAAAACAACGTTTCTGTTTGCCGCCGTCCACCAGGCGAATCGGGGTGCCTTCCACCAGGTTCAGGATGAATTGGGTGATCACGCGTGAACTACCGATCCGGGCGGATGCCAGGGAGTCCAGTTTCGGGCCTACCCAGTTGAAAGGTCGGAAAAGGGTGAATTGCAGCCCCTGGCTCCTCCCGTATGCCCAGATCACTCGATCCAGCATCTGCTTACTGCATGAATAAATCCAACGCTGTTTATGGATGGGGCCAAGAACAAAGTTTGAACGCTGCTCGTCAAATTCATCATCCGTGCACATGCCATAGACTTCCGAGGTGGAAGGAAATATCAGTCGTTTTCGGTACTTGGCGCAGTAGCGGACTATGCGCAGATTCTCCTCGAAATCCAGTTCAAATACCCGCAACGGATTACGGACATACTCGATCGGGGTGGCAATGGCCACCAGTGGCAGGACAATATCGCATTTGCGAACATGATACTCGATCCATTCCCGCATGATCGAAATATCCCCTTCCGTGAAATGAAAATCGGGATGCCCCAACAAATGTCCGATGCTGCTGGAACACAGGTCCATTCCGTGGACCTCATAGCGCCCGCTTTCCAACAGCCGCTCGCTCAAGTGATTGCCGATAAAGCCGTTGACACCAAGGATCAGGACATGCTTTTTGCGGTGTTCCTCTGTTATCGTCTCGGTTTTGCCGTTGAATCGCATGCCGACAGACAGGTTAAGTTCCTGGGCGAGTTGCCGGCCGCTCATGTAAACTCCGTTTTCACTCTGCCCGTAGCCAATCTCCACCGCACCGTCGCCACAGGCGATTCGCAGAGGATCTGTGGACAGTATGCCGCCTGGATAGGCCCCCGGCGCTGCTGCCGTCATCTCAACGTCCCAGAAGATGCACTTGCGGTTTCCCAGAAAGGAAAAAGCACCGGCATAGGGGCAGGTCACCGCCCGCACCAGGTTTCGGACAGTGGGCGCGTTTTGGGTCCAGTCGATCAATCCGTCCTGCGGTCCGCGCCCGCCGAAACAGCTTGCCAACGCTTTGTCCTGGGGGACGCGGTCAGCCTCGTTTTCCCGGATTTTCGGCAACAGGACATCGAGCATTTCTCCCGCTGCACTGGCGAGCTTCCCATGCAGGGTTAAGGCCGTGTCGCTTTCTTCGATGGCCACTTGCTGTTGTCCGACGATGTCACCGTCATCCGGCCGTGCCGTCATGTAATGCAAGGTGACCCCGGTTTCTTTTTCTCCATGGATCAACACCCAGTTCACCGGACAGCGGCCCCGGTAACGGGGCAGAAGCGAGCCGTGAAGGTTCAGACAGCCCTTCGAGGGAACGGCGAGAATATCCTCGCCAACCATCTTGCGGTAATAAAAAGAAAAAATGAAGTCCGGCGCCAATTCCATGATTCGTTCAACCCAGAGGGGATGGTTGATGTCTTCCGGCGCGTAGACCGGTATATCGTTGACTGCCGCCAATTCCGCCACTGACTCGAACCAGGTATTTTCATTCGGATCGTCCTCATGGGTAAAGACCGCCTGGATATCATACCCATGTGCCAGAAGGGCTTTGATGCCAACGCATCCGATATTGTGATAAGCCAATACAATTGTTTCCATAAACTTCTCCTGAATAAATTCAAAATTATCGATTTGCTCGACTTGCGACCATCGTATGGAGAGCAGAATCGGGTTGATCGCCGCAATCATCGATGGAGTTGCCCCGGATTTCATGGATAAAAAAGCGGGGCCTGCTGCGAACATCGTGATAGATGCGTCCGATGTATTCACCGAGAAGACCCATGCCGATAAACTGCGCCCCGATAAAGACAAAGAGCACCGCAAACAGGGTAAATATGCCCTCGGCAGCCCACTGGGCGCCGTAGGCAAACCGCAATACCATCAGAAGGACGCCTAAACCGATGCCGCTGGCCGCAATGAGTAACCCCAGCAATGAAAGCAGGCGCAGGGGAAAGGTGGACATGGAGGTGAGCAGATCGAACTGAAGCGAAATAAGTTTAAAGAGGCTGTACTTGGATTCACCGTTTTCCCGCAAGGCGTGTTTGACGGATATTTCAGCGGTGCTGCCGGCAAAACTGTTGGCCAGGATCGGAATAAAAGTGGAGCGCTCCCGACACTGGAGCATGGCCTCGACAACCGGCCGCCGGTAAGCCCTGAGCATGCAGCCGTAGTCATGCATCATGACCCCGGTGGTCTGCCGGACGAGTCGGTTGACCAGCGCCGATGCTGTGCGGCGGAATAGGGAGTCCTGCCGATTTTCGCGAACCGTGCCCACGACATCCACACCGCGATCCATTTCATCGACCAGCCTGGGGATTTCTTCGGGAGGATTCTGAAGGTCCGCATCCAGCGTGACGACGATATTGCCCTTGCTCTGCTCCAGCCCGGCAAAAACCGCCGCGTGCTGACCGTAATTTCGGTTCAAAATCACGCCGACGACTTCAGTGTGTTGATCAGCGGCCTGGGGAATGAGATCACGGGAGCCGTCCCTGCTGCCGTCATCCACCAGGATTATTTCAAAATCGCGCCCGGTTTTTCGGCAGGCGGCCAGACAGCGGTCAATAAGCTCCGGCAGATTCTCTTTTTCGTTATAGACCGGAATGACCACGGAAAGATCCAGCGCGGCATTCATGCGAGCACCTCCTTGATTGCCGCAACAACTTCATCCACATCGTTCAAGGTCATGTCCGGAAACAAGGGGAGCGAAAAAATCCGATCCGAATTCCACTCTGTGTTCGGCAGTGCGCCTTCGGGCAGTTGCAATGTCTCGCGGTAATATTTCTGCCTGTGCACTGCCTTAAAATGGATACCCGTACCGATATTCCGCTTTTTTAGTTCCGCCATGAAGGTTTCCCGGTTCATGCCCACCCGCTTTGTGTCCAGACGGACAACAAACAGGTGCCAGGCGTGGCACACGGGATAGGAAGGAACGGCGAGAGGCACGATTTCATCAACATTGGCTAACAATTCCCTGTAACGATGCGCCAGAAGCGCCCGTTTTTGATTGAACTCATCCAGCCGGCGTAATTGCCCCAAAGCAAGGACCGCTGCCATATCGGTCAAGTTGTACTTGAATCCAGGCTCCTGAACCTCTGCCTGCGGAGAACGCCCCTGAGTGTAGCGGTCATAGGCGTCCACGCCAAGCCCGTGAAACTTCAACCTCCGTATATGTTCGAGAAGGCCGAAGTCGTTGGAACAAAACATCCCGCCTTCGCCGCAGGTCATGTTTTTGATGGGGTGGAACGAAAAGATGGCGGTTCCCCGTCGGCCGATTCGTTCTCCCCGGTATTCTGTGCCGACGGCATGGGCCGCGTCCTCCACCAACGGAATGTTGTTTGCCGAAGACAGTTGCCGCAACGGGTCCATATCCACCGCAGCGCCTGCAAAATGCACCGGGATGATCAGTCTGGTACGTTCGGTAATGAGCGGTTCAATGGTTTTCGCCGAAACCAATAGCGTCTCGCGTTCGATATCGGCAAAAACCGGCGTGGCTCCGGCGAGCTTTATGAGATTCACCGTGGAGACCCAGGTCATGGAGGGGGTGATCACCTCATCTCCGGGGCCGATACCCAGGGCCGCCAACAAAAGATGCATGCCAGCCGTACCAGAACAAAGCGCCACGGCCCCTTCCGATCCGCAATAGTTACCAAATGCCTTTTCAAACTCGGTTGCCTTCGGACCAGTGGTAATCCAACCGGAACGAAGAACCTCGGCGACCGCCTCGATTTCCGTTTCACTGATGGACGGCTTTGAGAACGGCAGAAATTTTTTCAGCATCATCCTTTCCTTTATCAAGATGCAATTGTTTCGCAGGGGAACGCCAAAAAGGCGTTCCTGATCAACGCTTGTTTTTGGACTTTAACAAATGAAAATGAAGAAAGGATGAAGTCGGGGAATGGTTTCGGCGTGATTTTAGGAAAATGTTTAAAAAAACGGGCCGGAGTGTGCGGCAGCCCCTATTTATCAGGCGTTAGCCGATTTTCCGAGGACGATTATCCGGCGATAAAGTTTCAAGACCTTTTCTGTAATCTTTTCCACGGAATAATTCTCGGCAAATAACCGGCTGTTTTCAGATAATACAGACAGCTGCTTGCTGTCCGATAGCAGATTTATGACCGCTTCCGCCCAGTTATCGGAGCTCTCCGCTACTTTGAATCCATTGTAGCCGTCCTTGACCACGTCGTAGACGCCGCTGGCCCTTACCGCCACTACAGGGCAACCGCCAGCCATGGCTTCCAGTAACACCATTCCCTGGGTTTCGGAGGTCGAGGCGAACACAAAAAGATCAGCGGCCAGGTAACACCGGATAACTTCGTGCGGGGGTAAGTTGCCGGTGAAAACAATCTGATCATGCATGCCAAACGCCGCCGCCTTTTCCTCAAGCCGTTTTTTCTCCGGACCGTCTCCCACCAACAGGCATTTAAAAGTGGAATTGGACCGCTCATTGACTTTCGCCAGTCCGGCGATGAGAAAATCAAGGTTTTTTTCCTTAGCCATTCGCGAAACGCTGATCAAAAGGCGTTCGCCGGGGTCGACATATTGATCACGCAGCGCTTGAACCTGTTGTTGAGACCATTGCTTATAATCCTCGATGTCAATACCGGTGGAAATTGTCTCGATCAGGGCGCTGACACCCAGGTTCCGCAAATATTCCTCGGTGGATGACGTTGGGGTGATAATGGCGTCGCACTGGTTGGCAAAGCGTTTGATCAGGAAATGAGCAACAAGGTTTTTCAGCACCATACCCGGAAGCGGGAAGTAATGCGTATAGCGTTCCAACCGGGTGTGGTAGGTTAAAATCACAGGTATGCCGCTCCTCCTGGCGAGCCGCATCCCTTTCTTGCCGAGCCAGAAGGGATGGTGGACATGCACCAGATCGCAGCCCAATGGCCTGAACGACGCCTCGATTTTTCGAGAAAAAACATTGGCAACCGGAAAATTGGCCAATCGGGCATGGAAGAGTGAGGGACATCGGAAGACGCTGCCATCATCGGGATCTGCCCACGGTTGCGGATAGGCTGGCGCGAAGACCTTCACCGCCGCGCCCAACCGAACAAGTCCCCGGTAAAGTCGGTCAATGGAAAGGGGCACGCCGCCGATAAACGGCAGGTAGTTGTTGGTAAACATGGCCACCCGAAGTGGCTTTTTCGAAAGTGCATCTTCATCGATACTGAAATCCCGGTACAAATGTTCCTGGCGGGAAATCAGTGAATAGAGTTTCAAGACCACAAGGCTGATTATGCTAAGCATCAGCAATGAGTTGAAAAGACTCATGTAAAAGAACGAATGCAGATACAGCTTCAGCGTCTCCAGTTTTTCACGGACAGTACCCAGACGGTCTTTGTCGGCGATATTTTTAAATGACACTTGCTCAGGTCCCACGGTGACATTCACGAACTGGTAGGGTTCGTTGCGGTCGAGAAGCAAGCCGCCGCCGCCGCCCGTAACGATGTACCGGATGCCCTGCTCCACGCGTTCGTGAAAGGTGGGATAGCCAGATGAAAAGACCGCTGTCACCCGGTAGCGGGAAAACAACCGCTGCAAGTCTCGGCTCAGCTTCTCTTCAAGGACATAGTGGGGTTCGTCCGGATCAAAGCCCGGCAATGAAAACAGGGAGTGATTCAAAAACACGAATCGATACGGGTAGTTCCTCGCCGCCGTTAATTGTTCTTCCAACCAGCGCAGCTGCCATGTCCATGAGGTTTGCCCGGTGGAGTCAAGATAAATAAAGGCGGCGTTTTCAAGATGGAAGGAGAAGAAATAGGGCCCGAAATGCCGGTAGAATTTTCCCGCCCCGAAATCCTCAATCTCGTTGTGCCCGGCGGACAGCACGTAGGGAATCTTCAGCTTTTTTAAACCGCGGTACAGCAAACGGTATTTCCCTTCAGCACCATCGTAAACCGCATTGCCAACCGATATCATGAATTCCGTGCCGCTTTCGCTCATCAGGGGGGCGATGCGTCTTTCGAAAATCCGCATGGAATTGCGGATATTGCCGACAACGGCGAATTTGTAACTGGTTTTACTGTGGATTCTTGTCTCGATCCGTTCAATATTTTCGGCGTTGAGGGCCTCGTAATCCGTCTCGCGGACAAAGAGATAAATCCGGTAGCCGACAAGAACTGCCATCAGCACCAGGGTGAAAATCAGGTAGAGTGTTAGTATCTTTTTACGGTTCATTTAGACACGCCTTGTCGCGTTGAAAGACTTCCCTGTACATCACTGCAATACCGATCGCCACCCCGACATAGATGGTCAAAAAGCGCCAGGCCAGGGTCAGCAAGGCGATGTCCTGTCTTTGCACCAGTTGGGCAAACAGGAGCCCGTAGCCGCCTTCGGCAACACCCGTTGCCCCCGGTGTGGGGGCGAAGTACATGAAAAAGGTCACCACCACCTGGAAGGCCAGCACGGTCAGCACCGGGATATGGTACCCCAGGGCACTGACCAGCACAATGGAAAAAGAGAAAAGCAGAAACAGGAAGAGCGCCGTAAAGAAAACGGAAAGGGCCGCCCAGCCGGGGCTGTTCCTGAAATAGTGTTTAAACCCGTCAGAAAACAGGTCCAGCTCGCGCGAAACCTTTAAAAACCAGCTTCTGAACCGGGGCCGCGATACAATGTTCATTGCCTTGAGCAGATACAATCCTCGAAACATCCAGCGTTTGATAATCCGTATCCTGCACATAATCATCCAGAAAACGGCCAGGTATGCACAGGAAACCCCGGTGATGCCGTATAGAAGATTCCGGTGAAAAAACATACGGAACTGATTCGGCTCGGTCCAGATGATGACCGGTGTGAGGGTGAACAGGATCAGGGCCGCCAGGATGGTGCGGATCGATGTGGCCGCCGTCGCCTCCCCGACGGGCATGCCTTTCTGCCGCATGAAGTAGACCTGGACCACACCGCCGCCGGTGGCCAGCGGTGTGACGTTGGATACGAAGATATTCACAAAGACCAACTTGACAATGTATGAAAACGCGATGCGATACCCCATCGCCCGGATGACACTATACAGCCGCAGGCCGTCAGACAGAAAGTACAGCACAAGGAGAATCGCAAGACTGACAATGACGTTTGCCGAAAGCAGGCTGGAAGGTATCCGCAGACGCCCACCGGAAAAGTAATGATGAACAAAGTACACAGTGGTAAAAGACAGCGTGAAAAACAGCACTGCCAGCCCGAAATAGCCCATGACCCGCCGGGAGACATGCAAAGGAATATGCTGCAATCTTTTTATCATCATATCATCATCTGCTTTCCGTTCTGTACACACACGCTACCCTTTATTGCCGAGGGCCAGGTCTTGGGCCATATCGTCCAGTTCTGTAATCGCCTTGGTCAGATGGCCGGCCAATTGTCGGATCTGAGCATTGCTAAGGTCGGGCGGTACCTTGATGGGCTTGCCAAAGATCAGGCATACCCTTGTGAAGGGCAGCGGCAGCTCCATCCGGTCCCATCTTTTGTTCAACACAATTTTTCGACGACTGCCTACGGATACCGGTAAAAGGTCAAATCCGAACGCTGAGGCCATCCGGATGACACCGGTTTTCACCCGGTGGCGAGGGCCCAGCGGACCGTCCACCGCCGTACCCACCACCCGAGCCTCGGACAAAACCTCCCGGAATGCTTTTAGCGCACCATCCTTTGGTCTGTCCGAAATCTGGGCGCTTTGATACCCGAAATTTCTGCAAATTTCCGCGATAACGCTTCCCCGTGTCGACAAGCTACGGACAACACAGGCCCGGTAGCCCTCCAACAGTGGGAAAATCGGCACGTACTTTCCGTGCCAAAAGCAAAGCAGAAAAGGGTTTCCCATGCTGTATAGCCGATCCAGTCTGTCACGGCCCTGAAAGCAAATCTGCCAAGTCAGGCGTTGCGACCGCAGGAACCAGGCAAACGATAAGCCTTTCAACTTGATGGAAGCACTGTGTTTTACCATGCCAGCAGCACCCCGCCCCGCCATCGCGACCATTGGCGCTCTTGGTCGCCTCGAGGTTCTTGACCCGTTCGACGAACCCGCATTACGGAGAACCTTTCACGGAGTGATTGCGCCAACAGGTTCAAGGGCTGATCATAGTCGCCGGTATCTCTTGCCATGGTGATCAAGCCCGCCAGGCTGCGGCCCTGCTGCTCCCCTATGGTTCCCGCGAAAAGATGAAGAACGCTGTTTCCTTCAATTTTGACATCGGTTGACCACAGGCGAAACACAAGACGGCTGTCACCATCTATCCGGACAAGACGCAAACGCTCCATTCTGCCGTCGTGAAGCCGCGGCAAATTCGGCAGCTGTTCAACCGGCGTGTTCGGAGAAAACATTCCAAGGACACTTTTCAGGCTCAGTGGCTGCGTATGCCGCCAGCCCTTATCCTTGAGAAAACGGGCCAGCTCGGCAGGCGGCCCGGCCCACTGAACGGTGAGGGGCTGCTCGAGCTCGCCTTCCATGTCAATGCGCCAGGCGGGCAGGTCGCGCCATCCACTGGTTTGCCAAAGAGAGATCGTCATGGTTTTCGCCTCGTAGCGAGGGGCGTAAAACACCATGTCCTTCCCGTGGCGCTGGGCCACATGCCAGCTCCCGGCAATGGCGATCACCAGGATAAGCGTCAATGACAGCAAACGGTTGGGAACCTTCTCGTCAGCCGCCTTCAGCCAGACGATTCCCATAAACGCTGTCCAGCTTGTGCCGATGAAATAGCCTCCCAGGACATCGGAAAGCCAATGCGCGCCCAGATAAAGACGGGAAAAACCAATCACGAAGGAGATGAAAAGAACCCCTGAAAACAATCCCCACCGCCACGCTCCGGACAGCTTCCTGGCCAGCAAGATGGCAAAAAAGCCGTAGAGAATGACGCTCATGGTCGTGTGGCCACTGGGGAAACCATAGGCCGAAGCCCCATGGTATATCGCCACCGGGCGCGGCAAATGGATGGCCCATTTGAGCAACTGAACTCCCAACAGCCCGCCCAGCGCCGTCAGCACCCAGAATCCCGCTGTCCGGTAGCACCGCTTGACAAGAAGAACAATCAACACCGCGCCGGCCAGCGACAGGTTCACAAAGGAATCGCCCAGTTCGGTTATGGCTACAAAAACGCTGTCACCCCATGCGGTCCGGAGAGACTTGAAAAAGTGGTAAACGGCCTGATCGGCGACCACCAGCGGGTCTTTGGCCAGAACATCCTGCAGGACGCCCAGAAATGCCCATCCGGCGATAAAAAGCGTTACGGCCAGAAAGGCAACCGGCAACGCCTCTGCTTTCCCGCGGAAAAGCAGAAAGTGCAAAAACCGTTGTACAGGGCGCGCGAACCGGTGAGACGATGGTTCCGTGGAGGCCCATTGTTTCAGATTGCTAATCCAGAGGGGGCCTTTTCGTGCAAACAATGAGACCACCCGGCGGCCCCCCCGGATAACCCCCCATATGCCGGCTACCAGAATAAAAACGACCACGGCCAGCCGGGTACTGACCGCCCCGGCGACCGCCAGCGAAGTGCCGAAAAAAACGCCGGGCAGAATATAGACGAAAGCCCAGCCTATGGCAGAAAGCACGTTGACAAAGCCAAAATGCACCGGGCTCATACCCAGCATTCCCGCCACAACCGGGATGACCGCACGTACAGGGCCGACAAAACGGCCAAATAGAACACTCTTGCCGCCATGGCGGTGAAAAAAAGTCTCGCCGTTTTTCAGAATGCCGGGATAGCGGGCAAACGGCCATATTCGCCGCAATTCTTCCTGGTAGTGACGGCCGAACCAATAACTGATACCGTCTCCGGCCACGGCCCCGGCGGCCGCCAGCAGCAATACAGGCTTGAGTCCCAGGCTGCCCGTGGCCACAATCGCCCCGACGCCGAACATCATCATCGTACCGGGGACCAGCAGACCGACCAGGGCCAGCGACTCGGAAAGTGAGATCAGGAAAACGGCTCCGTAGGCCAGCGCGGGGTGATGGGTGATAAAAGACAGTAATATATTCAGGTAGTGCATCCGGATTAACTTTCCCTTGCCCTATTATTTTTTGTTCGAATAAATCGTCCCCTCAACTGGTCGGCTATCCGGATCAGTTTTCCATTCAAGGGATGCAACCGTTTTACGAGCAGACTCATCAGGCCGACGCTTATTAGCCCGACCACCAGGCTGCCAGCCATGTCAAAGGGGAAATGAATGCCGCCGTACACCCGTCCCCAGGCGGTCAGCAGGGCGATGACCAATAGCGGCGCGCCGCACGCGGTCCAGCGCCGGGCAAAAAGCAGATAAAACGCGGCGGTAAACAGCAGGGTGGCGTGATCGCTGGGAAAAGAGGTCTCCGGGCCATGGGGAAAAAGAGGAGTGCAAAGTCCAACCATGTACGGACGCGGGTGGAAATACAAAAGGCCGATCAACTGGTTGATGAGAAGACCGACGACCGCCGCCTCGGTCGCTTCCAAAAGGGCCGTCTTTTTGTTTTCGTCCACAAAGAACCAGAGAACGGCAAACAAAACCGCCAGGAAATAAGGACCGCCTTCGCCGAAAAAAACGGCCAGGCCGTCCACGACCGGACGCGTCCCGGCACCGGCGTGAATCCACTTAAAAATCTCTATATTCAGACTCGATTCCATCATTGTCCCGACTGATTTTTTAACCGTGAGCGGCTCTGCCATTTACGCCAGTAAAAGGGCCATAAGCATCACGATACCGGGATATCCCCACTGGCCAACGTTATTTGCAAGCCAGACGACAAACTGGTGAAACATATCAGGCCCTCCCAGTTCCATGACGCCGTTTTGTCCTGTTGAAGATCATCAGACCGATGAACAGCAAAGGTATCCCCGCCGCAACCGGCAACACTAGGCCCGCTTGGAGCACCGGCTTCTGCCGCACATGGAACTGGACGGTCGGGCTGGTATACACCTGACGGCCGCCGCGGTCGGTGACGCTGACCACCACCCGGTAGTCGCCGCCCTTTATCAGCCGCATGGGCCAATCGGTCCGCAGGGATTCACCAGGCTTCAGGCTGGCCCCGGTAACGGCCTTGTGGGCGCTCCAGTCCTCCAGGTCCACCGGCTGTTCGTTGCCCGGGTCGATTTCAACCAGACTGATCCACGCCACCAGGCCCTCGATGGGGGATGATCCCGTGTTGGTGATGGTGCTCCAGAACCGCAGGTGGTCCCCCATTACCGGAGTGGCGGGATTTTTCGCGTCGGACTGTAGGTTGAGAGAAACGGGGGCCTGGGCCGCCGCTGAAATGGACGCGGACAGCAGTATTGAAGCAATGACTGCAAATAGATTTTTCAGTATTTTCATGACGAATTCCCCTTATTGAAAATCGGGCCGGCCGGCGCTGCGCCGGGCCACGAGCAGGCAAAGCCCCAACCATGCGGCGACGAGGAACAGCCGTGCCGTCTGGACTGAAAACGGTTCACTGTCGATGATGACGCTGTCGAAGGTGTTGAGGGCTCCGGCAAACGGGTTGACGGCGTCCAGGGCTCGTCCAACGACGGTGCCGCGCAGGCCCGGTCCGATCAAAAGCGGACTCGCGGACAGCATCAGCAAGGTGACCGTGGTGAGCAGTGATGTCATGACGCTGCCTGTACGGGCCGACAGCGCCATGGTCAGGTAGCCGAATCCGAGCACCACCGGGGTGCCGAAAAGGGCCAGATAGAACAGGGCCGGGCCGAGATTCTGGCCGCTGGCGCCCACAGCCCAAAGATAAGGTACACAGGTCATGAACATGACTCCCCAAGCGGCCAGCAAGGCGTTGGGAGCAATGGGCGCGCACAGCAGGGGCACCAGGGTGCCGCGCTCCTTTTCCCCGGCGTAAGCGTCGCTTCCCAAAATCGCCGCCAGCAGCGCTCCGGCTGCCATAACCGTTCCGGCCATCATATAAACCACCTGGGCGTTGTCGAGCAGGCTCAATTCTGTGTTACTCACCAGCAGCAAACTGAAGGCCGACAGCAGTCCGCTGAAGGTCAGCAGCCACACCATACCCCTTTGACTGCGCAGCATCTGCGCGCTTTCTTTTCGGGCAATGATCCACGTTGTGTTCATCATGCCACCTCCTGCGCCAGATGTCTCTCTTGGCCGGTATGACTTATGTAAACCTCTTCCAGGCTGGATGCCTCGGAACGGATTTCCAGAATCTTCCAACCGCGGCCCCACAGCTCACCCCAAAGCGAGGAGGGCCCTTCGGACGGCTTGACCTGGACCTGAACGCGCCACCAGCTGCCTTCGTGGCCCAACACGGTCATCCCGGCCGGAAGGTTACCGGTGTCCGGTCTGGTTTCCAGGCGCAGGCGGTACCGTTGACCGCCCCTCTGTTCCGTCAGCAGATCGGCAATCGAACCTTCGAGCCGGGTGCGGCCGTTGTCGATGATCCCGATCCGGTTGCACAGGCGGTCCACATCGTCCAGCAAATGGGTGCACAGCAATACGCCTGTCTTTCCGTTGGAAGCGAATCCCACCAGAAGGTCATGAATCTCGCGCCTGCCCTTAGGGTCTAGTCCGTTGGTGGGCTCATCCAAAATCAACAGTTTGGGGCGAGGCATTAAGGCCCGGGCCACGGCCAAACGCTGCTTCATTCCCCTGGAATAGGTCCCGATGGGACGCTGCGCCTCTTTCCCAAGTCCTACGTTTTCCAGCATCGTACCCTGATCCCGGCCGGTCAATTCGGAATCATAAAAACGGCTGTACCATTTAAGATAGTCTGGGGCGGTCATCCACTCGTAAAACCCTGCCTTTTCCGGCATCACCCCCACCGAACGGCGAATGGCAACGGCGTCGTCCGCCGGGTCTCCACCCAGCATGCTGACACGTCCGCTTTCGCGAGCGCGCAGCCCCAAAAGGGCGAAAATGGTTGTGGACTTACCGGCTCCGTTCGGTCCCAGCAGCCCATAAATGTCCCCGGGCCGCAGATGCATATCAATGCCGTTGAGAATTTCCTTTCCTTCGATAGTTAACCGAAGGTTCTCGATATTAATCATGGCATAAGCCTCGCATTGAAAATTTGACACGGCATTGCCGCCGTTGATAACAGCGCGCCCCGAACCAGTTTGACAAACGGGTGTTCAGGGCGCACTGATTGGATTAATCCTCACGGTCCCGGTCGTTTTCTTCGCCGACATCGTGATCTTCGTCATCCACCTTATCCCGTTCCATGGCCAGCATCTTGCCCGAGCCGGCATCCACCTTTACATCCACGATGGCCTTGTCGGCGGTCACCACCTCGACCCCATAGACCAGAAAACCGTTTTCATCCTCGAGTTCCGTTTTCAAAACCTGGCCCTGAACCGAGGCCAGGGCTTGCTGAATGGCCTGGTCCATCGAGATCTTCGCAATTGAAGGGAATTCGAATTCAGACTGCTGTTCGATCCGGATGGTGCCATTGCGGATCTCATTGTCATCCGAATCCGCGAAACTTACCCCGGCGACCGCAATACCGACGACCAGGGCCCCACTTCCAATAATAGCGATCCATTTTTTCTTCATGACAACACCTCCTGTTGTTAAGTTGTTCCGGCAGCGACATCACCAAGACGACCAACATCTGGCTCCTGTCGTTTGTCACCACCATAAAACCCCATCATGAAGAGAGCATGAACAGAAGAGCGCTGAATAAATTTTTTCTTTATAATTTCCAGAAAAATTGTTGCTAACACCTACAAATAACAATCGCCAATATCAATAAATTCTTACAACTGAATTATTACCAGGTGCCGGAGGGAATCAAACACAAACCAGGCCGGAGACAGGAATTCCCTCTGTACAACCATGCCGGCTGGACTGTTCCGGTAGTGGTTCCCGGCACGAGGACTCGTCTGTACAGGCAGGAGTCGCCCGAACGGAATCCCTCCAGCCGGTCGACCTGCCTGCCGGCAGGCAGGTGGCGGGCAGGCGCGGCTCGGGGGGAAGGCGAACAATGCGGGGCTTAAAAATAAAAAACCAGAAGCCATAAATGACCTCTGGTTGACTGCCTGCTGACTGAATGATGAAATACAACTTACTGAAATTAAAACAAGTTCCTGGTGGAGGGCTCGCCGCCTTCCGGCAAATCCGTCTCATACGCGCTGACACATCAAAAATCCTTTTATTGCAACTCCTTAACGACTCTTCAAGACCGCATTCTCCGTGTCCCTTTGCAGGAAATCGTTTTCTCCACATTTTCCCCAAACAGAGAACGGACGTGGGTTCGATTCCCGTTCGCATATCAAATGCAGTGATATCGTAACCCAAGTCATGACTACAACCCTAATCTCATTGCCACGTCCTCGTAGTCCGGGGCTTCGGCGTAAAGCTTCTCGAATTCGCTGCGTGACCGCCGGCTCTGGCCGAGGTCTTCGTAGACCAAGGCTCGTTCATACCTGAGCGCCATGAGAAGCTCATCGGGCCGGTCCTTTTTCCGGCGTAGTGCGGTCGACAAGGTGTCGCGGGCAGCAGTTGGCAGACCGAGTTGTCGCAGGGCTCTCGCCTTGTAAAGCATCAGGGCGGCATGGGCCGGCATCTCGTTTCCAATGCCTTCGCTCAGTTTCACGATTTTCCGGCAGATATTCTTGTCGCCCGGATAAACATCCGACAACAGTTCCGAAAGAGACAATTTCACCACCACATCATCAGGTTCAAGCCGTCGCAGCCTTTCCAAACAGACGATTGCGTTCTGCCATCGCTCCTGGCGCTGGTAGACCTCCACCAGGCCGAGCAGCACGCCCCGGATATTCGGGCCTACATGCGCGGACATCTCGTTTGTGATGGGCAGGCTCATGGTGGCGGTGATGCCGTACTTGGAAAAGTAGCGGCCCAAGCGGTTGTGTTTTTCCGCGGCCATCGTCAAATAGCCTTCGGCCTCCTCGATCCGCTCATTTTTGAGCGCTAAGAAGCCGGCAAGATAGGCTCCGTCCGCGAAATGTGGCGCTTGCTTGAAATGCTGAAACGCCTTATCCTCATTGCCCATGACCAATTCCCGGCAACCGTCCACCAGGGCCTCCTCGTCATCCGGTGTGACAAGCCGCCTGAAAAAACCCATGGTCAGGCGATCTTCCGCGGGAACGGAAGGAACGGCCGGGGTAGCCGAAGAATGGGTTCTCCTGCCACCCGATCCTTTTCCTGGAAAAGCCTGAGTGTAAAAGAGTCCCGTTCCCGGAATACCCACCGTCGCCCGTCTGCCGCGGGACCCGGCAGTGAATTTCGCCCCGCGCGGCCCGAACGAGAGAGACCCACCCGACTTACTCAGGTTCAAGGTCACTCCCGGTACGATCTTGATTCTTCGCCAAAAGCGGAAAGCCATATTCAAACCCCCTAATTTCTCTCAGTCATCAGGCCCCCGGTGGGCGGTTGCGTATTCGTCGATCCAGTCCTCCTCGGTGTATGACATTCCCTTTCGCCCCGGCACCTTGCGTGTCGGTCCGGCCCGGTAAAAAGCGCAGCTTTTCGGACCGTAACAGAAGGTCTCGAACCGGTACCGTTTCTTGGACGGATTCCAGTGGTCGATGATCATCTCTACCGGCATCCGGCAGCCCCAGATACAGGTCGGGCACTTGGCATCATAGGTCCGGGTGTCCAGACGCCTATGCCCACGGCTGCGATAAGTTTCCGGGTCAGGCGGTTCACCATGGAACGGTGGACCAGCCGGAGGGCCACCCTCAGTATCTTTCAGTATCTTCAAACCGCTTGCCTTGTAGAATCCGGCCGTCTCAAGCTGCGGATCAGGAACGGGAACCGCCTGACCACTTACCTCCATACCTGCCTGGAAACGATGCTTCGCTTGTGCGGCCTTGCCGACCGCGATCCGGAATTTGCCGGGTTCATCACCGATTATCCCTTCAACCCGAAGCACATATCCCAGGTAGCTGTGGCTCCGCTCGTCGAAAGAGCGCATCAGCCGGATACGAGGCTGAATGGATACAACCTTTCCGGACCATGCAGTTTTTTCGATATCTGCTTTTGTCATACACCTCATCTGGTTTCTGGCCTATCTTTTGTCCTGATGTATCCAGTATCCATAGTTATCTATCGACCAGGCCACTCTACGTTCCAGAAATGAGCCGGGAGCCCACGTAAGTGCTCTTCCCCACGGGCTCCCTTGGTCCCAACCGCCAAGAAGCTCTTTCGCTCCCTGCATTCCATGGATTTCAGGCTGGCCACCTTCCAAGGCATGTCCCCAAACGATGTCGCTCTGTATTTGGGGATGCTCTCTATCCAGATGAACTCGTTTCCCGAAGACGGACAAGTCACCGGATACCTCGTGCCACCCCATACGGCATATTTTCCCAAGACCGTATCTGGTGTCGCCTCCGACAAAGAGGGTATCGATATTGTCCAACTGCCTCCGAAAGCCGTTGTTTCTCAAGAAGACGTACCCTAAAAGCAACATGGCATTCGTTTCCCCATGACAGTTGGAATCACGCCACCAGGGATTGATACATTCTGTCTCCCGGAGAGTGCCTTCAGACGCTGAGTCCGTTTCGGGCGCAATTGCGGTGCCTGGCCGGGAGTCCAGCAGACGACGTCTGAAGTCACGGTCCGACAGACTTTCCTCGCCGTCGTGGCGGTACCATTGGAGGCCTCTTGCACTTTCGAATTTCGGCATCCAAGCCAGGAACTTGCCGCCCCTTTTCTCGGCCGGAAAGAGGTAGGTGAAACGGCAGTTCAGCCCAACTTCATGGCCAAACTTTCCATAATCCGGAAAGCCAGATTTTCCGTCGCCATTCAGCCGCGCCAGTTCAGCGGTAACAGCCGCATGCATGGCCCGAGCGGGCAGGTAAAGCCGACAACGGTTCAACGCCCCTGCCGGAGGCATGCCGACGAAAAGCGGCGCTTCCAGTCGCCAGACCCATCGAAGTGCCATCCAGGTCATGTTCACACCTCACTCTTTTCTTGGATTCGCGCGTGATAGCGGGCGTAGACGAGTGATTGCCGGACCAAATCACGGGCCAGCAGTAGCTTGTCGAGGTCCTCTGCCATCTGCTGAAGCGCGGTAGAAACATCAGCATTGTTAGAAAGTAAAGGAGCTTGCTGTGGTGTCTTTTTCAGAAATTCATAAATCTTCTGCTTGACATCTTCGCCCCCACTATCGCTTCGCGTGTTTAGAAAAAGAGACAAGGCATAAAGTCCTTGTTCTTCCAGAACACCGAGTGCGCTTGTAACGAGTTTTTCAAGCTCCTTTGATGGACTCTCCGCGATGATTTTACCCAGCTTTGCACACGCAAGGTCCAGATTTTCGAAGGTTGGAGCGTTCATTGCGAGACCTCCTTTTCTGGCTTATCGGCATGGGCAGGCTCCTTCGGTGTCAGCACACGCAGCCGTCCCATGCCTCGGCTCCCCATGCCGCCGATGCCAAGATGTTCCAGATAGGAAAAGGCATCGGTAACAACATCTTTTACCCTTTCGGGGGAGTCGACCGCCTTCACATCATTTTGACTGATCTTAAAGTGCTTTGGATTCCGGCAGGTTACCTCCCAGAAAAGCACTGTGCCTCGAGGCAGGGCTTCATAGGTGAACAGCGCCCTTTCCTCGGCCGCTCCAGTGGCCGGATCGATGGCGACCGAGGTCCGTACTTCGAGGTTGCTATTCACGATATGGGTGAACAGCTTGTCCGAAACGACACCCAGGCGGCTGATGATGTAACCCGGTACCCCCAGCGCTTCAATCTTTTGAGCAATCCCGCTCAGTGGCTGCCAATCCGTCTTGACCGGCAGAAGAAGCCAGCCGAGATTCAATGATGGCTGAGCTGCCGCGTCGTCCGCTTTACGGTAAACGACCTGCTGCTCAGGCAGGTCACCCAGTTCTGAGAATTCGGCGATGTCGGTTTGCCGCAATGCCATCGGACACGTGATCCACTGCGGCCCCAATTGCGACGCCACGGGAAAGAGCAGCGCATGCATGTCTCTGAATGCGGCCAGTCCCGCAAACCCACCGCTGGAGCCTATGCCTTTGGCAAAACCGAACACGGTGCACACAGGACAATCGGCCTTTCCACAATGGCCGCCTGCACCGTCGCGCTCCGGCTGGCCAAGGCCGGCACAGTTGGGGTATTTCCCCTTTGACATGGCCGTGTAGGCTCGCATGACTCCCGCGATACTCGAACCCGGAATCTTCGGTATCCGCGTGACCGGGTCGCGCACGATGGTGTTATCCACCCTTCCCAGCCGAGTTCCACCCGTGCCTACATGGATGGGATCGAGCGCCATGCCGGCTAATGGAAATGTCACAAAACTCCGATTGTTTGTCGTCATCGGTCACCTCCTGTCACTTGCTTTTTTAGTACGCTCACGTGCCATTCAAGGCACCAGTCCAGGAGTCCGTCACTAGCGGCTTGCACCAAAGTCTCAAGGCAAGCGCCTCGAACACCCAGGCGTTCACAGAACACCGCGCGGGCCAGATCGAGCCAGGCCGTCTTCCCTCCCTCGAACCATGTTCCATCCGGCTTTTGCCAGGCATCGCGCCGACCGACAAGCTCCGACCATGCTCCGCGGAGCGCGGTCTGGCTTTGTCCATGCCGGTCCAACAGTCGCCAGAGATCGCGCATCCGCAGCCATTCCGTAAACTGTCTACGACTCAAAGGTTCGAACCGCCTGGCCGTGCCGTCCATGAAAATTGTTGCAATAAGCGAGGGATAAACGAGAACCCCGTCCCCGCTTCGCAAGTCCTTCGCGTGCCGGAAGACCCGGCCGTCGGGATGCTGGAAATCCAGAGGAAAACGGACCTGCTTGTCTTCCACGACAAGGTACGGATAAAACACGTCATCCCGTCCATCGGGGAGTCTGGTTGGTATGGTTTGAAGAAGCTCATGCCGATGATCAAGAGACTTGAGGCTGAGGGCGGCGACGCCTTCCCGTGTTTCGTATCCCGCAACCGGCCAGGTTTCGGATTTCTTGATCCTGTCCATATCATCTTCGATGGTTCGCGCCGTGTCTATCACAGCCTGAAATGGCGTCATCCTGGGAAAGGCCACGACGCCGACCCGTAGCGGAAGCCGGTCCCAAACATGGGCAAATTGATCTCTCCATGCTTCAATCGCCCGATCCACACAGCCGGACACGGTTTCAAGCGGCAGAAGGACACGGAAGCGCACCGGGGAAAGGTCAAGGGGGATCACCGGGCGATAAACGCCCAGAGCGCCCGCGTCGTCCGTAGCCGATTGCACAACGAGTTGTTTCGCCCTCACGCTGTCGTCAGCTTTCAACTCCAACGTGATTCCGTTCAGGCTGTTCTTGTCTTGCTCCGGCTTCAGAAGTCGGGCCAGGTTGCAGATGGCGAGGAAGTCTTTGGTCTGCTCTCGATACAACAGGCTTATAGGCGCATCCCCATAACGTCCGCCGTAAGTCTGCCGGTCTTGCCACGAACCGGAAGAACCGTTTTCCGGTTTGATAACCAAGCGGCGCACGCGCCAGCGGTTCTGGTCTGCGGCTGCTATCTCACGGAATTCAGCAAGCAATGCTTTGAAGAAATCCTCGGCCTGCCGCTCAAAGCGATAGATACGACCCGGTGAGGCGAGTTTACGTAACAACTGATGAGTGAGCCATCCGGCACGGCCGCTCTCGCCAATGGCGTCCCATTGAGGCGAGTCGGTGCGATCCTCGACGATTTTGGAGAAAAAAGATGGCCAATCTGTCTCGTGCTGGTACCCCTCCTGGAGGTTGCTCAGCACGGGGTCTGCCTTGTCAAAGGACTGGAGTTTTCCTTTGATGTGCTGAAAGAGGCTGCCGAAACAGGTGGAGGGATCGATGGGGTTTGGCTGGTTTTTTAAGACAGGATTGAACTTCCGCCATTCCGGAATGGCCTGGGTCCTGAGCGCGTCCAGGCGGGTTCCGTCAAGCCAGGGCTCGATGTCCAGGCTCATCGTGACAAGGGCGACGCGGTCATTCGCATCGGATACCTCGCTGATCCAGATGGAGTCTGATCCGAACCTCCCCTCAAGCCACATGTCCAGACGGTGAGTCCGCCGCGCCTTGCAAGGGTCGCAAGGCATTTGCTTGTCTGTCCCTGAGCGGGTTCTGCGCACAAGACATACCGGGCAGACATGGCCATCCGACACATCCTGGCCAGGAATTTGCCAATTGCGGTGCAGTGGCACGATCACCGTCTCCCGCGCCTTCCGGATTTCCGCCGTCATCCCGACAAGAGAGCGGGAGGGCTTACTGATATGGCAATAGGGAGGCATCTCGAGGTTGGCGTCACGAGCATAGCCGTCCATCTGTTCAGACAGCCAGCTTTGCCAACCGGAGATCTGCAAATCACCACCTTGGTACCCTTGTTTGTCATGGCCGAATCGCTCCCCTGGGAACGAAAAGACACAAGTCTCGCCGTCTCTGTATAGCAGGGAACCCACAGCGAGATCGACCTCAACGAGCTTGCAGACTCTGGTGAAAAACTCGTCCAGCGCCAGGTGCGCCCCGGTCCAGTCGCCGATCTTCACAGCCCGGGCTTCGTAGTGGTCCGCACCGACCCCGATGGTCAAGAGCCGCCAACGGGTCTGTTGTTTGAGTCCCTTGCTGGACCAGGGGAACGAGCCGCCTTCCATAATCGCACCTGCCGTAGCGCTCTTGAACAAGGCAGCTGCGACATAGGACTGGTCAAACAGAGTGACATCGTTGTTCGGCAATCTGGTTTCGGCCAGGGTGGCGGTAAACGCCTTGCGCAGCCATCCTTCGGGGCCCACCGCCCCATCGCGCCAACTCCACCAGCCATCAATGTCGTTTTGTGAACCATTGTCGCCAAGTTGCTGCAGCTCGGTGAGGAGCTGCTTAATCTGCTCAAGCAGGCCTTTCCAGCCAGCATCAGTGAGCAATTCAGGCGGGTCGTCCAACAGATTGCGGACCGGATGGCCGAAGGCCGTGGACAACCACATGTGGGTGACATCCTGACCCAGGTATTCAACTGCCCTTTGCGAGAAACTCTGCTTCTCGATACCCGACGCCATAGCGTGGCCAGCCTGGAGTAAGCCAAGCATCCCGCCATCTCGGCCCGGATGTTTGGAAAAAAAGTCTGCGAAAGTTCCGGGCCACGCGTTATTCCCCAGGCCGGATTTACCCTTCACCCATTGCAGCAGGTTATCCCAGGGAAAGGGTGGGTTCTCCTGCTCATGCCAATTCTTATAGTCATAGTTGTCCTTCTGGCCACCGTGCTCTCGCAGGAAATCGATTCTGGCCTTGCCGGTCATATGAAGCCAGCCGATTGCTTCGAGCGCCAGAAGCAAAGGGCGATGTTGCCTCAGTCGCTCTGCGGGTTCAAATCCCGTCATTGGTCACCTCCCTTCCGGTTATCCCTAAGCCTTTTCACAGCATCAATGAGCTTGTCAAAAGAAAGTTCCCTTGTCAGGAGCGATGGCGTATCCTCCTTGTTTGCTTTCAGGTGTTTTCTGTATTCGCTACCGTGATCTTCGTACCACTTCCTGAATTCATCGAATTCACGGTTTGTACAAGGCTTCTCGCCCGTGAGCTTCTTGAATTGTGTTTTGCTCAGTAATTTCCCATTCTCCGTAAGCAGACAACTAATAGGATTACCCTCTTCATCCATTAACTTTTTGAACTCTTCCTTTGGTGGTTCATACTGTTTGGTCTCAGCGACGTCACTAATGAGATTGCTCAAACAGCCGCCTTCCACAAAGTACAGTTTTGATTCTTTTTCATTTATCTGCGCAGTGCCCCATCCGGCGGTACGTTTGGCGGAAATGCCATACGTTTCGAGAATCGCCCTTATGCTGTCGATGAAGCTGTTGATGAAGTCGGCGGGCGTGACTTTATCGTTTTCGATTTCTCCCGGCAGAGGCGCGTAGAGCAGCCGTAACCTGCCTTTTGTCCCGGCTGGGACAACCTCATAGTAAATGGGTTGAGTCCCGGCCCGGCGGCTACGGCTGTGGGGATTGATCACCTCAAAGCCGACTTTGTTGAACCAAGTGGGATAGAAAACTACTGCACCGGACCGGAAATCCTTCTGCTCGACTTTTTCATTACCGAAGAGATGAACAATCTCTTTCTTCTTGCTCTTTATTATTTCCTGATCGGATTCCGGATACGGGCCGACAAGACCGTTCTTCATAGCGTAAGCCCAGCGAAGAAGTCCCTTCCAGGAGGCCACGGACATGAACGGCACGCCGAATACCCTGTCCTTGCGAACGGGGTTATCCAGCACGTGAAAGGGGCGGTCGTCCTTCGAGTACCAGGGCGATACCAGTGTGAAAGAAACGTCGATGCCGAACCAGGTTGAATCCAGGAGATTTGAAAAATCAGGCTCGAAATAATCCGGGAATCGGAAAAATTTCTTCGTCTGCCCTTCCACATCCTTAGGGAACTTGAAGTTCTCCTCCTTCAATTCAGCCGCCCGCTTCATGTAGCATTGGCGGGCTTCGTTTTTGAGGTCAGACGCTTCCTTCGCTTCCTTGTCTTGCGGCTTATCCTGGCAGGACCAGACCGCGCATCCATCCATGAAGCCGGAGGCGAGACCGCCTTCATTCCCCTGTTTCGGGCACGCCTTGTTTTCGGCCAGGGTCGCGTAATAATCGAAACTCATGGGCGGTCCTCCTTCCCGGCGAATAGTTGATCGATGATCTTGTCTCCGGTGAGAAAATCCCAGCCGTTCTGCCCCCAAGCGTTCGTCAGACGTTGCTTCATGGTGTTGAAATCGATCAGTCCGGGTTTCACAAAGCCAAAGGTTCTCGCGGGGTTCTTGAAGCTGAACACTTTCTTGCTTTCCTGTTGCGAACCGGCAAGCCATCTGGCTATTCCATCGTTACGGGTGGCCAACTGTTGCCCTTGGTTTTTTGCCTCGTGACGTCCGAGCACCTGGTTGAAAGTGCTCTTATTGTTGTCATCACGCCCAAGATACTTTCCGTTCACGCACCAGAAGTGCTGCAATGAAGCCCAGGCGAACTCACCGTGATTGACCTTCCGCCATTTGGACAGATATTTTCCCAAGTCATCACGACCTGTTCCATCGTATTGCTGGGGGGTGACCATCTGCACCAAGCCGTAGTCTTGGTGGTGCAGCTTGCTTGCCCGACCGAATTCGTCCGTTGGTTTGAATACCGTCTTGCCGCCGATGGCTCCATATTCAACGATCAGGCGAAGAGTAGCGTCGAGAAGGGTCCACTCTTCAAGGCGGATCGGACGGAGGGGTATGAAGTGCAGATTGAAAGTCTGGTTTTGTTTGATCTGATCTGTCTTGGTGCTGCTATTCTCATCCAGGACTTCAAATCTGAACTTCCGCGCCCAGCCGGTGCAGCCGAATAGTTCGCAGACAACACAATGGTTTCGATCTTCATATTTCGTATCGGTTGGGTCGCAGGCATTGCCGTCCAGACCGCGTACCAACACCTCGAACCACCAGCGGATGGAACCGAGCATGCCGGTAGTGATGAGGCGGTCCGGCCCAGTTTTTTCCTTTATCTGACCGTTCTTTTCTTCAAGTGTGACCGACCCGGTCCACAGGTCCGTCAATGCCCTGAGTTGATAGGTTCGTTCGCAATTTGCCATAGTCATAGCGCACCTCCTTTCGTCGTTGGCTTCCTTAACATCACAAGGTCGTCATCCAGACCGTGCCGCAGGATATTCAGACGCGGTGAAAGGTATGCCACATGTTCGGCTGAGATATGGGCCAAGCGAAATGGAAAGATGCTCGGGCTGTCGAGCAGGTCTTTTATGGCGGCCGACCCGTTCAACCTGGCGCGGAGGGAGGCCTCCACCATCCAGGCAATGAGTCTGGGGTCTTCAACCGCATGCTGATTCCCTTGGCCATAGACGCCTTTGTCGCCCGTCTCTTTCAAAACGCCCCAATCGATAAATGATCGCAGCACGCGTCGGGCGGCCCGTGACGCGGTTTCGCGTTCTCCGTAATCCTCTTTGACCCGTCGCTGAACATGCGCTGCAGCGGCTGTTCTCTGAAGCCGCAGCAGTCTGCCGGTGTGGGCGGCGACTGCACCCCAAAAGGGATAAGCCGCCAGTGTCATACCCCAGTGAACGGCAATCTGGTCTTTGCGTGGAAGTCCCTGGAGTATCTCCAGACCCTCGTCCCGCAATTTCTTTAATTCACGAGGCATGGTGAGCCAGGTCTTCAACAGGATGGTGATGACCTTTTCCCTATTGCCCCTGACGGACTTTCCACCGACCGACACCTTGTTCTGAAGCAGATCTTGGAGCGAGTCGTTGATTGTGGCTTTGTCGTTCCCGGCCAGTATCAGATTGGCTGTCTGCTCGAACCATTCGAGCCTGATGCGTTGGCTGAAGCCTATCTGTGCCTTTCGTCCGTTCATGTGTCCCTCCTTTCGATCTGAACAAGAGGGACGATGAGTTCTTCAAGAGAAGCGCCACCATGCCCGACAAGGCTTTCGGTCTTGCGGACAAACGCGGCGCGAGGCGGGGCAAGCAGGGGCAGATAGTCCTCCGGCAGCCCGATAGGCGGCCATTCCAGAGCGTCTGGGAATCGTTCCTTAACCTGACCACGCAGTAATGAATCTGGATAGATTCGAGCGCGCTCCCCGCGCAGATCGGCCACGGCTCCCTCTGCGGGTCGGCCACAACCTGACGCCTCAATGTTGCCGTGATCCGACGACAGGTAAACACGGAACCCATTCTCCAGAAGCAGGTCGAACAGTTGCGTCATGAACGGCCCAGCGGCCCACTGACGAACCTGGTTGTGCATGCCCGCAGTGCCAAGTTCCATACCGTGCATGATCTTGTCCACTTTGTCGACAACCAGACCGACCACCCGTATCTTGGCCCGGGCAACAATCTCCTGCACGTTCTCTAGGGTGCCGTTCCCCAGCCCCTTGGCGTATGCGACTTCCTGCTGTGTCAGCCCCTGGTCCACCCAGAATTGCGTCCACAACGCCGGTTCTTTGTCGGTGGTGTGGATGCTGTTCGGGAAATAGATTGGTGGCTTTCCTGCAAAGGCGGCCTGGCGCGAAACGGACGTGATGGTCGGTATCCAGGCGAACACCGCGTTCTCACGGAAGCGATAATTGGCTCGCTGCCTGGCGATTTCCTTTCGGATGACGATCCACTGATCCAGCGAGAGACCGTCCACCAGCACCAAAGCAAGCTTTGGTTTCAGTGATGAGGACTGAGGGATGAGGGATGAGTGCGCCAAGAAGCGAGGAAGATGATGAACCATTGCCGGCGGATTCGGCGGCAATTGGGTCAGCCCGGAAAATCGCCTTTGAATCCAAGCCAGGAACCGCTTATCAACAATTCGTGTAAGTTCATCAATCCTGGCTGTATGTGCTTCACTCAGTCCACAGTCCTCATTACTCATCACTTTCAATTCCGCCCAGGTTTTGGCAAAGTGGAACCAGTCGTCATGCCGCGTGTCTTCATTGGGGATATCGGCTGCCAAGGTATCGAGAAGGCCATCCACGCGAAGCAATCGATCCGCCTGCTCGTCCGTTCGGATGCCGATGGCGAGCCAGGTCTTGTAGAGCGACTCGGCTTTTTCATGAGGAACCGCTTCAAGCAGTCCTTCGACAAACAGGTTGTCGATGTAGACACGGATGTCGTCATGGTCGAAGGGCAAGTCCGAAGGACCGGAATACTCAAACCCGTAGGGCTTCTCATTCTCGCGAACGTCGGTGGCGTCCTGGGTTGCCGACCGATTTAAGAAGATGGGCCAGCGTTCCTGGAGAAAGGCGAAAAAGGCTTCTCGATCCGGGATGATCGTTTCGAGGGGCCACTCTTCAAAACCGCCCTGTTGGCGCAGTACCTGAACAAAGCGCTCATCAAGCAAAGCGGGGATGCGCTGCTCCCGATAGTGGCGGCGCAGTAGCGCCCGCAGCAGATCGGATGGCTTTCGGATGAGCTCCGGGGCGATCTCAAAAACATGGCGCAGAACAAATTCCTTTGTAGCGTTATCGCCCAGCACTCCGGGGGCGTGGCGCTTCTGGGCTTCGTAGAGCGCATCCAGATCGCCACGGTCCAGGGCAGTCACAATGGGATAACTCAGGTCGGGGAAAATCTCCCCGAGATTGAATGACAGTTTGCGACCGGCCTGGAGCAGATCGTATGGCAGGCAGTTAAGGTCGCTTTCCGCGGAGCGCAGCACGACCACCAAATCCGTCTGCTCACCCTGGTCCCAGCGGGAGCGGAACTTGGATTCGTAGGCATATCGAAAGGCGACATGATCCTCAAATGGAATCAATTCAAAACCACGCTCTCGTATGCCTGCAAGAACACCTTCTTCCAGGAGCAGGTCGTCCGGATCGGCAACCAGGGTCAATCGGGCGACATTGGGAGTGAACTCCCGAAGAATCTGGCTTCGCCAGGATCCTTCGGAGTGCGGAGTGCGTGGTGCGGAGTGCGTCATGAAGCGCCCCCTTTACCAAGAGACTTTCTCAATCCGCCAATTAGGTTGCCTACATCGCGACAAATGGAATAGACATTTGAGAATTCTTGTTCTGATATGTAATTGAGGCTCCTTGCGATATGCAATTGGCTTCGCACTTCTCCAACAGATCCCCGTGCAATTGACAGGAATTGACGAAACTCCGGTCTACTGTATCGTTCAAATCCCTCAGCAATATTGGACATCACAGATACACCTGCACGTTGAATCTGGTCATTGAGTCCAAAATCCCTGGAAAAGGGCTCCTTTGACGTTAGTTTGTAAATATTTGTGGCAAGCAAATGCGCTTTTTGCCAAGCGATCAAATCCTCAAACTTTTCTACTTTCGCACTACGCACCACGCACCTCGCACTTTTCGGGTTCAACCCGGATGACAAGGAGAGGCGCCATTTCCGGGTAAACCTGAGCCTTACGTTCGAGCTCCTCGTTCCATGAGCGTTCTTCCTGCCGGAGCAGGTTCAATCGATAGTCGCGGACCTGGGGCAGGCCGATACGTTCGATGATTTTGCGTCGGGCGGTAAAGGCATATTCACCTTTTTCCCTCTCGCGCGTCAGGCGCGAACGGTGTTCTTGAACAAGCTCGTCATAGATGGACCGACCGTGTTCTTCGGCGATCTGCGAGAGCCGGTCAAAGGCATTTTGGGCATCGTCGATTTCAAGGTGCCCCCGGACAGCAAGCGCTACACTCAACAGCCGGTCCCACAGATGTCGAGCGGTGGGCGTAAAGACCTTTCCACCGTCAGCGAGAAAAAGTGGCATAATGCGGTGGCGGTTCCAGTCCATGGTGGCGATGCCGATCCGCCAGAGGGACCACAGTCCCGTGACCTCATCCGTGATCCCTGGAATCGTTACTACCGAGACCGGTTGTCCCGGTGCAAATCGAGGCAGCCTCATTGCCAAGCCCCGAATGCGCGAGTCTTCCAATGTCAGATGCCGGGCTGTGGGTGCCTGTTCGGCCTCCTTGCCGCTGAAAACTATTCTTGTGAGCTCTTCGCCATCCGGCCAGGTCAGATTCCAGGTTCGCCGGTTTCGCTCGGCTTTGCCGCCATGGGCCCTGAGATAACTCACCGTCATCCGCTCGACCCAGTGCGGCAAGGGGTGGGCCATGAGACGCTGGGCTTCGGATGGTTCCAGGCCCTCGGTGGCTCCGAGTATGGAAGAGCTCTCCTGGGTATCCCGAATCTGCTCCTGTAAACGGGTGACGACCTTGTCAACGGTGGCATCGACTTCATCCGGATTGAGAATCGCGTCCACATACAAATCATCGAAGACCTGTCCGGCCTGGGCCGAGTCGAGGACGTCGCCGGTCTTGTCGATGCCGAAATCCTCGAAAATAACAGCCAGTTTCTCCTCAAGCACCTCCCGAACACGGTGTTCCACCGAATCCTCGAAAACGAAGTTCACGGCGCGCACCACATGCGTCTGGCCGATACGATCCACCCGGCCGATACGCTGTTCGAGTCGCATGGGGTTCCAGGGGATGTCGTAGTTGATCACTACATGGCAGAACTGCAGATTCAAACCTTCGCCGCCCGCGTCGGTTGAGATGAGGATGCGGGCATCCTCGGCGAACGCTTCCTGTACCTTCTTGCGTTCGTCCATGTCCATGGAGCCGTTCAAACAGACCACCTGGAAACCGCGCTCGGTCAGGAATTGCTGAAGCATCTGCTGGGTTGGAACGAACTCGGTGAACACCAGGGCTTTCAGTTCCGGATCGCCTTCTTCCGCCTGCAACTTGTAGAGCCAGTCAAGCAACGCTTCGGCCTTGGCGTCGGCTCCTGCCTGCATGCACCGAGTAGCGGTTTCCAGGAGCAGCTTCACTTCGGAGCGTTCGTTTTTGAGAGCCTTCAGGCGTGTGGTCAGAAGCGTCTCGATCTGCTCCTGACCGTCGAGGTCGGCCCACTCATCGTCGGAGTACATCGGGAACAGGGACAACTGCTCTTGCGGCGCGTCAAGCGCCTCCAGCCGGCGTTCGAGTGTGGTTCGGATAGCGGTCGTGCTCGATACCACCAGACGCTGCATCAGGATCATCAGAAACCCGATGTAGCTGCGCTTCTCGCGCATGGCCTGGTTGTATCCCTCCCGAACATATTCGGTGACCGCCTCGTATAGAAGCTGCTGGTCCCGATGTGTCTCTCCCCAAGAGACAGGCGCAAGCTCCGTCTTCCGCGGTTTGAAAAGCGGATTTCCCTCCGCGGTGATGGCGTGGCGTTTTTCGGTCCGAATCACATAGGGTTGAACCCGGTCCCGTGTCACGCTGCCCACGTCGGGAAAGTCCTGGGCGTCGAGCAGGGAGACCAGCCGATGGAAGGCATCGGTTTTTCCCTGGTGCGGGGTTGCCGACAACATGAGGAAATACGGCGCGGCTTCGCACAGCCCCTGGCCCAGTTTGAATCGGGCCACCTGGTCGGTGCTGCCGCCAAGCCGGTGGGCCTCGTCCACGATCACCAGGTCCCATCCCGCGGAAACCAGGTCCTCGAATCGTTCCTGGTTGTAGTCAGCCACCTGCTTTGCCGGCCAGTCCCGCCGGCTCTCCAATGGCTTGACCGAATCCATGGGACAGACCACTTGCGGATGGCTCTGCCAGATGTTGTCTTCCTTGGCGATGCGCCGGTAAGCCGAAAAATCGCTGGGGATAAGCAGCCTGAAATCCTCGTTGAAATGGGTGCGCATCTCGGCCACCCATTGGGTCAACAATCCCTTCGGCGCGATGACCAGCACCCGCTTGACCAGCCCGCGCAGCTTCAGTTCACGAAGAATGAGTCCGGCTTCGATGGTTTTTCCGAGTCCGACCTCGTCGGCCAGCAGGTAACGAACCCGATCCCCGGAGATGGCGCGGGACAGGGCCTTGATTTGGTGCGGGAGCGGAATGACCGATGATTCAATGGGCGCAAGCAAGACATCCTGGGTCAGGGCATCGGCTACGCGTGCGGCAGCCGCAACGTAGGCTATCCGGCTCGCCACACATTCTGGATGAAGTTCTGTGCCTAGCGGCTCTAACTGAGACCGAAGAACTCGCACGACAGCATCATCATTCGGCAACCATACTCTGCAGAACGACTGCTCCCATAAGGTCTGTTCTTCGATGACCTTACATGGGCTGTTGTGAAACTTGCTGAATTGCCACGAAGACGAATTCATTCAACCGTCCTCTTCGCTATTTCGAGAAACCAACCTTTGACCTCGTCGTAACCGTTCCGCTCTTGTAGACGCTCCAAAGTCATGAGGTCTGCCGCATCCTCGTTTAGCCAGTGTTTGATTGACCGGCGCTGGATTTTTCCTTGGCCCCCGAGCCTAGTCTTGATTTCGGCCTCGACGTCACAATCATCAGTCAACGGGAATGAAAAGCTCACGCCAGTCACGGGTTGGAGTGCGTCACTGATTGCATCTACGTGCAGGTAGTTCTCCATCTCCCGTTTTGTGGTAAGGAAGCCAATCGAACCGTCGCCCCGTGCGGTCACAGCATCCTTCGCCTCTTGGTATTTGTACTTCCCATCCTTGAGTTCATCCCGATCGTAGATGTGAACTTCCGGCAGGCCTACGTTCTTCAGATAGTGTTGATTCACCCACTCCCGCAGGGTGCTGCCTCCCAGGACCACAAGCGCCACCCTTGGATCTCCAAAGATGTCGATTACGTTGGGATCTTCGTTGCGGAGCAACCTGTTTATCCGCTTGAGAAATTGAAGGTCGTGTGGACCTTCCACGCACACAAGAACCCTCGCGCGTTTGTCAGGAACGATCCCCAAATCGGCAACCACGTTCTTGATTACTTCCTCGTCCGCGATACATATCTCCCGTCCGTTTGCGACATGTGGACAGATGTACCGAATCGAAGCGACTGGAAGAAGCGAAGCCAGAGCCGGGACGTGCGTAGTCAGCATCACTTGGCATCCATCCGCGTCTGCAATGCTCTGCAGCGCCTCGACGACTTTTCTTTGATTGCTGGGGTGCTGAGCGGTTTCGGGTTCTTCAACCGCGTAGATGATATTCCCTTTCCCGTGCTCTTCACGAAGCCGTTCCGCTTCAGCGCGAAAGAAACTGAATAGCACCAATCTGCGCACGCCACTGCCGCGCTTGTTCACCGGAATTTCATCGTCACCGGTCAAGGACAGTTTGAACAGCCCATCCCACTTCGGATCGGACTTGAAGGTCGGGTTGAGCTGGGATGCCAGAGAGTCATCGAAATCCGCCAGTTTCGTAATCGTGCGATTGGCAACGTCGAGTGTGCGGGCCTTTACCTTCTCCTTGACGGCATCGAGTTCGGTCTGCACTTCGTCTATCGCCTGGCGAATAGCGACTTTCAAGGGGTCTTGTACTTCGCTGTCTTCGTCCGTTGACGGACGGTCCGCACGAAAAAGCGCATACTCGGGCAAATACTTTGATAGCTGCTCCCAGATAGCTTTCGCATCTTCTTTATCAAGCTGGATTTCGACAGATTGGAGGCTCAGGTTACCTGCCTTACCCCAGAGAGCTTTTCTCAAAGCAACATTAGATCGCTTGTCCACGGCATCGTCGACCTGTACCGCTTGTGCGAGCTTCTTCAGGTCAGCATTCTTCTTGGTCAGCAGACCGTCCACGCCTTGAGCAGTGGGGTGGTTAGCGATAGCAAAGACTTTTGGCTTCTTCATCGAGCCATCGTTGAACTCATACACTTTGTGAATCTCAAGGTCGCCGTTGGGGTTCAAGAGGTACTCGTCAGCCAGCGTCGTTACTGAAGATGCGTCAATGGTGACCGAGTCGGGAAAATCAGTTAACACACAGCCGACTCGCAGCACACCGCTTGTGCCGGCATGAACGCAAACGTCCGAAACATCGATCTTTCCCAGGGGGTGATCAAAAAAGGCAGCCAAGGCGTCGAAGATTGAGGACTTCCCAGAATCGTTCTTGCCGATAAATGCTGTCAATTGATCGACAGGAACATGGTGCCGGTTCTTGTATGCGCGAAAATTCTCTAAAACAACTTCTTTAAGCTGCATCAGTCTTCTCCCATCCGTGTTACCGCCTGGTCGTACCACATGAGGAGCTTGGGGTCCTCCTGGAGGATTTTTTCGGGTATTTTGCGGGCCACGGCGATGATCGTGGCGTAGTCGCGCTCCTGCCATGCCTTCTTGAATCCGGCCCGGACGGCCTCGAGGCGGAACACTTTCAGTCGTTTCTGCTTCGATTCGCGGCCTGCCTGCCGCGACGCTCGCGGCGCAGGCAGGTATTCCTCGAACTCACGCATCAGGGCCCGCTCGCGCAGCTTCTCCAGGTCGCCGGCCTTGTTCGGGTCGGGCACGTACCAGCGGTCCTTGGCTTTGCCCTTGAGCGCCGGATCGTCCTTTTCCAGATTGCGCAGCTCCTTGAAATTCGAGGAAAGGTAGCTGTGAATCTGGCTGGGCACACTGCCTTTGCCGTCATAGCGAAGGAAGTTCTGCTCCAGCAATTCGGAAAGTTCCAGGGCCTTTTCATGTTTCTGCCAGCCGCCGATTTCCTTCATGAACTGCGGGTGGATATCTTGGAAGGTCTGCGGCTTCTTGGTGAGTTGCTGCTTAAGCCACTGGATCGCCGACGCCTCATCGTAGACGAAAAGTTGAAGCTGAAGCACCTCCTTGACCGTCATCCGCTTTTTGTCGTACTCGGCTGCCTGGTCCGGCAGAAAATACATGCCGTCACGCGGCGGGAAGCGTTGTTCCAGTCCGGCGTAAAACTCGGCAGCTGATAGGGGTACTGTCACACCGCGTTGAACATGAAAGGCCACCATGCGGTCAAACAGCAGGTAGTTTTGTCGTTCTGCTATGATCTCGGCCCGGCCATCTTTGGAAACAAAGACCGGAAGTTGCTTTAGGTGGGTACGGATAAAATCCCATACACCATCTTCTGTTCCTGCCTTTAATTTGAAGCGCTCTTCGAGACCGCCGTTTGGTTTGTAGGCGGAGATGACCAGGTCCTGTTTGACAGCTCCGGCCGCCGTAACCTGATTGAAACTACCCTGTTCGCGATCCAGCGTTCGAACGTCGGCCACGACAAAACCAGCATTGCCGATGGCCTCCTGGATAGCGGTCCAGACAAGATTCTTTGAGTTGTGGAACACGACCGTCATCCATCGGCCCGGTTTCAGTACGCGATAGTATTCAGCAAAGGCTCTGCGCATAAGCTCTGAATAGACCGACAAGGACTTGTTTTTTAATTTATCCCACAATACTTCGTTCTCAAGCCGAGAAAACAGATTGTGCCATGCCTCGATCAGAAGATTGAGATCGCCATATTTTACGGCGTCTCCAAAGGGCGGGTCAGTGTATATGTAGTCAATACTCTTATCGGGAATCGGTGACTGCAACGACGATGCCGTGGAAATGGCAGCTTGTCGGCCCGTTGGGAGCTGGCTGGAGTTGAGCATTTTCTTAAGCCGCTTTATCTTCCCAAGCAAAACATACCAGGGAGAAAGATCTGAAGTATTGGGAGGGAAATAATACATTCCCTTGATATATTGGGATGTTTGCGAATAACCTGCTGGCCGATAAGCGTTCGCATAACTCATAGACATGAAGCAGCTATCGATTGCAAACTTCAGGAATCCCCTCACTCGCACATGCGGCCATTCTCCAGCGATTCGCCACATCGTGGAAAGTGCATGGAGCGCTCGTGGTAGATAAAATTGGTGATAGTGAGTAATACCTCGCTCCGCCAGGTGCTTGCTGTCGCGCATTTGGCCGATGGGAAGTTTCGCGGTGGGAAACCAGTCCTTGGGCTGTTCATTCGCCAAGCGGTTGATGAGCTCCAAGTCAGCGGCATCCGGTTTCTTGCGGTGTTTGGTTTTGTCTCCGGGCAGGGTGTATTCAATCTCAACCGGCACATAGGTGACCTTGCGGACAGTTTCGCCGACGGCCCTGTCGAACTCAGTGGTAAACTTGTGCTCGCAGCTTCGGGTGGTCAGAGTTGCCTCACAATGCGGACATGAAAACTCTTTGGCGAATTTCCCGGTCTTGGGGTCGTAAGCCTGATCCATGAACACCACATCGCCCGCGCAATTGGGACAGGTGAAGACTTCTGACCAGACCACATAGTTGATGCGGCCTTTCCGCCTGCCGTCCGTGTGCAGGGTCTCGTACATCCAGCCGAGTTCCGCATTGATCTTTTTGAAGAAACTGTCTGCAGCCTTCTTGAACTCACGGGCCGAAACGTCCAGATTCAGGTTGTAGGCAATGAAATTGGCAACAGGCGAAAGGTCGATAAGTATTGGCCGCCGTGCCCCCCATTTGGGTCCGGGAAGACCGTTCTTTTTCCATTCGGCTTCAAGGGTTGTCTTGAACTCTGCTTCCGGTTGGCCGCAAAGCTGCGCCGCCACGCCCGTCATGCCCGAACCGGAGAAGCCGTCAAGCACGATATCGTCCGGTTCCGTGTAGTGCAGGATACATGGCATGGTGGCCAGATGGGGGATCTTGGAATGGTACGAATGCGCCGTGTAGATGGGATGCGTCTTTCCCGCACCCGTGTCACTTGCAAATGGCTCGCGGCGATAATTGTCGGTTGCCGGGTCGTAGGGCTTGCCGTAGTGCTTGACAAAATCCTCTATGAACGGATTCGGACAGGCGGTGTAATACGGCGGGTCGGACAGGACCAGGATGTCCTCGTCCTCACCAATGGGGAACCCTTCGATCTTGCGAAACTGCGGGTCCTTGAGTTTCTCGCGAAGCTTCTCCAGGAAATAGTCGCGGCGCTTCTCGTCGTTGTCGAATGTCATGCCAAGGCAGGTCACGGGTCCCGAGTCGCGGGTCTCGGGTCGGTCATTTTCAAACATTTCCTGCTGGTGATGTGGCCGATTTTCTCTATTCATACCTCAACTCCGTTGCGAATCCTTGCTGTTTGACTCGTAACTCACGGCCCGTGACCTGCGACCGACTTGGTCGCCTATCCAGTGACCAAGTTCATCAGTGGGCATGACCGACTTGTGCAGTGACTTGGTCACTCGTCACCTTCTTTTATCCCCATCAGCATCTGACGTCCCTTGTCTGTCAATCGGTATTTCTGCTTGCTGCTCCGGGGCTTATCGGGAATAGTCATTTCGATGAACCCGAGTTTGACGGCCACTTGCTGGTAGCTCTCGCGGAAGTGTTTCTCATCTTTTAGCCCGAGTTTGTCCTGGATTTCCCCACGGGTCATTTCCCCAGTCATGACGGCAAGCATTTTCAGGACTTCAGGGGTGACTTCGGGGGGAACTTCAGGGGTGACTTCGGGGGTGACCGGTGATTCACCAGCGGCGCCAAATTCAGGCACCTTGACGACGATTCGGAAAATATCCCCTTCGATCATCTTGGGATCGGCTCCGCCATACGCCTTTCCATACCGCATCATCTTGCGCATGCCGGAGCCCAGTTCATCTGCTCGGCCGATCTGACGGAAAAAAGCTGCGATGACCGGGTTTTTGGGGAACGGCGTGAACGTTTTCGGGTTAAGTGTTCCGAACCCGTGAGGTCGATTGCTGTTTTCAGTACTGACCTGGCCTCGCTCGATTATCAATTTGGCTGGAAAAGAGTTGGTGTACTCCCTGTGGATCAGAATGTTGGAGGCAACCTCGCGGAAGATTGCGTCTCGGATGCTGATGTTGGTCGTGCCCTCCAGATAAAAAGGGTCGGACAGGTGCTTGGCTACAAATGCCATGATGCGGTCGTAGCTCTTCACCAGATTGACATCCACAAAATCCCTATCGTCATAGCGGTCCAGGTTTACCTTCCGCAGGATCAGATCGGTGCGGTGGTGCGGCACCGCTGAAAGCAACGGGGAGCGTTTGCCCAAAAGCAGCAGGCCGGCGAGGGTCACACCACTCTTGCCGGTTTCCGGATCGGCCTGGTAGAGCTGAGCGCTCTTGAGCAACTCCATGTCGTCCATGTTCCGCCAGGGATGGTCCTCTCGGCGCAACACAGCGATCTTGCGGCACTTTGCTAAGAGATCAAGCTCCAGTTCACCCAGTCCGGCGTATGGGTAAATCTTGTTCTCTGAATAAATGGCCTGCTTGCGTTGGTATAGAGCGGCCACCTCCAGGGTATGATCGGTAATGTCGAGATCGCCGTCTTCATTGCGGTCATATATACGTCCGTTGCACCTGTGGACCTGGGAACTCTCGGGAACATAGATCCGAAGCACTTGTTTTCCTTGCACGGCTTCTTCATTAATTGCCATATATGCAGGCGGATGCATTTTTTGCGGGTTATTGATAGTGGTCACAAAATCCTTCTTGATTTGTGAAACGGCATCCGGTTCAATACCTTGAATATCCCCAAAATCCGTGACCCCCAATAAAATCGTACCGCCGTGCCGGTTCAAAAAGGCGCACACCGTCTCATAAACATCCCGATTGAGCTGGTTGTGGCAGGCCTTGAATTCCAGATCAATGCCTTCGCCCTTGTGAATCAGTTTTATCAATTGGCGTTCATTTGCGTTCATTCGTGGTTCCTATTCCAATACGATGCGCACCTTGCCTGGCTCCTTGCCCTTGGTGAGCTCGTCCAGATAATCCTCGAACCGTTTTTTCATCTCAGCCGGTGTTGCGGGGGAACCGCCGGAGAGCAGTGCCGCGCGCAGATCCGCGGTCTTGACCGGCACCTTTTGAAGGCCGGAAAGCACCTCGCTCAGGGCATGGATAAAATCCTGGCCGAGGTCATCGGGCAGCTGCCGTTTCTTGATAAAGCCGTTCACCAGCTTCTTGGGTTCGGGCTTGAGCAGGTCCAGATTGCCCTTGGTGGTCGGGTCCTCCAGGTTGGTGAGCAGAGTCTGGGTCCAGTTGGCCACCAGCTTGTCCAGTTCGTCATCCAGACCGTCCAGCACCGTTCCCGCAGGCGCGGTGGGCGGCTCCGCCCCTGGCTTGTAGTTACAGTGCGGACACACCGGTGAAGCGTCCAGCTCCTGCTCGGTGAGGGCAAAACAGCTCTTCAATCCGGCCAGACGGTTCTGAAAGTCAGACAGGTGCTGGCGCGGCATCAATTCGATGGTGGAGAGCTTTTGCAGCACCTTGAGGCGCTCGTCGCCCATGAGTCCAGTCTTGCGCTTGTCCTCGTTCACGCCTAACCGCGCCTTGGTGTGCATCCCCAGGTAGGTCTGCACATAGGCCTTCTTGAGGTCGGCCAGTTTGTGCTGGGTTTGCTGGCGGAATGTGGCAGCGCCGCGCTTGTCCGGGTCGGCAAGCTGGGCAAGCACCTCATCACGCGCCATTTTCATCTTGCCCACCCATTCGTGTTCGGCAGGCAGCACCGCCTCGGCGGTGGAAAGGAATGAAGCAGTGGAACCAATATCAGCGACCAGTTCCTGGAGGGATTCGATCTCGGCCAGGGAGTTGAGCCCGTCCCGATGGGCGGCCACCTCCTGTGCGTCATAGCGGAAGTTCTTGAGCTTTCCGGGCGAGCTGTACGCCTGAAGCGATTCCAGGAATCTCTTGGTCTCATCGAGCCGGGTGCGGAGTTTCTGCGCCTCTTCCTCGGCCAGGAGATTCCGGCCCCAGAAAAGCAGACCGCTTTGCAGGCTCTGCTGCAGGACGACCAGGTTTTCCACCGATTCGGAGATGGCTTTCTGGAGCTGCTGGACCGGTTCTTCCTTGCCCTGGGTGACAAGCTGGGCCATGCCGGGGGTGAGACCGAGCAGTTCGAACAGGGCCTTGATCGCCGGAAGGTTCCAGTCCTTGGGCCTTTCGATATGCTTGAACTGCGTAAGTTCGGAAACTAAGGTTCCTGCCAGCTGCGGCAGACCGGTGGCGTCGAATTTCTTGCCCGGAATGGCGAGGACCAGATCACCCGAGTAGACCAGGACGGCCATTACGACCGCAACCCATTCGGGCTCCAGCCGCTGCCGGTCCTTGTCCATGTACTCCACGCCCTTGTCATCCTGGATCAGCTCAGAGCGGTTGACCACCTGGCCGTGGCCTTTCTTCTTGAGCAGGCCGAGGATGTGCTTGGCGTATTTTGATTTGTAAGGGTCGAGCCGTTCGCCGTCGAGCAGTTTCAGGGCATCGAGTACCGCCGTGGCCTGCTTGGTGCGATTCTGGCCGGCGATGGCGCGCAAGGCGTCCTGCGCGGCCTGGTCCCGGTTGGTCCCGGTGATGAGAACCGAGAAGAAGGGATATTCTGGTGCTTGATCCTGGAAATGGGTTCCCAGGCAGATGCCGGAGATCGTGTTCACCAGGTCGCGGAAATTGATGCGCTCATGGGAGCCGATACCGGACAGCTCCCGGATCGATTTGCCCTTGGCCCATTCGGTTATAGATTTTGTCCGCCCCTGATACGTGACCTCGAAGGCATCGGTCATGTGTTTTTGCAGCCACTGCACCAGGTCCCGCAGAAAATGGGATGACTTGGACTCGTAAGTGGACTTGGCATGCCCCGATGAGGTGGAAGCCAGGTCCAGGGCTGCCGCGTAATTCCTGAGTGCGGTGCGGAATTCATCATCCGTGTTGGTGAGCCGCAGGAACAGCTCGTCGGCGTTCTTTTCATCCTTGAAGTGCGGCGGATCGAAGGGCTGGATGAAGTAGAGGTAAAAGTCCCTCGGCGGCACGGCGGTGGATCGTTCGTTGGGCGCGCCGAAAAAGAGATATCCCTGGCGTGCGGCCTTGCGCTCCAGCCATTCC
The DNA here is from genome assembly GCA_034189225.1 of Thermodesulfobacteriota bacterium. Taxonomy (GTDB): domain Bacteria; phylum Desulfobacterota; class Desulfobacteria; order Desulfobacterales; family Desulfosudaceae; genus JAXHTY01. The sequence goes on from JAXHVL010000058.1 coordinate 58,235, forward strand.
AGCTCGTACTGCCAGATCTTGTAGCCGGTCACATAGGTCTGGTCCGTGCACTCCATGACCCGTTTCAGGGCTTCGTAGTAGTAACGGTCCATCTGGGAGGAATCGAGGCTCTCGGCCCGCTTTTCGATCAGGGCGTCGAAGTCGTCGGTCTTCTTCAGATCCAGATAGAACTGGCGGTTGTCCGGGTTCGATGAAATAAACTGCCCGCTGACCGTCTTGTGGATTTCCCGCAGAACCGTCTCCACCTGGGAAAGCAGGTCGTCGGCCGGATCGCCGCCCAGCTCCTCGATGCCCGGTTGATAGAGGCAGAGCGCGTCACGCAGTTCCCCGGCCGTTGCACCCAAAGTGGCGTAGATGTCGCCGGTAGTGAGCCGGTGTACCGACAGGGCATGGATGAGCCGCAATGCCATAGGCTTGTAGGCCGGGCGCGTGAAGGCCTGCTGGATTCTGGACTCCAGTACCTGGCTGCAGTCGATTACCGCCTTGATGTCCGGTACGGCACGGAACGAGGGGTTCTCGCGGAGATTGGTCCAATAGGTGTCATAGGCAATGAGCCCGGGCCGGTCGTCCGGCATGTCCTGATCGAGAATCTTCTTCATGGCCAGCGAGAGCGTCTTGAGCACTTCGCGCTTCTCGACGGCGGTCACCCGTTCAAAGGTGTCGATATAGTCGGGATGCACGGGGAAGAGGCGGATGAACTCATCCATGCGTTCGTTCATGTGGCCGTAGAATTTGCCGAAGGGTGTCAGGTACTCGCGTATCCTGGCCTGTTGCTCGCCGGTCTTTTTGAGCAGCCGCTCGGCGACAACGAACTTGACGTCCTTGCGGGCGATGAGGACCTGCTCGAAGCGGTCCTTCACCCGGCGGATGCTGTCGGCCACAAAGGAAAAACGCGGGCTGTCGAAGATCGCTTCCTGGACGCCGGCCATGAAACGAAAACGCAGGTCCTTGCATACCTCGCCGATTTCACGCAGGAAGTTCAGATCCAGGATGAGCTCCTGGTCTTTGCGGGTGCGCAGATAATCAAGCAGCTCGTCCACCACGAGGAGCAGGCCGTGGTCTGGGAACTCCTGATGAAACGCGGTCATCATCTCTTCAAAGGAGCGCTTGTTATTGGAGACCTGATCCGCAGAGGGGAAGCTGTAGCTCACGCCCATGGCCGCGAGATGCTCTTCCAGCTCGGCCACGAGGATGTCCCGCAGCGACATGGTGGTGGCTCCGATTTCGGTGCGGACCACCTTGAACCGGCCGCCGATTTTCCCGGCGGCATCCGCTACGTCCGCATTGCTCAAACCGGCGGCGAGGTCGGGATTTTCAGCAAGCCCGGAAATCACCGACATCAGGTGGGACTTACCGGTGCCGTAGTTGCCGACCACCAGAAGGCCTTTGTTGTCGGTGGGCTGCTCGAATTGCAGCTGGGGAATTACCAGACCCACCAGCTTTTCCGCCATCTCCTCTGAGATAACGTAGGTCTCGACAAGCTGCCGGGCCACAGTCGCTTCGTCGGCGTCCCGCAGCTGGACCACGGACTCGATGGGTTCAAACTGGATCAGGTCACCGTATTTCATCGCGTCTGCTCCCTTGCAATGGAATTAGTCGTTTTCATGTCGTCACCTCCGGACTTGCCACCAGAAAATCACGCATCGGATAGCGCCTGTACTCCGGGTGGTCCGTAGCGGCATAGGTCAAAGAATCTTCAACAATGGAGCCGTTCCATGCGGCCACCACGGTCTTGTTGCGAGAGAGTCCCTGGAGCAGGCGAAGCGGGTCCTGCTTCAGGCCAACATCGAAGATGACTTCAATGTTGTCGAGCAGGATCATCTCACCACCGCCGTTGCCGACGATCTCCCGAAGAAGACGAGGTAACTGCAGGGCCCGTTGACGCTCCGTCAATTCCAGCATCTGGCGGGAAAGCTCGAGGTTGACGTTGACCAGGGGCGCACCGGTACGATCCCGCACATCGTGAAGCGCAGTGGTCTTGCCTGCGCCTGCCGGTGCGACGACCAACAGCAGCCGGTGATAAAGTTCAGCGGCTTGCTTGACCTTCCGTATGATCTGGCCTGCAAGTGGTTCCGCCATCACTTATCTCCTTTGTTCTTGGTCTCGTCGGCTCCACCCGATTTCACCCATTCGTCGATTTCTTCTTTTCGAAATTTCCAGAGACGGCCTATCTTGTGACCTGGCAGATTTCTTTCACTTATCCACCTGTAAACGGTATCTCGCTTGATGCCGAGATAGACCGCGATCTCATCCACGGAGAGCCATCGATCTTCCATCATTGTCTCCACTCACTCCGAGCATTATTGCCAATCTTCAAGACGGCCTCGATGTTTCAGTCATTAGAACGGTCTGAATGGCCGGTATTCAATGTTTTATCCAGACAAACCAGGATAAACAAGGATATAATATACCAGGAGGACGGCCATTGTCAACTCGTTTTTCCGACTGTGAGTGGTCTTTGTCCGACTTTGGCCTACTAAATTTCGGATTGAGGATTGAATGCGATGAATCCATCTATTGGATGGAACTGATCGTCGAAGCCGGATTGATGGAGGAAAAGCGCCTGGTCGATCTGAAGAACGAGGCAATTGAGATCCTTTCAATGGTCGTCGCCTCCATAAAAACCGCTCGATCCCGCAAATAATCCACAATCCCCAACCCGAAATCCGCAATTACCAGACATTGTGCAGGTTCACCCCGTGGTAGCGGGATGAGTCGAAATGCTGGGGCCGGCGATTGTGGTAGCCGTATCAGATGCGGTTGATCTGCTCCTTGGTCTTGGGCCGTCGGCGCTCGATCTTTCTGATCAGGTCATCGCTCACCGGCTTGCTGTAATTGCGTTGCCGGGTTTCATTCACGCCCAGGGCGTTTAAGATGAGCGGCTCCTGTTTGTAGATGATCTTGGCCAGGTTGCCTAGGGTGCGGCCGTCAAACGCGGTGGCGTCCACATGAATATGGATGCCGCATCGCTGGTCGATTTTGGCCCCGCAGCGGCGCACCGCCCGGATCACTTCCTGAAGGGTCGGGATGTCAGTGTAGGCGAGTACCGGGCTCACCACCTCGGCCCGCAGGTGGCCGGGAACATTGATGAGCGATCCGTCGGCGACGACCTTCCAGATCCGGCCCTGTTCATCGGTGATCTCCCAGGGGTCGAAACTGGCCGGGCTCCCGACGTGGCGGACCTCGCCGCCCACCACCGACTGGACGGCGCGGGCCACACGCTCGCGTGTCCGTTTGAC
>JAXHVL010000059.1:0-25434 GCA_034189225.1 Thermodesulfobacteriota bacterium
CTAAAGCCTTCCGCTACATGTGCATTCTTATGCCGCCATCGGCAAGTGTAGCGGAAGCCTTCAGGCTTCCAGGTTCGAGGAGGCATAAATGACAATTCTCTGTTGACATGACACTAGTGCCATGTCAATTGTCAAATGTTAATGAAATCCGGGTGGAAGATTATGTTCGCACTGGGCTTAATGGGTAGTCCGCGGAAGAAGGGGAATACGGCCTTTCTCCTGTCCACGGTCATGGCGGCGCTGGAACAGATGGGTGCGAAAACCCAAACGGTTTACGTGCCCGGCAAACATATCAAACCCTGCATCGGGTGTACCCATTGTGAAAAATACGGGTATTGCGTTCAAAAGGACGACGACATGGCAGGCGAAATGTTCGGGCTGCTCAGGCGGGCGGACATCATTGTGGCGGCCACCCCCATCTATTTCTATAATGCCACGGCCCAGCTCAAGCTTTTCATCGACCGGACACAGACCCTGTGGTCACGGAAATACAAGCTCGGGCTTGATGATCCCCGGGCGGTGTCAAGATCCGGGTTTATGCTGGCGGTGGGCGCCACAAAAGGGCGGAACCTGTTTGAAGGGATGCATCTTACGGCAAAATATTTTTTTGATGCCGTGAGGGCGGATTTCAGCGGCGAACTGGGGTACCGTCGGATCGAAGACCCCGGGGACATGGCCCGGCATGAGGGGCTTGATGCGGATGTCGGACAGTTGGTGAATCATCTGGCGCCCTTGTTTTCCCGGCAAAAGCTCCTGTTTATCGGCTCGAAAGATACCTTTCGCGCCCCACTGGCAGCGGCCTTTGCCATGGGGGCGGCCGGCCGTCGGGTTGAAGTGAAAAGCGCCGGTGTGGATTCTGATGTGGCCGTAAATCCCCGGGCGATGATGGATCCGCTGGTCGAAGCCGTGATGCCGGAAAAAGGGGTGGACATGGCTTTTTTTGAGCCGCAGCCTCTGAAAGACGTATTGGAAGAGATGCAGCCGGATGTGATCGTGACCATGGACAAAAAGGTGACACCCCCCGATATCGCCGGCGCCGTCATCCACCGATTGGATATTCCCCCCATTGCCGGCCGGTCCATCGAAGCGGCCCGGGAGATTCGGGATGCTATTGAGACCCGGGTTCAAAAGCTGATTGAAATCATGTGACAGCGGTTCCGGACGGCAACAGGCGGTTCCTCTCAAAATCAAGTAATATCTTTGCCGTATTGTCGGTCTTGATTGACCGTCTGCCTGACAACATGGTAGAAAAACAACATGAATGCATTATGCACACACGATTTTTCCCAGGATGAGAAAGAAATTCTGGAAGAAGTGATGAATATCGCGTTTGGCAGCGCCAGTGCTGACCTGGGTGAAATCATAGACATTCATGTCTCCCTGAATGCGCCGGAAGTTCAGGTGACGGCGGTTCAGTCCGTGCCCGATTACCTGCAAACCGTCAGGCAGGCACACCATAACATTAAGATTATTGAGCAGAATTTCTGGGGTGATTTTACCGGCCGCAGTTTTCTGGCTGTTGCCGGGGATACGGAAAATGCGGTTGCCGGGTTGATCCGTGAAGTAACCCCTAACCGGAGTGAAGAGGAGGATTTCGAAATCCGGAGCAACAGCGCGTTGCTGGAAATCGGGAACATTCTCATCGGTGCCTGTATCGGCAAGGTCGGCGAGCTGCTCTCCACGCTGGTAACCTATTCGCCACCCACGCTGTCGGATACGCATAAACCGTTGTCCGCACTGCTGTCTGACTTCTGTGATCCCTCCATGACGGCACTCATTGTAAGAACCCTTTTTACCTTTACCGATAAACCCGTAAACGGATTGATACTGACCGTTGTCAGCCCGGAATCCATTGCCTGGATGAAGGGTGCGCTGATGGACTTCATGGAAAATTATTAATGATTGACAGCTTTGCCATCCCAAATGATTTTTACGAGTGCATGAATGATTGAATCTACAATCTTTGATATGGTCAATCTGGGAATTGCCGTTATGGATAAAGATCTGCATGTTCATAAATGGAACCGATGGATGCAGGTACATGCGAAGATTCCGGCCACGGACATCATCAACACCTCAATTCTTGATCATTTCCCCAATCTTAATGACCAATGGTTTCTTCGCAATTTCAAAGCCGTGCTTCGGTTCGGTATTTTTGCGTTTTTTTCCCAGAAGTTGCACCATTACACCATTCCCATGAAACCGATTCACAGCCTGGGAGGGGATTTTAAGTACATGCAGCAGGACTGTACCCTGGGACCGTTGCGCAATGAGGCCCACGAGATTGAATATATTTATATGATCATTCAGGATGTCACTGAAGTGGCGGCCTACGAGAAAAAGCTGCGGGATTTGAACACCCGGGACAGCCTTACGGGAATCCGCAACCGGCGGTATTTCGAGTCCAGGTTGCAGGAAGAGGTGCAGCGGCATCAACGCTACGGGACCACCCTTTCTCTGATTATGATCGATATTGATTTTTTCAAGAAAATCAATGACACCTATGGCCATCAGGCAGGCGACCACGTGCTCATTCAGGTGGCAGCCCTGTTTGCCGGCAGGTTGCGTGGAGTGGATACCCTTGCCCGCTACGGCGGTGAAGAGTTCTGCGTGTTGTTGCCGGCAACCCCCCGCCAGGATGCGGCCATGGTGGCTGAAGAATTCCGCCGGCTGGTGGAGAAGGAAGCCTTTGTTTATAAAGATACCACCATCCATGTGACCATCAGCCTGGGAGTGATTGAAACCGACGGAAAAACCATCTCCCTGGACGTGCTATTAAAAAACGTCGACGACGCACTTTATTCCGCCAAGGAAAGGGGGCGCAATCTCGTGGTCTCCCTTTAACCCGAATATTTCATGAAATTTTTTGATCAAAATTATTTTATTGTTGGCCGTCATTTCACAAAAGCCGTTTCAAAGGGAATCATCTCCTTCCGCCCCAGCCCGTACCGTATCAGCACGATAAACACCCACAGCACGGCGATGGGCAGCAGCATCGCCTGGATGACGAACACCACCATTAAATCAAGCATATGGCTGATCAGCTGTTGCGCTTTTGCCTTCAGTGCCAGGGCCTGCCGCTTGAATTCACCGAGATCCGGCATAATACCGTCTTTCTCCGCGTTGCTTGCTGTCATGCCGGTTTCCTGTTCTTGAAGGGTATTGGCGGCGGTTTGATAGGTTTCGTCCAGGAAAAGATTGTAAACACCGTGATTCAGGGCGGCCATGCTCGGTACCATGGCGGCCAGCAGAAGGGTGACGACGAGGGTTTTCACACCGGCCCTGAAAAACCATCGTCCGGCGTTGCCACGGAAATGCATCAGTGCCGGGGCCGCCAGAATGAAAGCCGCCGCCAGTGGCAGCAGTACCCATGTTGAAAACCAGGGCAGTGCTTCATTCAGGACCATCTGAATCCCGATGGAGACGCAGCTGGCGAGCATGACCAGGGAGAAGCGTTCCACCAGGTCGTTCAGCGGGTCCAGCAATTCAAAGGGGGACAGGGCGGCAGACCCTCCCGTGCCCAGCAGCTTGACCGAACCGCCAGCCTCGATTTTCTGAGCCACCGACACCATGGCGTTGATCCCCCTGGCCCCGGCAAAGGCGATGGTGGCCTTTTGAAGAGTTTCCTTCAGGTATCGGTCGCTGGTGTTGCGGACGGTATCTGTGGCCGTGAACACACCGGTAGCGGCCACGAGCAGCAGCAACAGCAGGGTAGTGATTATCGTGGTCCGGGTTGAACCAGTGACACGCAATTGCTCGGATGGGGATTGATATGAATGTTCCATGAGGTGCTCCTCGCTGGGTTGCAGGTTTTATTAAGCCGTGTCTATGATGTACTCGCAAAAATTCGCTTGCGGACGGCAAAGTAAAAAGTTCAAGATGCGGCGTGTCTATCTTACGCTCGAGAAATGGAGCGTACTTGGCGGTACGTGACATGACGAGAGATGCATCGCAACACAGATATTGGACTTTTTACGAAGCCGTCTCTATTTACTTTTACAAAAAACCTCTTATATTTCAATCCTGATTCAGGCTGGAAATCATTTACAGGGACGACCGATACTTTTTTAAAATATTTCTTTTTGGGTCTTGTGTTTGAAATGGTTTGTGGTATAATGTCTTTTTTATGGTCATGGTATGATTTTATTTTGTAAATTCAGCATGTTAACAATATAGTTATCTATTCAAAGGAGGACTGTTTATGAAAACGTTGGTTGGTGGTGCGATTGCATCCGTATTGGGTATTATTCTGCTGGCTGTATGGTTTCCCGCATTTTTGAATATTCTTGCCGGTACGATTCCCATCATGCTGCTGCTGGGTGGCGGGCTGGCACTCTATCTCGGTTTTGACGAACTGAAAGATACCTGGAAGAACGAAGGTGCTGCAAGTGCAGGTGCTCCGGGGGCCGAAAGCACGAACATGGAAGACGCCAGCGATTCCAAAAAATAAATTTTCTCTCATTAAACCAGAAAAACCCCGCCCGAAGCATTCGACGGGGTTTTTTTATTCAGTCATAAAACCTGGTTCTCTGGGCCAGGTCAGCGATAAAAGACTATGCCGGTAAGGTGCAAAGCACGAAATTCGAAATTGGAAATTCGAAACAAATCCGAATATCAAATGTTCCAATGATCAAAACAGATACCGGAGTGTTCCGGGGCAATGCGATGCATCTATCTTCGTGACCTTCGTGCTCTTCGTGGTAATCAACGCCAGGCAATTGAACCACGAAGTTCACGAAGGACACGAAGGGTGAGTTCAGACTGTAAACAATCCCCTTATAGGGGTAACCAAAGCCGTCCCATTTGGGGTCGGATGTTGACTGGCATTGTTCCATCGGGTTTCAGGCGCCTGCCTCTTTTATGGCTCCGGTGGCGAGCCGGTCTGCCACTTCATTTTCTTCTACGCCGGCATGGCCCTTGACCTTGATTAGCTGAAGGTCGGGGAACCGGGTCATGAGCTGCTTGATGTCCCGGATCAGTTCCGGGTTTTTTTGGGCTTTCCAGCCTTTGGTCAGAACGCCTGCGGCATAGGTGCTGTCCGTGAAAAGGCGCACCGGCATTCTGGGGTTTTTAACGGCTTTCAATGCTTCGAAAATGGCAGTGAGTTCGGCGATGTTGTTGGTGGCATTCCCGATATACCGGGAGATGCGTTTTTCCTTGTCTTTATAGATCATCAGCGCACCGATGCCCGAAGGGCCGGGGTTGCCCGAGGAGGCCCCGTCCGTGAAAATCAGGATGGCATCATCGTTTAGCTCTTTTTTGACCTGGTCGATGACGTCACGGTCGTCTCCATTGCCGGCATTTCCGGATTTGGCCGGTTTTTTGCGGGGAGCGGATTTTTTCCGGGATTCGAGCTGGTCCAGAGATTTCACATTTGTCTTGTGGACCCAGTATTCATAGTCCTGGTTCAACTGGTACTTGATCAGGACCTTGCCGTTTCTCACCACCGGCGTCTTGTGCTGATCCACCGCCATCCATACCTTGTTGCCCTTGAACGCCATGCGCTCCCAATTGTATTGATCATCCGGCACGTTTCGTCTCCGTTTGAGTTTGTGAGTTTGTGAGTTTGTGAGTTTTGAGTTTTGAGTTTTGAGTTTTGAGTTTTGAGTTGTGAGGTGTGAGGAATGCGGTGTGAGGTATTCAATCCTCAGCCCTCATGCCTCACAACACCTGTACAAATAATATTCTTTCCGCAGTTCATCAAAGGCCGCCAGGCCGGGCTGCCAGCGCTCGATGATGGACCCCAGGGGCTCCAGGGCGGTCATCTGTTTACGTATGTGCGTATCCCCTATAATCAGGTCGATGGGCAGTTTTTCATATTCGTATTCATAGGGCGGCGGTTTCCATTCAAACCGGTCACCGTGCAGGGCGATGATCGCCTGCATGAATGCAAGGGTCGCGGCATAGGGGCGGTATTTATTGCTGTCCGTCACATGGATGTGGAACCCCTGGCACGGGGTGCCGGTCCATTTGTTGGCGGTGGGTTCGAACACAACGGGTCGCGCCACGATGCCGGCCGGCTGCGCGCTGCCGAAATAATCCAGAATCCCCCGGTTGTCCACAAAAGGCGCGCCGAAAACCTCAAACGGTGTTGTAGTGCCCCTGCCTTCGGAAACATTCGTGCCTTCCCACAACACCTGGCCGGGGTATACCATGGCCGCCGAAGGGGTGGGCAGGTTGGGGGAGGGCGGTACCCAGGGCAGGCCGGTATCAGAAAAATACATGTGCCGGTGCCAGCCCTGCATGGGAACCACCGAAAGTGCACACCCGATGCCGAAATGATCGTTGAACAGGCGTGCCAGTTCCCCGATGGTCAGGCCGTGCCGCATGGGGATGGGATAACGCCCCACAAAGGAAGCGTTTTCCAGGGCCAGGATATTGCCTTCCACAATGCTGCCATTGATCGGGTTGGGCCGGTCCAGCACCACAACTTGCTTGCCATATTGACGGGCCGCTTCCATGCAGTGGGCCATGGTGTAGATGAACGTATATACACGGGTGCCGACATCCTGAATGTCGATAATCAGGGTATCGATGGGGTCCAGCATGGTGGCCGTGGGAATCCGGGTTTCGCCGTAAAGGCTGAATATAGGCAGGCCCAGGTCCGGATCCACGGCATCCGCGGATTCGATCATGTTGTCCTGCTTTTCGGCAAAAAAACCGTGCTGCGGGGAATATAGGGCGGTCAGCCGGCCGGGAAAACACTCATTGATCAAGCCCCGCGAATGGCGGAACCGGGCATCCACCGACGCGGGATTGGCTAGCAGCCCCAGCCGCTTTCCCATGGGGACCGTGCCGGGGGATTCACACAGGACTTGAATGCCGGTTTTTGTTCGCATATACGCAAAAGGTGTTTACAAGTGTTGTTCGATCATTATACAAAGAAATGATCTCGACTTTAACATAAGGCTGAAATATTTTCCAGAAGGAACATCACCAGATAATGAATATTAAACCACCCGATTATATTTTATCCATTACCCCTTATTCACCGGGCAAGCCCATCGAGGAGCTGGAGCGGGAGCTGGGCATTCAGGGGTCTATCAAACTGGCTTCCAATGAAAACCCCCTGGGGCCTTCCCCCCTGGCCGTGGACGCCATCCGGCAGGGGCTGGACCGGCTGCACAGGTACCCGGACGGCAGCGGTTATTACCTCGTGGAAAAACTCGCTGATTTTCTGGGGGTGAACCGGCAGCAGATAGTTCTGGGCAACGGCTCGGACGATATCATCGGCATGCTGACAAAAGCGATGCTGTATCCGGGCGATGAAGTGGTGATGACCGACCCGTCGTTTTCCATGTATGAAATCACGACCCGCGTGGCCAATGCCGTGCCCGTGACCGTACCCCTGGACGGGCTCGCCATTGATCTCGAGGCGGTGCTGGGTGCTGTGACCCCGAAAACCCGGATGGTGTTTCTCACCAATCCCAATAACCCCACGGGTACCATTATCTCCTGGGCCGCGTTCGAGGCCTTCATGGCAAAACTGCCGGCCGGGGTCATCCTGGTGATGGATGAGGCGTACATCGAATTCGTCCGTGAACCCGACTGTCTCAATGGTCTTGAAGCACTGGCCGATGAGCGGGTGGTGGTTCTGCGGACCTTTTCCAAGGCATACGGCCTGGCCGGCCTGCGGGTGGGGTACGGGGTGATGTCACCGGAGCTGGCGGCGCTTCTCAATCGCATCCGGCAGCCGTTTAACGTGAATTCCCTGGCCCAGGCCGCGGCCATTGCGGCACTGGACGACACGGCGTTTCTGGCCCGGACCCTGGAAACCGTCCACGGCGGGCTTGATTTTCTGTGCGAGGCGCTGGCGGAGCGTAATATCCCCTGTTATCCGTCCCAGGCCAATTTTTTTCTTATCGATCTTCAGAAGGCAGCGGACCCGGTGTTTGATGCGCTTTTGAAAAAAGGGGTCATTGTGCGCTCCATGCGCTCGTATGGCTATCCCGACTATATACGGGTGACGGTGGGCACCCATGAGGAAAATGTTCGCTTTTTAAACGTCTTGGCGGAGGTTCTGCCGTGAGCGGTCTGCTGATCACCATCGACGGTCCCGCAGGGGCTGGAAAAACCACGGTAAGCAAAAAACTGGCCGCGCGCCTGGAATACCGGTACGTGGACACCGGCGCCTTGTATCGCGGCGTCGCACTGGCCGCCAAAGAAAAGGGCGTGGCAGTGGATGACGACGAGGGACTTCGGCATTTGTGCGACGGTCTTCACCTGGATTTTGCCGTGGTGGCGGGCGAATCCCGGCTTTTCCTGGGTGACCGGGACATCAGCGGCCAAATCCGCACCAACGAAATGAGCATGATGGCATCGGCGGTTTCGGCCCGGCCCGTGGTTCGCGAATTTCTGCTGGGGCTTCAGCGACGGCTCGGCCTGGAAAAGAATGTAGTGGTGGAGGGCCGGGACATGGGCACGGTGGTGTTTCCGGATGCCGACGTCAAATTTTTCCTGGATGCTTCCGTAAAGGAACGGGCCCGACGCCGGTATCACGACCCGGCCGTCAAGGAACAGCTTCCCTTGGAGCAGATCGAGGCCGATATTCAGCAGCGGGATGAAAACGACCGGAACCGGGCCAACGCCCCCCTGAAAGCGGCCGATGATGCGATCCTGCTGGATTCCACCGGCCTGTCAGTGGAAGAGGTGATTGAAAAAATGTTGATACGGATTCGCGAGGCCTGAAACGGAGCGGGCATTCCCGGCCCTGCCATTCAAGATTGACGGCTTCGTAAAAAGCTTCCAACCCCGCCGCGGTGTTTTTGCAGGAAGTAACCTATGGAGGTCTAAAGACCTCCGCTACACAAACCGAGGTAATATCCCCTGATTCGATAATGGCCTCGATTCATGTAACGGAAGGCTTTAGCCTTCCACAAAAAAACAAGTTCCTTGGAAGCTTTAAACTCCGCTGCGGCGTTTTTGCAGAAAGTAACTTGCGTGAGGTTTGGTTTTTTACCGCAAATTGGCAGATTAAATCGTGTATCAAGAATTTCATTTTTCAATTTCTGCGTGGTATTTTTTCAAGAAATCTGTCCCTAATGTCCTGTTTTTTAATTTTTGGGTGAATTCAAGCGATTTTTATTTGCTTTTTAGCTGTTATGCTGATAACGTTCATTGACTATATGGCCCTTTGGGCCATGAAAATCAGAAGGCAGGCCTTCCCGAAGATGAACCCCGGTTCCATGTGGTCTTTCTGATACCGGCTGGCGCACGCGCCAGGCGGGCTTTTGACGTGTTGCAGTGGAACCGGTATGTTTCGGCCTTTGCGGATGGCGCCGGTTAAGGGGGTTTTTTTTAATGACAGACAATGTAACTGAAGATCTTAACAAAACAGATGTAAGTGGTGAGTTGGACGAAATGGATGACCGGGACGACATGCTGGATTCGGAGGAAAGCGGGACCGACGGAGATGCCGAAGGCAGCATGGAGGAATTGATGGCCATGTATGAGGATACCTTCAAGCAGTTTACCGAAGGCGAGGTCGTCAATGGAAAGGTTATCGCCGTGGACAAGGATTACGTCCTGGTGGATATCGGTTATAAATCCGAAGGCCAGATCGCCATAAATGAGTTCAAGAATGAAAGTGGCGAGGTGAACGTCGCGATCGGCGATGAAGTGGAAGTGATGATCGAGTATTGGGATGAGGAGCATGAAAGTCTCATCCTGTCAAAAGATAAGGCCGAAAAAGACAAGGTTTGGGAAGTCATCAAGGAAACTTATGACGATGACGGGATCATCAAGGGTGTCATCATCAACCGCGTCAAGGGCGGATTTTCCGTGGATGTGGGCTTGCAGGCATTTCTGCCGGGCTCCCAGGCGGATCTCCGTCCCATCCGCAACTTTGATGAGATGGTCGGCCAGACCTACGATTTCAAAATACTCAAGTACAACCGGCGGCGTAACAACATCGTATTGTCCCGTCGGGTGCTTCTGGAGCAGGATCTTGCCGCGAAACGGGCCGAAGTTATGGCATCCCTTGAAGATGGTCAGGAAGTGGACGGCATCGTCAAAAACATCACCGAGTACGGCGTGTTCGTGGATCTCGGCGGCGTGGACGGCCTGCTGCACATTACGGATATCTCCTGGGGTCGGGTGCGGCATCCCGCGGAACTTTTTTCTGTGGGCGACAATATCCGGCTGAAGGTTCTTTCCTTTGATCTCGATAAAAAGAAAATTTCGCTCGGCATGAAACAGCTCGCCCCGGATCCGTGGACCACGGCCAGGGAAAAATACCCGGTGGGCGCGAAAACCACGGGCAAGGTGGTCAGCATTACCAATTATGGTATTTTCGTGGAGCTGGAAGAAGGCGTCGAGGGCCTCATTCACGTTTCTGAAATTTCATGGACCCGGAAAATCCGCCATCCTTCCAAGGTGGTGAACGTCGGCGAGGAAGTCGAAGCCGTTGTGCTGGATATCCAGCCCGAAAACCGACGGATTTCCCTGGGCATGAAACAGGTGGAACCCAACCCCTGGGAGGTTATCAGCGAAAAATACCCCGTGGGCACGGTCATCGAAGGCCGGATCAAGAACATCACCGACTTCGGCCTGTTTATCGGTATTGACGATGACATTGACGGACTGGTCCATATTTCCGACATTTCCTGGATCAAGCGAATAAAGCATCCCTCTGAAATTTACAAGAAAGGGGACCTGGTGCAGGCGGTGGTCCTGGAAATAGACAAGGATAACGAACGTTTTTCCATGGGCATAAAGCAGCTCGAGTCCGACCCCTGGGAAAGCGTCAAGAATCGCTACCCCATCAGCACAAAAGTTACCGGCACGGTGACCAATGTGACGGATTTCGGCATTTTCGTCGAGCTTGAAGAGGGTATTGAAGGCCTTGTCCACGTATCCGAAGTCAGTACTGAACGGATCAAAACCCCGGTTGGCCAGTATGAGGTCGGCGATGAGCTGTCCGCCCGGGTGATGAACGTTAATGCGGATGAACGCAAGATCGGGCTTTCCATCAAGCGGCTTGATATCGATGATGAAAAATCCCTTCTCAAAGATTATGTGGACAACTCAAAATCCTCCACATCCGCATTCGGCGAGCTGCTGCGGGAAAATCTGCAAAACGGGCTGATGGGCGACCAGGGTGAGAATAAGGACGCCGAGCAGGATGATGCCGCCAATGACAATGGCGAAACACCGGACGGCGAAAGCTGAAAAGACGCGTTGTCGCTGCGGCCGGATAATGAGTGATATTTATTAAAAAGCCGGGGGTCGGCGTATCCGCCCCCGGCTTTTCAAACTTGACGGCCGTCATCATAATTAGCGGGGATATTATCACATGTTTTCCAGAAGACACCCGTTCCTCTTTTTCATTCTCGTTTTTACTGCCATTGTGCTTGCTTTTATGACGATCATGTCCTCCCTCTTCGTCGTGTCGTCCCAAAAACCCGGATTTGATCTCGGGGAAAAAGTGGGGGTCGTTGAAATCAACGGAGTGATCCATTCCTCCCGGTATGTCCTTGAGGACCTGAAAAGGTTTCGCGAGACCCCTTCCATAAAGGCCATTGTTGTGCGCATCAATTCGCCCGGCGGTGCTGTGGGGCCTTCTCAGGAGATATACCGGGAAATCGAAAAAACGCTTGAAAACAAAACGGTCGTGGCGTCCATGGGATCCATCGCCGCATCGGGTGGCTATTATATTGCTTCGGCCGCCGATACGATTATGGCCAATCCCGGCACCCTGACCGGCAGCATCGGCGTGATCATGAGTTACACCAATCTGCAAGAGCTTCTTAAAAAGATCGGGCTTGCGCCGGTGGTGATCAAAAGCGGCGAATACAAGGACATGGCTTCACCGGTGAACGAACTGGAACCGGATGAAAAGGCCATTCTTCAGTCTTTTACCGATGATATCCACCAGCAGTTTATTGCAGATGTGGCGCGCGGCAGGAACATGGCGGTATCGACCGTGGCCGAACTGGCAGACGGCCGGATTTATACCGGCAAAAAAGCCAAGGCGCTGGGACTGGTCGACCAGTTCGGCAATCTGGCCGATGCCGTTGAAATGGCCGGCCGCAAGGCCGGAATCAAAGGGAAGGTGACGCCTGTTTATCCGCCCAAGCGAAGCCGTTTCTCAATTCTGGAATTAATCCTGGGCAAATCCGCTAAAGAACTTTTTGATCTGCCGGTCCGGAACGAAGGCGTATCCGGGGGGTATCTTTACCGCCCGGGCGTTTGACGCTCAGGATCACTGGCGCGAAGAATGAGCGTCCAGTGCATCCGTTCGTTGGGATTTTCTTTCTTCGGGATCGAAATCGCTATCGGGATCGAAATCGACGCTGTAGGCCGCTTGATCCTCTCGAATTTGGTAGCCTCTTCCGCCGAGACGGCTGAGCGTCGCGGCCATCTCGTAAACCCATGCAACGTAGCCTATCGAAAGGCGATAGACATCCAGTTTCTCGTGTCCAAGCGCCATATCTTTTCGATCCCGATAGCGATCCCGATTTCGATTTGGATTATCCCAACCAAAGATCCGCACTCCTGCTATGCCCCTGGGAATTTCGAATTCGATTGTTTTACAGATCATTTGTGGTATAATATCAAAGTAAGCAAGTATTGAATCGTTAATAATGCCGGCCCCCGGCGGCAAAATGGCCGCACGGTTTGGATATATTACAGATGCAGCAACATCGAGCCACTGACCATACGTTTGACCACAACGACCGCGTCCTTTTTTTCCCGCCCGATCTTCCGGATCTGTCCAGGAATCATACCGTTGTAGACCTTCATTTTCATTCGGTTTTTTCCGATGGCGCCGATCTGCCCGCCATGATCGCCAAACGGGCAAGAGAAATGGGGATCGGTGTTGCCGTCACCGATCACAATGCCATCGAGGGCGCCCTGGAAATGGACCGGTATGCGGATGTGCTTTCTATTCCCGGGATTGAAGTCACATCAAGGGAAGGGGCCCATCTTCTCGTCTATTTCTACGATTGCCGGGGATTGCGGCATTTTTATAAAAAAATCGTCTATCCCGCCAAAGGCCGGGACACCATGTCTTCCATCAATCTTTCCATGAAATCCATCGTTGAAGGCGCCCGCCGGCACGACGGGATCATTGTTTTTCCCCATCCCTTTTGCGTCATGTATACCGGTGTCTGCAACCCGCTTTTTGCCGAGGCACAGCAACGGGAGCTACTGTTAATGGGGGACGGCGTGGAAGCCATTAATGCCGGAAATCTGAAAAAGTGGAATCTCAAAAGCACCGTGCTCGGGTTTAATCTGGACAAAATCATGACCGGCGGCAGCGACGGCCATGCCCTGCAGCACCTGGGCAAGGCAGTGACCTATACCAATACGCCAAAGGATCGTATCGCGTTTCTTGATGCCGTTCGGAACCATGAAGCCAGGGTAATTGGACAGGAAGTGCCCCTGATGCGAAAAATGGTTGCCAGCGGCGCCAAACTACCCGCCAGCATAAAGAATTCCAGCAACATTATGGACAAGAACATGCGCTACAGCTATGCGGTGCTGAGCAGCAAATCCCGGCAGTTCGGGGCGGAGATAAGACGCAGGTTTAATGGTCGCAGGGGAGAAGGAAGGAATATGCGGGCGTTTTCAAAGATAGGGCGAAAATAGCCAGGCCATGGCGTCCCGTATTTTCACGGGCAATGGTCGGTTCTGGATGGCCGCCAGGGACACGGGGGTTGACCGTTGAATCTGTCCCAGGATATGTTCGCTCAGCATCCGTGCCACTTCCGTATCATAGATTTCCACACACAATTCAAAGTTCAGTTGAAAACTCCGGGGGTCGAAGTTGGCCGATCCGACCTGCGCGTATTGCCGGTCCATCACAAAGAGCTTGGTGTGTACAAAGGGCGGCGGCTGAAAATACACCCGTACACCCCGGTAAAGCAGATCTTTGAGCATGTGCCCCGTGGCCCAGGCGATAAAGGGCAGATTGTTCTTCTCCGGCAGCACGATGTTTACCTCCACCCCGCGCAGCGCAGCACTCTGCAGGGCCGATATCATTTCACCGGAGGGGAGGAAATAGGGCGTCATGATCATGACCTGTTTTCTGGCTGAGGAGATGGCCCCGATAATGATGGTAATAAGCTTGTTAATGTCCTCGTTGGGGCCGTCCTTGATTGTCCGGCAGAAGGCTTTGCCCGCGGCACTGTGCAGGTGCGTGTGAGGTGCGAGGTTTTCGCCGGTGCAGAATGCCCAGTCTTCCAGGAAGGTCTGTTCCATCTGAAGCACCACCGGGCCGGTGAGCCGGAAATGCATGTCCACCACACGCCTGGGGTTGTCCGTTCTCTCCGCCAGGTGCCGTTCCCCGATATTCATGCCGCCGGTATAGGCGGTCATGCCGTCGGTGATCAGAATTTTTCTGTGATTCCGAAGATTGATATGAACGGCCGGGGGCAGCAGTCGCGGCCGGATAAACCGGGCAACGGTCACACCCCTTCTTTTCAGGAGCCTGCCGGCCCTGGGCCAGTTGTAATATTCGCCCACGCCGTCAATGATCACCTTTACCGACACGCCGCGGTCTACGGCCCGTCCCAGTGCATCGATAAACCGCCGGCCCGTAGGGTTTGTTTCAAAGATATAGGTACTCAGAAAAATATGATTGCGCGCCTGCTCGATGCTATCCAGCATGGCCTCATAGGCGGCTTCGCCATTGTGCAGCACATCAATCCGGTTGCCGTACACAAGGGGGAGTTCGGTGACATTGTCGGATATTCGGGCGATCTGGGAAAAATAAACGGGCAGGGGAAGGTCATCGGCCATGAAAGCGGCATCCGCCGTGGCGTTCCGGTAGGGCTGGCTGTCCGGCCGGTCTTGCGGAGACTGGCTGTCCATTTTTTTGGCCCGGGTTTCCACCCGGTTGATGCCGAACAGGAAATACAGCAGGATCCCCGCCACCGGAAACAGCAGGCACACGGCGATCCAGCCCAGCGCCGCCGACGGGGTTCGCTTGGTCAGCAGGGCGTGGCCGGAAACGGCAACCGACGCAACAACGTTGATTGTCAGGAAAATCAGGTTCACGATTGGCTTTTATTTAAATATGGTCAGTTCTCCGCGCCCCTCCCGGATGATTTCCGGTTCATCATTAATAAGGGATATGACGCTGGACGGTTCCGACGGCACTGGGCCGCCGTCAATCACCAGGTCGATCAGTTTTCCGTAATGATCGTGTATGAATGATGGGTGGTCAAAAACGGTTTTATCCGGGCTGGTGGCCGTGGTCGAGATAATCGGGTTGCCAAGGGTCTGCACGAGCTCGATACAGATGTTGTGGTCCGGAACGCGGATACCGGCGGTCTTTCGTTTGGACACCATGGTCTTGGGCAGGGGCTTGGACCCTTCGAGAATAAAGGTATAGGGACCGGGCAGCAGCCGTTTCATGGTTTTATAGGCGTAATTGGAGACCTTGGCATATTCGCTGATGTTTTTCAGGTCCGAGCAGATAAAACTGAAGGGCTTGGATTTGTGCCGCTGCTTGAGTTGATAGATTTTTTCCACGCTCTTTTTATGCATGATATCGCAGCCGATGCCGTAAAAGGTGTCCGTGGGATAGACAATGATGCCGCCTTCCTGAAGTACGTCCACCACCTTGTTGATCAGCCGTTTCTGCGGATTATGCGGGTTTATTTTTATCAGCATGATAACGTCTCGTGTTTGTATTGGTTGGTTCCCCCGAATATTTCACGAAAATTCCTGACGAATACTCATATAAATCGATTCGTGAAATATCCGGATAAGGGCAATCGGTAAATAAAATAGCCCACTCCCCTCATTCAAGTCAAATAAAAGATTGTAAACCCGGCCGGCAATATGGTATTTCAGACGATAACGATGCTGATCGTCCGCGTCGTTATCTTTTTTATTTAATTTTAAATTCCAGATAGTTATATATTTTAACCGATTGCCTTGGAGGGTATGGATGATTAAAATAAACCCGGAAGAAGCCTATTCATTTGACGATGTTTTGCTGATTCCCAATTATTCCAACGTATTGCCGGAGACTGTGGATACCACCACGCGGGTGACCCGGAACCTGTCGTTGAATATTCCCATTGTGAGCGCGGCCATGGACACCGTTACCGAGTCCGAAACCGCCGTGAGCATGGCCCGGGCCGGCGGTCTGGGGATCATTCACCGCAACATGAGCGTGGAAGCCCAGGCCACGGAAGTGGGGCGGGTGAAAAAGTCCGAAAGCGGCATGATCGTGGACCCGGTGACCACATCTCCGGATAAGCCCATCGGCGAAGTTCTCAACCTCATGGGCAAATACAATATTTCCGGCGTGCCCGTGACCGAGGGTGAAAAGCTGGTGGGCATCGTCACCAACCGGGACCTGCGGTTTGAAACCGACCTTGGCAGAAAGGTCGCCGAGGTTATGACCGGCAAAAACCTGATAACCGTCCAGGAGGGGATCACGCTGGACGAGTCCAAGGAACTGCTCCACGAGCACAAGATTGAAAAGCTGCTGGTGGTCAACAAGACGGGTGGTCTGGCCGGCATGATCACCATGAAGGATATCGAGAAGCTGAAAAAATACCCCCATTCCTGCAAGGATGAACTGGGCCGGCTGCGGGTGGGTGCGGCCGTCGGTGTCGGGCAGGACGCCATCCAGCGGGCCGAGGCCCTGCTCAGCGCCGGGGTCGATGTGGTCGCCATCGACACATCCCACGGCCATTCGGAAAACGTCATTGAAACCATCCAGACCCTGAAGGAAACCTTCAAGTCGATCGAGATCATCGCGGGCAACGTCTGCACGGCCAAAGGGGCCGAGGCATTGATCGAAGCGGGCGTGGACGGCGTGAAGATCGGGGTGGGGCCGGGTTCCATCTGCACCACCCGAATTGTGGCGGGCGTGGGGATGCCCCAGCTCACCGCCATCATGAACTGCAAGTCCATTTCCAATAAGACCGGTGTGCCGCTGATCGCGGACGGCGGGATTAAATTTTCCGGCGATATTGCCAAGGCCCTTGCCGCAGGCGCCCACTGCGTGATGATCGGAGGCCTGTTCGCGGGCACCGAGGAAAGCCCCGGCGAAACGATTCTTTATCAGGGCCGGAGCTACAAGGTTTACCGGGGCATGGGCTCGGTGGAGGCCATGAAGCAGGGCAGCAAGGACCGTTATTACCAGACATCGGACGTGGAGGACAGCGAGCTGGTGCCCGAGGGCATCGTGGGACGTGTGCCTTATCGCGGCACCATTTCCAACAATATCGTGCAGCTGCTCGGAGGCCTGAAGGCCGGCATGGGGTATGTGGGCTGCCGCACCATCGACGAGCTCCGTGAAAATGCCCGGTTCGTCAAAATCAGCCCGGCCGGCCTGCGCGAAAGCCACGTGCATGACGTGATTATTACCAAGGAGGCGCCGAATTACCGTTTGGACTGATTGACACAGGTTTACGCGCTTTTGGTTTCTGTATGAGCCGGTTTTCAGCGCATTAGACATTGGAAATCAGATATTGGAAATTAGAAATCAGGAAGCAATGCCGACGCCAATTTCCAATTTCCAGTTTCTAATTTCGGTTATTTGTTTTTAGAGAACTGCAATCGTTTTTAGAGGACTGCGATGGGAAACACCACAACAACCGATTTCGTTCATCTGCATGTACACACGGAGTACAGCCTGCTGGACGGGATCATCCGGCTGGATGCCCTGTTTAAGAGGGCCGTGGAATACGGGATGAAAGCGGTGGCCATCACCGATCACGGCACCATGTTCGGGGTGGTGAACTTTTACAAAAAGGCCATTGCCGCCGGGGTGAAGCCCATTATCGGATGCGAGTGCTACATGGCCCCTCGCACCATCGCGGACAAAACCCCGGCGGATCACGAGGGCATGACCCATATCGTCCTGCTGGCGGAAAACATGACCGGGTACCACAACCTCTGCCGGCTCGCCACCGCCGCCTCACTCCATGGTTTTTACCACAAGCCCCGCATTGACAAGGAACTGCTGGCCGAACACAGCGAAGGCCTGATCGGCCTGTCCGCCTGCCTCAAGGGCGAAATCCCCCAGCACCTGCTCAAGGGCGACCACGCCGCCGCTGACGCGTCAGCCCGCTTTTACGCCGATCTGTTCGGCGAGGACCGGTTCTTCCTGGAAGTTCAGCACAACGGGCTTTCCGAACAGGATAAAATCAACGAGGCCCTGCGGGACATGGGCCAGCGCCTCAGCTTGCCACTGGTGGGCACCAACGACTGCCATTACCTGGACATCAATGACAGCAGCCTTCACGAGCTGTCCCTCTGCCTGCAGACCGGCAAAACCATGAAGGATCCGGACCGGTTCAAATTCGAGACGGATCAGCTCAACTTCAAGCCCGGAGAAGAGATGTGCGAATTTCTGGCCTCCTTTCCGGATGCGGCCGCCAACACCGTGGCCATTGCCGACCGTTGTGACGTGGTGTTCGATTTTAACACCCTCCATTTCCCCCAGTTCGACACCCCGGCCGGCAAGACCGTGGAAGATGTTTTTGAAGAAAACGCCCGGGCGGGCCTTGAGACAAAGCTGGCCCTGATCCGCAAACAGAAAGAAGAAAGCGGCGAGCCCTTTCCCGATGAAAAGGTGTACAAGGACCGGCTGAACTACGAGATCGGCATTATCCGTGACATGGGGTTTCCCGGGTATTTCCTGATCGTGGCCGATTTTAT
Organism: Thermodesulfobacteriota bacterium; assembly: GCA_034189225.1. Taxonomy (GTDB): domain Bacteria; phylum Desulfobacterota; class Desulfobacteria; order Desulfobacterales; family Desulfosudaceae; genus JAXHTY01. Next base: position 18,631 of record JAXHVL010000059.1, read on the forward strand.
CAAATTCGCCAAATCCAGCGGCATCCCCATCGGGCCGGGCAGGGGGTCGGCCGCCGGCAGCATCGTGTCCTTCTGCCTGGAGATCACCGACCTGGATCCCATTGAACACGGCCTGCTGTTTGAACGGTTTTTGAATCCCGAGCGAAAGAGCATGCCGGATATCGACGTGGATATCTGCATCAACGGCCGGGAGCGGGTATACAAATACCTGGTGGAAAAATACGGGGGCGGGGACTACGTGGCACAGATCATCACCTTCGGGTCCATGAAGAGCCGGGCGGCCATCCGGGACGTGGGCCGGGTTATGGATGTGCCGCTGTTCGAGGTGGACCGGATCGCCAAGCTGATTCCCAGCGACAGCAAGAACCTTTCCGACGCCCTGACCAAGGAACCCGAGCTGAAAAAGCTGGTGGACAGCCGCCCGGAATTCCAGGAGCTGATGAAGGCCAGCCAGGCCCTGGAAGGCCTTCCCCGCCATCCCTCCACCCACGCCGCCGGCGTGGTGATCGGTGACCGGCCCCTGGTGGATTACCTCCCCCTGTATTCCGTAAAAGACAACGAAGTGCTCACCCAGTACGACATGAAGTGCGTGGAAAACATCGGCCTGGTCAAGCTGGACCTGCTGGGGTTGCGGAATCTCACGGTGATCAAGGACACCCAGGCCCTCATCGAAAAACAGGGCGAAACCCCGCCGGACATGGCGACCCTGGACAACAACGACGAAAAGACCTACCAGCTTCTCAGTCGGGGCGACACCACCGGCGTGTTCCAGCTTGAAAGCGCGGGCATGAAGGAGCTGCTGGTCAAGATGAAGCCGGAATGCTTCGCCGATATCACGGCCCTGGTGGCCCTCTATCGGCCCGGCCCGCTGGGCAGCGGCATGGTGGAAGACTTTGTGGAACGAAAGCACGGCCGCAAAGAGGTCACCTACATGATTCCGGAGCTCGAGCCCATTCTCAAGGAGACCTACGGGGTCATCCTCTACCAGGAACAGGTCATGCAAATCGCCCGGTCCCTTGCGGGGTACACCATGGGCGCGGCCGACGACCTGCGAAAGGCCATGGGCAAAAAGATAGCCGAAAAGATGGCCGCCCAGAGGGAGATATTTCTCGACGGGGCCGTGAACAACAATATTGATAAATCCAGGGCCGGGGAGATTTACGAGCAGATCGAATATTTCGGCGGCTACGGGTTCAACAAGTCCCACAGCGCGGCCTATGCCCTGATCGCCTACCAGACCGCCTACCTCAAGGCGCATTTTCCGGTCGCGTTCATGGCCGCGCTGCTGACCAGCGCCATGGTCAATTCGGACACGGTGGTCAAGTTCATCGCCGAGTGCCGCAACGCCGGCATCGAGGTGCTGCCCCCGGACATCAACGAAAGTGAAAAAACCTTTACCGTGGTGGACGGCAAGATCCGGTTCGGCCTGCTGGCCGTCAAGGGCGTGGGCGAGGCCGCCATCGAGGCCATCATCGAGGAGCGCAAGCAGAACGGCGTGTTTGCCTCCATGTTTGATTTCTGCGAGCGGGTGAGCCTGTTCAAGGTCAACAAAAAGGTCCTCGAAAGCCTTATCAAGTGCGGGGCATTTGATTCCACGGGCGCGGCCCGAGCCCCCATGATGGCCGCGATGGAGGATGCTCTGAATTACGGCCATACCATTCAGAAAGAAAAGGCCGACACCCAGATGAGCCTGTTCGACATGACCGACAGCGCCACCGGCGTGAACGCGCCCACCCTTCCCGAGATAGGCGAATGGGACGAAAAGCAGAAGCTCGTCTTTGAAAAAGAGTCCCTGGGTTTTTACATCACCGGCCACCCCCTGGCCGAATACCGGGAGCTGCTGGCCCGGTTCGCCAATGCCGACGCCCTGACCATCCGGGAGATGGCGGACCGCGAAAGCGTGATCGTGGGCGGCACCATCATAAAGGTGCAGCACAAGCGCACCAAGACGGACAAGCAGATGGCTGTTATCGCCATCGAGGACATGTACGGCACGGTGGAGGTGGTGGTCTTCCCCTCGGTGTATGACGTGGTGCGGCCCCTGCTGGTGGAGGACGCGCCGGTATTCGTGGGCGGGCGGCTTGAGAAGTCCGAAACCGCGCTTTCCGTCCATGCGGACCGGATCGTGCCGGTGGACAAGGCACCAGAAGCCTGGGCGCCCTCGGTGCACTGCACCATCAATGCGGAAAAGACTGATGCGGAGACCCTTGCCCATCTCAAGACCCTGTTTGAGCAGCATTCCGGCAACTGCGACGCTTACCTCCACATCGTGGCCCCGGAAACGCCGGAGGCGGTGATATCGCTGCCGAAGGAGCTAAAGGTCGCGGCCGGCGCCGCACTGTGCGACGCGGTGGAAGATCTGCTGGGATACCGGGCCGTTTCCACGGCCTGCAAATTGTTGCCCGGCGCCGACCAGTGGGGGGCGCAGAGACAAAACAGAAGAAACGGACAATTCAACGGACACAGAAAGAGTGCTTAATGGATGTTCCACTGCTTGATTTAAAAGGCCAGTACGAAACCATAAAAGATGAAGTTCTGGATGTAACAAAAGAAATTTATGACAGCCAGATGTTTATTCTGGGGCCCCGCGTGACCGCCCTGGAAACGGAAATCGCCGACTACTGCGGCGTCCCGCACGCTGTAGGCGTTTCCTCCGGCACCGACGCCCTGATCATCGCCCTGATGGCCGCGGACGTGAGCGCGGGGGATATCGTGCTAACGAGCCCCTATACCTTTTTCGCCACCGCCGGCGCCATTGTCAGGGTAGGGGCCACACCCGTATTCGTGGACATTGACAAAGACACCTGCAATATCGATGTCAATGCCCTGCAGACCACCCTGGACCGCATGCCCACGGAGACCTTGGGCCGGTGCCGGGCCATAATGCCGGTGCATCTCTACGGCCAGTGCGCGGACATGGACGGTATCAACGCCCTGGCCGAATCATACGACCTTGCCGTGATCGAGGATGCGGCCCAGGCCATCGGCGCCGAATACAAGGGCCGGCGGGCCGGCGCCATGGGCGACTACGGCTGCTTTTCCTTTTTTCCTTCAAAGAACCTCGGCGCGTTCGGCGACGGCGGCATGGTCACCACGAACACGGCGGAAAACGACGAAAAACTCCGGATTCTCCGGGTGCACGGCAGCCATCCCAAGTATTACCACTCCCTGATCGGCGGCAACTTCCGGCTGGACGCCCTTCAGGCGGCCGTGGTTTCCGTCAAGCTCAAATACCTGGACACCTGGACGGAAAAGCGCCGGCGCAACGCAGACCGCTACCGCGCCCTGTTCGAATCCGCCGGTATTCTTGACAAGGTTCGCCTGCCCGCCGACATCCAGGACCGCCACATCTACAACCAGTTTGTCATTGCCGTGGCTGAAAAACGGGATGAACTTCGGGCCTTTCTCCAGGAACACAAGGTGGGAACAGAGATCTATTACCCCGTGCCCCTGCACATGCAGCACTGCTTTGCCCATCTCGGCTTCCGCGAAGGCGATTTCCCGGTTTCCGAGCACGCAGCCGGCCACACCCTGGCCCTGCCCATTTACCCGGAACTCACCGACGATCAGCTCGCCTTCGTCGTTGACCGCATCGCCGCCTTTTTTAACGGATAAAAGGGCCACAGACCCACACAGACAAACACAGAAAAAGTGTCCGTGCATGTCTGTGTGTGTCTGTGGCTGAACTGTAAAAATGATCATCGTTGCCGACAACCTCCAGATCACCAACCCCGCCATCAGCCGGGCCATCGACCACCTGGACCCAGACCCCGTCACCGGCCTGGTCAACACCTGCATTGCCGCCGGCGCACAGGCCCTGGACATCAACCCCGGCCCCCTGTCCCGGGACCCGGAAGAAAAAATGACCTTTTTCGTGGAAACCGTCCAGTCCGTCACAGACCTGCCCCTGCTGCTGGACACCACCAACCCCCGCGCCCTGGAAGCCGGTCTGATCGCCGCCACAAATCCCGTCATCATCAACGGGTTTTCCCTGGAGCCGGCCAAGCTGGACGGCATCCTTCCCCTTGCCGCGCAATACCGGACCGACATCATCGGCTATCTCCTGTATCCCGACAGCCAGGTGCCCGTGGACGAAGCCGACTGCCTGGACGTGGCCACCCGCGTGTTCGAGGCGTTCTCCAACACCGGCCTCGATCCCGCCCGCCTCATCATCGACCCCGTCATCGCCCCCATGATCTGGGACAACGGCGGCCGGCACAACCAATCCGTCCTGTCCGTGCTGCGCCATCTTCCCGATCTTTTCGGCGTTCCCGTCCGCACCATAGCCGGCATCTCCAACCTCACCGCCGGCCCGGCCCCTCAGAACAAGCGCCTCCTTCTGGAAACCACCTTCGCCCCCATGCTCGCCGCCGCCGGCCTCACCCACGCCCTCCTGAACATCCGCCACACCGACACCATCCGCCGCCTTCAGACCAGCGACCTCCTTCTTCAGCCCGGCATCTTTGCCTGGGAAGCGGTGCCATCTATTCCTTGACAAACTGCCCTTAGACGAAATTTACTTGTGGGCTTCGCGGTAAAAACCCCACAGGCAATGGTTCAGCAGCCCCCGACAACAATCGAAATCGCTATCGGGATCGAAATCGAAAAGAGCCATCACACATTGCAATTTCGGCTTGGTTCAAAGCGTTAGGCATAAAGTTTTTCCTCTGCAAATTCAAAGTCCGCTCGATTTCGATAGCGATTTCGATTTCGATGTGGACCAATCCCCTTTCTGGGAGGTGCAACGGCCAACGCCTGGCTCTCCGGGCCAGGATTCGTTATTGCAACATTTAGCATTTATGCATATGATAAGTATTTTCTGGAATGTGCAGACAGTATAAAATGCCCCATTATTACGCTTGATCGGACAATGCAGGCAACGTTCAAAAAACCGGAGCAAAAAATGGATGTTTCAAAGGGTAAAATCAACAGAAGGGATTTTTTAAAATATTCGGGGCTTGCCGGCGCAGCCCTGGCGCTGCCGGCTGCCCCCGGGTGCAGCCGCCCAAATCTTCGCAACGTTCCCGCGATCGATTACCGCGATGAAACCGCCTTTACCAATTGTACGCTCATTGATGTCAAAACCGGAAAAATCCATGAAAAGCAGACGATACTCAGCAAAGGCGGCAGAATAGTCCGCATTGACAGCGCCATACCGGTTGTCCCGGGCATGACCGTCATTGACATGAAAGACCGGTGGGTCACACCCGGGCTGATTGACACGCACTGCCATACCACGGCTTCTCCTGTGTTTTCCTTTGACCTCACCGATATCTTCAAGCATGTGGCCCAGCAGAAACGGCATTATGAGCTCTGCATTGAATCCGGCGTCACAACGGTTCGCGATGTCGGGTCATTTCCCGGTGCCCTGCACGGGTTCATCAAAGATATCGAAACGGGGCACCTTAAGGGGCCGCGGGTCACCTATTGCAACAGCATCCTGAACATCAAGGGCGGACACCCTGAAATCGATCCGTCCGACATCAATTTTTTTGCAAAACCCGCCGCCCTCTTCATCGGCATGTTGATGACCAATTTTGAAGACACCGAAGAATTAAAAGACGTCATTCAGGAAAACGCCGAAGGCGCTTCTTTCCTCAAGATTACCGTGGACAACAAGTCCGTATTCTGCAGGAAAAAGGATATTGCCGTTTACAGCGACGAGCAGCTCCGGCACATCTTCGATTTCGGTCAGAAGCGGGGGCTCCCGGTCTTGGCGCACTGCCACCGGAAATGGGGCTTTGACCGGGCCATCCAGTATCCCCTTCATAGTTTCGAGCATATGGTATCAGATGCGTATTTAAGCGATACCGACGTCGAACGCCTGGTGAAAAAAGGGATCGCCGTTGTTCCCACAATGACCGTGGGGCAGGCCTACCTCATGGAAGAGGCCTGGAATGAACTGCCCCACAGGTACAAAGATGACCGCATCCTTACCGAACTGAAAGAACGCAACCGGTATCTGCAAACAGAGGCCTTTCACCACTGCAATGAAGACCTTCACCGGAAAAACCTCGAATCACTGAAATACTACCAGACCATCGGCCGCGACAAATTGTGGAAGAACAAAAAATTCCTGGTCAACCCGGATCTCTATTTCGGCATGGTCCGCTACGGCAGCAAAAACCTGCAAAAAATGCGCGACGCCGGCGTATTGATCGGCTGCGGCATCGACGCGGGCATGCCCTTAAGCTATTTCGGCGGCCTTTACCGGGAACTTGAAATCTACGACCGCCTCGGATTTTCCGGTATTGAAATCCTGCAATGCGCCACCCTCAACAACGCCCGCATTGCCGGCCTCCAGGACACCACAGGCGCCCTGGAACCGGGCAAATACACCGACCTGGTGGCCTGGGACAAAAACCCCCTCACCGACATCGCCGCATTCAGATCCCCCGCCCTCGTCGTCCGCGACGGCAAACTCCTCCACAGCAACACCCCCCTCCAGATCGACCACCGCGCCGGCAGGGTTGGCTGACCCATCAGGCGGCCCGGTCATGGCATAACACCCGATGGCCCCATTGCTTGTTCACATCAACCGATTTTTCCTGATATCCCCGCCCCGGATATGCTGCATAAACCATTGCATATCCCCCCAAATAATGGTATATCTTGCGAAAATCGCAGTCTATCGCCATAACACCTGCCGAACAGCCGTAGTATATTACTACAATTCGGCAGTCGATTAATTGTTGAACTAAACCGCTTCGCGGAAACACCCTCCAGCATCTCCATTAAATTCATGTAGCTCTTCTTTTCTTCGGACATCACTTTCATTTCCAAATACAGCCAATTGGGTCTATA
>JAXHVL010000006.1:0-10846 GCA_034189225.1 Thermodesulfobacteriota bacterium
GTTTTGACCTTCATACTTTTCTTTGCTCGCCCAAAGAAAAGTATGCAAAAGAAAGGGCGCCCCGCAGCTTGGCCTTCGGCTTCCCTCGCAGGAACGGTTTTTTCGGCGCGGGCAGAAACTCCCCTGTCTTGTCGTGTAGATGCGCTAAACCTCGTCTGCTCAAACAGTCTGCCCGCGTCTTCCGAAAAAACCGTCCCTGCTCGGCTGCGCTGCAAGGGGCGGGGCACGTGTTGCTGTTCAGTTGTTTCGGCAAACTGAAAAACCTGGCAATAAACTGAAAAATTGCTTAAAATTGACTTGTTTACAACAAATTGGCATATTAAGTTCCTTGGAAGTCCAATATCTGCGTTGCGCTGCATCCCTCGTCACTGCGGCGTACGCCAAGTACGCCTCATTCCTCGGGAGTGATAGGGCTGCGCCGTATCTTGAACTTTTTACTTTGCCGTCCCAAATCTGACTTTTTACGGGACTATCAAAGAAAAGTATGCAAAAGAAAGTGGTAGGTTGGGCAGAGCGTAGCGAAACCCAACAAAGGAGGGATGCCGCTGTCCCATGTTGGGTTTCATTGCACTTCCCCCAACCTACCCAGCTTTTACCAGTGGAGGTGCCGGGTAAAATTATGGTAAATCAAATACGTCCGACGTTTCAGAGCCGCCTGCATCCGGCTTGATAGTGATTATAATTTGATCAGTACCTGACAGGGTATAGCCAGCTTGATAGTCACCCAGATCGGTCTCAATTTCTACGTCACCGCCGGTACTACTACCAGTCCAAAACCTAGAGGTTCCGGATCCGATAATATCTGTGGGGGCCGCGCCATTTTGTAAAACATACTTGGAATAAGACAACGTTACATTGGAAAAACCTGCGGCAAGGGCGCCCTTGAGGGCCTTATCCTGGGCGTCCTCCGTCAAGTCAATAAACTTCGGCACGGCCACGGCGGCGAGGATGCCGAGGATGACGAGTACGGCGATGATTTCGATGAGGGTGAAACCCCGCTGATTGGCCAGCAATTGTCTTTCTGATTTTTTCATAAGCCACTCCTTTTATTCGGTTGGGTTGATTGTATAATTGATATTACATTATAATATATTTAATCGTAAGCGTCATCAAACCATTTTTGTCAGGTCCCACATGGGCAGAAAGATCGCCAATGCAAAAAAGCCGATCACCGCGGCCAGCATGATGGTGAGGAACGGGCCCAGGGCGTCGGCCAGCTGCTGGGTGGCATATTCCACTTCCGTGTCGTAATGGTCGGAAATTTCGGACAGCATCTCTTCCAGGTTGCCCGACTCCTCGCCGATGGCGACCATGTTAATGACCATGGGCGGAAAATAGCTGGCATGCTGCAACGGCTCTGAGATGCCGCGTCCTTCCTTGATCCGTTCCCGGATTTTTTGAAACTGGCGCTTTACGGCGGTGTTGCCGATGACCTCTGCCAGAATATCCATGGATTCCAGTACCTGCACCCCGCTGTATTGAAGAATGGAAAAGATACTGGCAAACCGGGACATGACGCCTTTTAAAATCAGATCCCCGATAATGGGAATTCTAAGGAGAAAGTTGTCCCGCACGAATTTCCCCTGCTCGGTTTTAACATAATAGTATAAAAGCACCCCCCCGCCGAGAAGGCCAATCAAAATATAAGGCCACGTGGCGGCGATGATCGAGTACAGGGCCAGGCACACCTTGGTGGGCAGGGGCAGGTCAATGCCCACGCGCTCGAAAATGGAGACAAATTTGGGGATCACGAACATGAGCAGGACAAAGAAGGCCACCCCCAGAAAGGTGACCACGATGGCCGGATAAAACATGGCCGAGCGAATATCGGATTTTACCTTGGCCTCGTGCTCGATGATATAAATCAGTCGTTTCATTACTTCCACCAGGGCGCCGGAGCGTTCCCCGGCCTGGAGCATGCTGCAATAGAGATTGGAAAAGATGCCGGGGTGCTTGCTGAAGGTTTCGTGAAGGCTGGCCCCATCTTTGATGTCCTGCTGGATTTTGATGGTGGCCTGTTGCAGCCGCTTGTTTTCCGTCTGGCTTTCCAGCGTTTCAAGAATATGGATGAGGGGCACACCGGCGGCCAGCATGGTTTTAAACTGCTTGGTGAACAGGATCAGGTCCCGGGGCCTGACCGGGGTTAAGGCCGCTGTGAGTTTTTCCGCAATCCGTGAACCGGCGTTGCCGGTTTTTTTCTTCACACCCAGAGGGATATACCCTTTCAGTGAAATCGCCTGGCTGGCAGCCTGCTCGGTTTCCGCCTCGATCTCACCGTTGATTTTGTTGCCGCTTTCCGTCAATGCTTTGTAGGTAAAGACCGCCATATCAGCCCATCACTCCGGCAATTGCTTCGTCCAATGTTGTAATTCCAAGGGCGGCCTTTCGGGCCGCATCCTGTTTCAGTGTCCGCAATTTTCCGGCGGTCACCGCCGCCTGAATGATCTGCCGGGCGGACCGTCGTTTCAGAATCATATCCTGTATCTCGTCATCGATGTCCATAATTTCATAAATTCCCGTACGGCCCCGGTATCCCGTATTCATGCACTGGGGGCACCCCCTGCCTTTTTTGAAGACCGGGTCGGGCACGTTGTCAAGCCCCATAAAGGCCAGGGCCTCCCGGGTGGGGTGATCGTCTTGCGCACAATATTCGCATATTTTCCGCACCAGTCGCTGGGCAATGGATACCAGCATTACCGAGGAGACCAGAAACGGCTCCACGCCCATGTCGATGAACCGCGTGATGGCGCCGGCGGCGTCGTTGGTGTGGACCGTGCTGAACACCATGTGGCCGGTGAGGGCGGCCTGGGTGGCCACCTGGGCGGTTTCGCCATCCCGTATTTCCCCCACCATGATCACATCCGGGTCCTGGCGCAAGATGGACCGAAGGCCGCCGGCAAATGTCATGCCGGCCTTCCGGTTGAGCTGGGCCTGGCGGATGCCTTCCATGCGGTATTCAACGGGATCTTCCAGCGTTATTATATTGATGTCTGGGTTGTTGATCCGGTTCATCATGGCAAACAGCGAAGTGCTCTTTCCACTTCCCGTGGGGCCGGTGGCTAGCACCATCCCGTATGGTTTGGCAATATTGCGTTTGAGTTTTTCCTGGTCATCGGCCGCCATGCCCAGCTGGTCCAGCGTATAAACGCCGCTGGAGGTGTCCAGCAGCCGAAGCACCGCATTTTCCCCGTAAATCGTGGGAATGGTGGATACCCGGACATTGATGTCCTTGTTTTCGATCTTCACGGAAAACCGTCCGTCCTGGGGAATCCGGGAAATCGAGATATCCAGACTGGCCAGGATTTTGAGCCGGGACACGATGGACAGAAACATCTGGCGGGGCGGGGCCGGCATTTCATGGAGGCTGCCGTCAATGCGGAAGCGGATCTGGATATACCGTTTTTCCGGGCTGATGTGAATGTCGCTGGCGCCCTGCCGGATGGCCTGGGAGAGCAGGGTGTTGACGAGCCTCACCACCGGCGCCTCCTCGGCCATATGCTGGAGGGAGGTCAGTTCGGTGGTGCCTGCCTCGGCCGCCTCTTCTTCGGCGAAATTCATTTCATCCACCATGTCGAATCCGGCACCCATGTCACCCGCATCCGCCCGTGCCCCGTAAATCAGGCTGAACAGGTGGCTGAATTCCTGTTCGTTGCAGATTAAGGGCTCCACTTCCATGTTGCATTCAAACTCTATGGCATCCAGGGAGCGGATATCCAGGGGATCGGTCATGGCCACATAAAGCAGTTGAATGTCCTGTTTCAGGGGGATGGCCTGGTATTTCCGGGCGATTCCCTCGGCCAGCTTGGCTGCATTCTCCGAGCTGACGGGAAACTCCATGGCATTGTACTTTTTGATGCCTGCCTGCTGGGATATCAGTTCCACGATCATGGCTTCACTGACCACCCCTTCGCGAATGAGGAACTGCCCCAGTTTCAGGCCGGAGCGCTGCTGGGCGGCAAGATATTTGGAAAGCTTTTCTTCGGTGAGATGTCCCGCGTCAATGAGCATCTCGCCGAGTTTGCGTCGTGTTCTTTTTCTGGTTGAATGTTGTTGCGTGGTCATATCAGGTTTATCCCTTGTTGCTTAATCGTCCGTGATGTGCCACGGGGGCGTGTAAAAAATCGGATTGCTCCCCCAGTCGGCAATGACCGACGACCGCCGGGCGATTGCCGGGTCAAGCGCAGCGGCCCTGCTCTCCGCAGCACTCCTGGAATTATAACGTTTGGCAATGATGATGCTGCAGGTGCGTCCCTGTTCGGCATTGGTCCATGTCAGCATCCGGGTGTCCGGCAGGACATTATGAATTGTGCGGAAATCGGTGTAGGCCTCGTCCAGTCCATCGTATGTGCCCAGGGAAACCCAGAACCCTTCTGTCTGTGGCGCTCGCCATCGGTTGAGCACCGGTATTTTAATGACAATGCCTTCTTCGATAACAGCGGGATCGTTCACATGCGGATTGGTGCGGTGCAGCGCTTCGATTTTGGCCGGCGTGCAGTCCCCGTAAATAAATCGGATAATATCGTACAGCGTGTCTGTCTGGTTGACCGTGATAATGCCCAGGTATTGACGCGGTTCCGCGCTTTGCCGTTCGGCGTCCGGCGGCGATGCCGCCTCATTTTCATCAGCGGTCCCGGCCATGCTTTCCGCATCAGGGGCAGCCGCGGTTTTGACGGCCAGGGGTTTTGGATATTTGGGCCAGAGGGTTTGGGGGGCTGCGGATGTCGGTTGGGTCCCGTCGCTTTCGGTTGGGGTGTCATCTTTCGGGACCTTCGCCTTCGCCGGCTTATCCATGCCGCCGGCCCCGGGAGCGGCGGATGCAGTCAAAACCGGTGTCGATTCATCGGGCCCAGGTTCCTCCGCGCTGAATGACGCCTGGCGGGAATGTGTTGTGCCGGCCGGCGAGTTTTCCGGTGCGGGCGGTGATGCTTCATCGTCATGAGAGGAGGGGTTTTCGCCGGCGGTCCGATCGGAAGTTGAAGTTGCGCTCCGGTTCGGAACATCAGGGGACGCTGTTTTTTTTTCGGCATTAACCGTGCCGTCCAGCCGCGTCATGGCGAAGATGCCGGCGGCCACGATCAGAGCGATGCCTATGGCTGAAACCGGGCCGGGCCGGATTGATGCGGACCGGATCGGAGCGGGCCTGGATACCATGCCGGAGGACCGCTCTGCCGATACGTTAACCAGAGAACGGGTGATTTTTGTTTTGTTCTGAATAATCAGCGCCAGAATGGCCTGATGGCTGAGATTGATAATCTTGCGGGGGTAACCGCCGGTAAGAGTATGAATGCGCCACAACGCAGGCAGCGAAAAGGAAACAGCGGGTTTGCCGACTGATGCCTTGTTAATGCGGAACCTGATGAATTGAATGGTTTCCAGCCGGCTCAGCGGGGTCAGGCGGTAAAACAGGTTGATGCGGTCCCTGACATTTTCTTTCTGCCGCAGAACGGTTTCAAATTCAGGCTGGGCAAAGATGAGTATCTGCAAAAGTTTATTGTCGTTGGTTTCATAATTCAACAGTTCCCGGAGTATCTCCAGGGCAAAGCCGGGGAGCTTCTGGCCTTCATCGATGATCACCACCGGTGTAATATCCCCTTCCACGCAGGTCTCAAACAGGTATTGCTTGAGCCTTTCTTTCATGGCGGCCTCGTCCATATCGCCGGCATCTGTGCCGGTGAAGGTTTCCAGCAGGCGGGCGAGGAATCGCGGGGCCGACGTAAACACGGGGTCTAAAAACAGATAGGGCCTAATCTGTTCATCGTTGGTAAAGCGCCTGATCAAGGCACGGCAGATGGTGGTTTTGCCCGTACCCACGCAACCGCAAACCACATTCAGGCCCCGTTTCAACCGCACGGCCAGTTCAATTTTCTGAATACATTCGTGGTGAACGAAAGATGGAAAAAAGAAATCCGGGTCGGGCGCATTGGAAAACGGTTCGTGGGTCAGATTTAATAAATCGTAGTATTGCATGGTGTTGTTTGAGTTGTGAGTTTTGAGTTGTGAGTTTTGAGTTGTGAGTTTTGAGTTGTGAGGAGGTGATATTGCGTTTTTTCGCACCTCGTCCCTCACCCCTCATTCCTCATCCCTCACCCCTCATCCCTCATATCTCCCTTCATATGGTACGGCTCCAGAATATGCGGGGTAATGAAAATCAGCACCTCTTCCATGTCATTGCTCCGGTTACGGGAGCGGAATAAAAATCCCAGAAATGGAATGTCTTTTAAAAAAGGAATACCGAATTCGCTATTGCTGTGACTCTGTTTGTTCAGCCCGCCGATGACCGTTGTCTGGCCGTCAAAAAGGATCATGTCGGTTTCCGCGTTTTTAGTAATAATCGTGGGGTTGCCGTCCGTCATGGCCGCGTTGGACCAGTCCAGTTCATCCTTGTTGGTTTTGATCTGGACCCGCAGCGTCGTGGGGTCGATAATATGCGGGGTCACTTCAAGGCTCAGCACCGCTTTTTTCCATTCGATATTGACTTCGTTGTCCTCCACGGTTTGAAAGGGTACGTCCCGGCCGCTTTCGATGGTAGCGGGGCTGTTGTCCAGGGTGGTAATTGAGGGGGTGGAAAGAATATTGAGTTTACCGTCCTCTTCAAGTGCGGTAAGCTGGGCTGCAATCAGGCTTTGGCCGATGTCTTCGTAAATATACCCCAGGGAAAGCCCTGTTGCGCCGATATTGGCAGGAAAATTGGAAGCCCACTCGCCAGCTGGATTAATCCCGCTGGGGGCGCCAGCGCTGTCAAACAGGCTGGACCCGGTGGACCCCTGGGCGCCCCCCTTGATCCATCCGTTGCGGCTGTCGCTATAATCATCCTGGACGACACCGCCCCATTGAACGCCCAGTTGACGGGCCGTATCCTTGCTTGTTTCAACGATCTGGGCTTCAATAAGCACCTGCCGGGTGGGGCGGTCAATCTGGTCAATCAGGGCCCCGCACTGCTTTATGCTTCCGGCCGCCGAATGAACGATAACCGCGTTGTTCCGCTTATCCACCGACGCGCTGTGTTGCCCGGCCGATGCCCCATCCTTGGCAGCAGCACCGGCCGACAGCATGGGTTTGATGTAAGTGGCCACCTCTCCGGCGTCCGAATATTTCAGGAAAAAGACCTTTGTGAGAATCCGCTCTTCCTGCTGTTTCCGGTATTCGTTTTCAATCTTAAAGTCCTGCTGGATGTCGGCGAGGCTTTTGATTCTGAGCGTGTTGCCGATAAGATTATAGGTGAGGCCGTGGGTTCGCAGAAGGCTGGCGAAAGCCTCTTTCCAGGGGACGTTCTCCGCGTTGATGTTGGCCATTCCGCCCACATTGGCGCTGATAACGATGTTTTTGCCGGCCGCCTTGGCAAGGGCCCGCAGCAGAACGGCGATATCGGTGTTGGTCATTTTAATGGTGACGGGATTGTCCGGCAATTCCTCAAGACCGGTCAGGGCGTCTTTGTCATGAGCGCCCAGTTTATAGGCGGGTTTGACATCCGTGTTGCTGACGGCTTCGGCCCGGTTTGTCTCGATGGACTGGCCCGGCGGGGTTGCCGTTGCCGTGGCGGGAGAATGTCCTTTTGTGGATTCTGCTTTTGCCCGCCACTGGTCAAAAAAATCCTGTTCCTGGACAGCGGCTTTTTTACCAGCGCATCCTCCACCTGCGGCCAGCAGTATGGCGGTCATTATGACCAGCAGAGGCCCGCCGGCTGTTTTCAGGGGCCGGTTGATAGGCCGGCAAAAAAACGGATTGTTAAACACTTTCATTATTCCACCTTGGCTTCGATTTCATCCAAATGAACGGTTATATGCCGTTGACCGTCGGCCAGCACCACGCTGGACGGCCGGATGCGCCGCACCACATATTCTGTTTCCTTTAACGTTTCCCCTTCCTCATACTCCATTCCATTGATGACGGCGAGTTTCATATTTCCCAGCGCAATATAGCCCGAGTAGGTAAACCGTTTCTGCTCGGCGGTCCTTTTCTTTTTCCCGTCGGCTTCGCCGGCTTCTGCGGCCTTCATGGCCAGGGCCGTGGTCGCATCGATAAAGGGGTCCTGCGGCCATTCGGTCTCCCTGTGATCGAGAATCTGGGTTTCCCGCGGCGTCAGTTGAACGGATTCGCTTTTTTTGATGACCCCCGCTGTAAATGACGCAATGTCTGATTCGGCGTCACCTTGACGATCCTGGCGGGCGGCCCCTTTTTCGGCGGCCGGGTCGCCGGTAAACAGGTTTTTTAATCCCAATTCGTAAGCACCATAAATCACGGCAAGGGCCGCGAGCACGACAACAATCTTTTCCCTCAGGCTCATATCACGTTTCCAGTTTCCCGTTGTCCGGAGAAGGCATGGCCACCATAAGGCCGATCCGGTATGTGATCTGCGGCCCCGCTTCGATTTCCAGTCGTTTGATTCCCTTTATCCGGGGTTCCGATTCAATCACGGAAAGAAACCGGGGTAGATTGGCGAATGTCCCCCTCAGTGTCAGATCCAGGCGAAAAGCGGGGCTTTTCTTTTCAATTGATTGAAGATCGGGTACACAGGCTTCAAGGATTAATCCCGTCTGGTCGGCGATTGCCTTGAATGCCGCGGGCATGGCCTTTATTCCCCCTTCCGGCAAGGAGGGGGCGTCGGCGGGGGCTTGCAGCGAATTGAGCATGCCCGTCAACCGTGTCTCGGTTTTCGTAAGTCTGGAATAAACCGGGAACATGACTTTCTGGTTGTTCTTCACATTCTGCATGGTGCTGATTTCTTGATGAATGCCGGCAATTTTGTATTGGGCCGGCAGGATCAGAACCACCACCACCACCGCCACGGCCACTGACGCCGATATGGTATAAACCAGTGTTCGCTTTTTTATGTCTTTGACAGCAGTTGTCTTCATTATCGGGTTTCCCCTGATCGCAATAGTCGTATCATATATCGATTGTCGCCGAGAACCGCAACACCTCTTTACTGCCAAGGCGTTCCTTCTGCTGGTGTGTTACGGTTACCCTGGAAAAAAGGGCGGATTCCACAAGATCCATCACATAGCCCGCAAGGACTGAATCCTGGGAATAGGCGTCGCTGAAAACGTAACCGGTGACCCCGATTTCCCGGTCATTGTCCATGGTCAGGACGAGGGTGCTCAGCTTTATCGCATCCGGGGTATGGGAGATCAGCGCATTGAGCAGCCCCCTGGTCTCCATGGCGGCCGCCTTTTTTTTCAGCCGTTGTTTTTTCTCAACGATCGTGTCTGCAAGTTCTTGAAGCGCGGACCGGTTTATATCCGCGGGCAGACCCGCGATGGCGCTTGCCAGTGCTTTTTTTTCTTTTTTCAGCCCGGAAAGGGTATTGATCTGGTATGAAAAAACAAGCCCGCATATGACAAGCAACACGGCGGCAGCGCCCAGGATCCCGTTATTGAGCCGTGCTGTTTTTCTGTAAGCCTGTTTGTCCTTGTGGGTGAAGAGAATGTTGGGAGTGGTTTCGTTTGATGCATGAATCAGCCCCAGGCCGGACAGAAAATGGGGGCTCTGCTTCACCGCTTCGGTGTGAACATATGTCATCTCGGCGGTCAGAACATCCGGCGGTGAATAGACGGGAATGGCCAGAAGTTCAGCGATGGTCTCAAGGAAGGGGCGGTATTCGGACACCTCCCCATGAATCAATACGGCCGATACCCGTTCCGCATAGATATTCTGCCGAAAATAGTCAAGTGTCCGCTCGATCTGACGGCCGATTCTGTCAACCGCCGGCGCCACCTGCAGAAACAGTTCGTCGGACACGGTGTCGGCTGTTCTGCCCTTACTTCGAATATGATCGATGATTCGCTGCATGGCCGTTTGAACGGCATCTTTGGGCACATCGCCCTCCAGTTGCAGGGAATCCTTTTCCGTTTCGCTGAGGATCGTCTCCGCCAGGCTGGACAGCCCGGCCCGTACCTGCCGGACGAGCATCAGGTTGCCGTTCACGAAAATGTTGATTGATGAACTTTCCCGGCCGATATGGACACAGCAGATGTTTTCATGGCCGGGTATGATCACTTCGCGCCTTAACAGGGTCTGGACGGCGAAAGCATTGGTGGTGATGCCCGAAAGCATGCAACCGGAGCCGGCAAAAAGGTCGGTCAGCCGGGTTACCACATCCTGGTGTACGCTGCATGCGCAGACCCCTACTTTGGAAACGCCACGTTCCGTAAATTCGCCCGAGATTTCATAGTCAAAGAACGTGTCGCTTTCTTCTGCCACCATTTCTTTTTTGTAGCTCCAGTAGATGGCGTTTTCAAGGTCTTTATCTCTGGCTTTCGGCACTTTGAGATACCGGATATCAACCAGGTAATCCGGCAGGGAACACCACACCCCGGCCCGTTGGTCGCCGGGAATTTCAGCAAGGAGGGCCGAAAGCGTATGTTTGAAGGATTCATTGAAAATATCGGTTTGTTCGGCAGCATATGGGGCATTGATACCGCTGATAAACGGCGTGTCGATCATGCCGGTGCCCGGCAGGATCAGTGCGATGCCTTCTTTTCCGATAATGATGCCGGGATGAGACACCGCCTGCGGCTGGCGGGTACTTGAAAAAAAACGGTTTTTCATGTTGCCGCCGGTTTTTTTGCGGGAGTGAGCCGCACTGCCGGCCTGATCGTAAGCCGAACCGTCGGCATTTTTTTGGAAATGGGGAGCAGCGGCGGAACGGTTTGTGATTTTCCCTAAAAGACGATCCGTTGAACTGACTTCCCGCTTTTTATTCATCCAAATCCCCAAGTTACGTGATTTTCAAGGATATCTCCTAACTGGTGCCCATCCATAAATTGCTATTTTGCCCGATTTCTGCGTCAGGCTCAAATTTTAATCCTCAAAATACGCAAAGTATTCCTCCGGTTAAAATTTTCGC
>JAXHVL010000060.1:0-13732 GCA_034189225.1 Thermodesulfobacteriota bacterium
TCGCCCTCTGATCGGGCGAACACAAGGTTCGCCCCTACAGATCATTCCTCGAGACTAAGATAGGCACGCCGCATCTTGAACTTTTTACTTTGTCGTCCCAAATTTGACTTTTTACGAGAGCATCTTGTTTGGAGGGGGCTTTTCAATTGGATACGACAACCTTGTGGTGATTTATGAAATGGATGGAAACAGCGATTATGTATGCCGCAGATGCGTCCTTTGGTGATACGGCCAGGGAACTTGTCTGTGACCTGTTTTATGGTCTCGGTGTGGGGGGTGTCGTTACGGAGGATCTTCCACCGCAGAACGGCAGCGTGCGCGGCCAGGTGAAGGGATACTTCTATAGTGACGAAGCCGGGCTGAAAAAACTGTCCTACCTTAAGAAGAAGGTGGAGAAGCTTACGGCAGAGGGCCGAATGGTTTGCAACATGGGCTGCTGCGAGGTCGATGATGCGGACTGGGCCAATGCCTGGAAAGAGCATTTTCATACACGTCTGGTGGGGGAGCATATTGTGATCAAGCCCTCCTGGCAGGCATATCAACCGGGGGCGGAGGATATCGTTATCGAGCTCGATCCCGGCATGGCGTTCGGCACGGGCACTCATGCCACAACGGCCATGTGTCTGAAGATGATCGAGCAATATGTGGGCGACGGCGATCATGTTCTTGATGTGGGGACCGGATCGGGGGTTTTAATGGTTGCGGCCAGGAAATGCGGCGCAGAACTGGTCTGGGGCGTTGATAACGATCCGGTGGCGGTGACCATTGCCAGGGAGAATCTTCTGCTGAACAATGTGGCGGAAGCGGATTTCAGTGTATTTTCCGCAGAGTTGGTTGGCGGTATCGGCCGGCGGTTTGACGTGGTTGTTGCCAATATTCTGACCAGTGTCGTGATTGAGCTGGTACCGGCTCTGAAGGATGTGATGAGGGATAGCGGGCTGTTTATCTGTTCCGGCATCATTGAGGAAAAGAGGGAGGCCGTTGAGGCGGCTTTGCAGGGGCATGGATTTGCCATTGAAAAAATCATGCACGAGGATGCGTGGATCTGTATTGCCGCACGCCTGTAATACATGCCCGTTTAATCCGTGATGGTGAAAGACCTCTGCCTTAATACCTCGGCGCAAGTGGGGACGGTTATATGAACTTTCTCTGGATTTATATCGGATTTAGAAAAATTCAGGGGAAATTCAGGGGGTAGTTCCGACTATTCTGCAATATTTTGCAGAATAGTCGATAAAGAGGTGTTGTATGGAGCGACAGCAGAAACAGCAGGTTATTGATGATTTAAAAAAGAAGATGGTCTTTATCACCGGTCCCCGGCAGGTGGGCAAGACATGGCTCGCCAGGGACATAGCCCGTTTGTTTTCACGCAGCGTGTACTTGAATTTTGACAGCAGGCAGGACAGGGACATTATTATGTGCGGACAAAAGATGGGGCTGAAGTGGATTTTCGTCTGGTGTTGGTTTGCTGCCATGTAAGGGCGAACCTATGTGTTCGCCCATCTATAGCGATTTCGGTTTGGTTTTGGAGCAACCCCCTTCCAGGGGGGAAACCAGAATCTGTCCCTGTGTGCCGGTATCCTTTATCCGGCCTGGGTGTGGCCGATGATTCTGGCCAGGGAGTGGGCCATGTTGTCGAGCATGGATTCATCGGGCAGGGTGAAGGTCATGCGCGGCCGGCCTTGGTCATCGGTGTCCATGCATTGGGTAAGTTTTTCTTTTACCATGCTGGTGAGATCTTCCATGTGGGCGGCATTGTCCGGCGCGGGAAACATTTCGCCCATGAAGGTAAATGCGGATTCCATCAACCGGGCGCCGGCCTGGGCGGCTTTTTCTTTTTGGGCCAGCTGTTTGGCCTGTTCTTCGGACATGCGGCGCGATTGATCATCTTCCGGGGCTTCGGGCGGGGTGCCGAGCAGCACTTCAAGGCGGTTTTTCAGCTCTTCAAGGCCGGTGGTCATGTCCAGTTCCGTGGTGTCGGCTTCGGGGTCCAGCACGGACAAGAACAGTTCCTGTTTCATTGAGAGGGTGCCCAGAAGGTTTTCTTCCAGGGTTCTTTCGGTGACCAGTATGTAAACCTGCACCGGCTGTTGCTGGCCCAGGCGGTGGGCCCGGCCGATGCGCTGTTCCAGGACCGCCGGGTTCCAGGGCAGATCCACGTTGATGACGGTGTTGGCGGCTTGAAGGTTCAGACCGGTGGAACCGGCGTTGGTGGTGATAAACAGCTTGCAGTCCGGGTCGTTTTGAAACCGGTGCATCAGGTGCTGCCGCTTTTTCTGTGGAACGGAGCCGTCCAGCCGGACGAAATCCATGCCGCGGTCCGCCAGTAATGGCTCAATCAGATTGAGCATGGTGGTCCATTCCGAGAACAGAACGATTTTACGGTCTTCTTCGGCCACGAGTTGATCCAGAAGGGTTTCCAGTTCGGCCAGTTTGCCGGAGCTGCCCGGCCCGGTTTTTTCCACGAGGTAGGTGCTGTCGGCGCACATTCGGCACATAAGCAGGGCCTTTTGCAGTCGCAGCAAATCCATTTCCGTTATGTATTTTTTGTTTAATATGGCGCTGACGATCTGCTGGTAACTGTTGTGCAGCTCTATTTGCTCGGGCGTGGGCGGAACGCGAAGGATGGTGGTGGTGCGGGGCGGCAGGTCTTTGATGACCGCGCTCCGGGTGCGGCGCAGCAGCACAGGGGCCAGCCGCTGCCGCAGTTCGTCCAGGTTTTTATATCCCAGGACCTTGCCTTTTTCATTGACCACCCGGTACCGGTTGTAAAACCGGAATGCCGGTCCCAACCGCCGGTCGTCTACAAATTCTACCACGGAAAAGAGTTCATCCAGGCGGTTTTCCAGTGGGGTGCCGGTCAGAACAAGGGCGAACTGGGATTTCAGCGCCTTGATGGTCTGGGATGTCTTGGTTTCCCAGTTTTTAATGCGCTGGGCCTCGTCCAGGATAATCAGGTCCCAGTTGACCTTTTCGATGGCGGGGAGGTCCCGAAGGACCTGCTCGTAATTACAGATGGTGAAAAAGGCGTCGTTGTCGTACTGGGTTTCCCGTTCCTGAGCGTTTCCCAGAACCAGGTGGCAGGACCGGCTGCTGGTTTGTCTGATTTCGATCTGCCACTGGGATTTCAGTGAGGCCGGGCTGATCACCAGCACCCGGCTGATATCCGCATCCTGGGAGAGCAGTTCCGCCACGCCGATGCCCTGGATGGTTTTGCCGAGCCCCATGTCATCGGCCAGAACGGCCCGGCCGGCAC
The DNA here is from genome assembly GCA_034189225.1 of Thermodesulfobacteriota bacterium. GTDB lineage: Bacteria > Desulfobacterota > Desulfobacteria > Desulfobacterales > Desulfosudaceae > JAXHTY01. The sequence continues at coordinate 3,257 of JAXHVL010000060.1, forward strand.
CGACGGCAAAGGCAATGCCGTCCATCTGGTAGGGGAGGAGTTCCTTGTTGAGCAGGCTTTTGCGAAGCGGATGGTTTGCCGGATCGCGGCGAATGGCCTCGACCTTGTGTTTTACCCGTTCCCGGTAAAGCTGTTGGTTGATGTATTCTTCGGCATCCGGGTAGATGGTGACGGAATGGCCGTTGTTTTCCAGAAGGCGGATGTGATGCAGCAGCTGCTTGATATCTGTCACGGGTGCGTCCGCAAAGGGCGCCACGAGCGCCGCTGTTGCTTCATCGGCGTTGTCCGGCATGAGCATTCGCAGTTCCAGGCTTTGGCCGTAAGTCAGGTAAACCGCGGGCGCGTGGACTGACGGCGGGGTTTGTTGTGTGGTTTTGTTAAATATTTTGGGTAGGTTATCGATCACGTATATGATGTGCTTGCAGGTGCCGAGGGTGTTTTTCCGGAAATCAGGACAGGTGCAGTAGGATTGCCCGCGGTCCCAGCCCCGCAAGGCCACCCGGTAGCTTTTGCCCGAGGTGGCATTGCTGACGATATAGTCGGTCCACAGTTCCTGAGGGCTCATGGATTTCATGCGCATGGGTTCTGTTTCCGCCCGCTGTTTTCTATCGGCAAGGGCCTGTTCCACCAGCTCTGCTTCCGACAGGCTTTCCACAGGTGTCTTTTCCGGGGGCGGGGCGGACAGGCCCAGCGCCATTTTTTCTTCCAGAATAAGGGACAGGGCCGCGCCCTTGTGCTCGCAGGGCGCGTCCGGGCAGGCGGTGCACTGAAGAATGAGCCCCTGGCCCTGGCCTGCATCCATATGAATCATGACCGATGTGTTTCCCAGATCAAGGAGGAACAGGTCCTTTTTCAGGGTGACCTGTGAATCAATATCGATGTTGTAGTAGCCGCCTGTCTGAAGAAGACGCTTGCCTTCCGGTGCCAGCAGTTTGCAGGCCTGAGCATAGGAGAGGTGCGAGAGCTTGTCTTTTAATGTCGGCATTGGTGTTTCCTATTCCCTTTCTTGCGTGCTATGGATGTTCGTTAATGTCATCTGCGTTTCCATGTTCCTCTGTGAAACGAGCATCAAAACATTTGTTTGTTTTTATATCGACTTCAGGGGCCAGGTCAAATATTTAATTTCTGGGCGGACACTAATTATGGGAATTTACGTTGCGCTGAATATTCATGCTTTGACCTTTTGGGCTTTTTGATTAATATTATATAATTTTTTGCAGTTATTCTAAAATGAAATCATGAGCCAACGAATTGAAATAATGCTGCTGGTTTTGTTTCTGGTGATGGTTGCCCTTACTGTGGTCTGTGGCCTGAAGATCGAGCAGTATGAGACGGTCGGGCCGGACCTGCTGACCGGACAGTGGCGGTTTTATGCCGGTGATGCGGGTGTGGCGGAAAAGCGGGGGGCAGAACTGTATCTGTCCTCTCCGGACGGGGAAAGTGTCAGCATCCGGCAGGACCTGGATTCACTGCCGCCGGGACAGGTTGTCCGGTTGTCCGGGGATATGCGGTGCAAGGGAGTGAAGGCCGGTGAAAGGCTCTGGAACCATGCCCGGCTTTTGCTGGTCCAGTGGGATGGGGATATGGAGAGGATGGAGCGGCCGCATGTGGCTGTTTCCCTGACCGGAACGGTTGGCTGGAAGCATTATGGGAAGTATTTCACCATCGGTCCGGATACGGCGTCACTGTCGGTCATCGTTCAATTGAGCCGTTGTTCCGGGGATTTTTGGGTGAGAAACCTTCGTCTGCATCCAATGACACAGACAGCGGTTTACACCAGGGTGAAAAGGGCGGTCCTGGCGGGTTGGGGGCTTTTTGCGGTGTGTCTGCTGGGATCGGTGCTGTACAGGAGCCCGCGGAAAATCCTGCCACGGGTTTTATTGACGGGCATATTTGCCGCGATTCTGGTGGGGGCGGTGATCCCGGCGGATTTAAAAAGCCTTTGGTCTGATGGGCTTGAAGCATGGGTTTCGACGGCAGGTAATGTTGTGGCGATGATGGTTTCGGGGAATATCGCCAGGATCGGGCATTTCGTTTTTTTCTTTGTATTCGGGGCGGTGTTGACACTGGTGTTGAGACACCGGGGCGGCATGCCGGCAATTGAGTATTTGCTTATGGTGGCCGGGGGCTCGGAGGTGATCCAGACCTTTATTGACGGCCGGTCGCCGTTTGTGATGGATTTTATGACGGATGTGGTCGGCGGGGTGGCCGGGATTGCGCTGGTGATCCTGTGGCGGCGGATGGCCGGTGTGGGGCTGGGTCGCGGCCTGCGACCGCGGGTGTAGGCAGGCTACGCCAGCATCTCTTACGTATAAAATCGGTTGGACTTTGGCGATGTGTATTGATAAAATGCCCAGAGTTAATGACATTGAATTAAGAATGGGTAAGCGGACTACGGCCCTCTGGTCAAAACCACATGGCGAAGACAATTAAAAACCTGCAAGGCTTGGTGGCCGAACTTGAAGCGGCCGGTGAGCTGCATCGCATCAGGGAAACGGTGGATCCCCGGCTGGAGATCACCGAAATCACGGACCGGGTATCCAAATCCAGCGGCCCGGCCCTGCTGTTTGAAAACGTGGCGGATTCGGTTTTTCCCGTCCTGACCAACGCGTTTGGCAGTTACCGGCGCATGCAGATGATCCTGAACACGCCGTCCTTTGACGATATCGGCGACCGCATCGAAGCCCTTCTCAAGACCCGGCCGCCGGGCAGTCTTATGGAAAAAATCAGGACCCTGTTCACGCTCAAGGAGCTGGCCGGCGTGTTTCCCCGCAAAGTCCGGTCCGCGCCCTGCCAGGCGGTGGTGCACGGGCCGGAAAGCGGCCTTCTGGACCTGCTGCCGATTCTGACCTGCTGGCCCAAGGACGGGGGACCGTTTATCACCCTGCCCCTTGTGGTCACCAAGGACCCGGAAACCGGTGTCCAGAACACGGGCATGTACCGGATGCACAAGTACGATCGGGCCACCACGGGCATGCACTGGCAGTACAACAAGGACGGTGCACGGCATTTTGAAAAATACCGGGACGCTGGCCGGCGCATGGATGTGGCCGTGGCGCTGGGCGGATCACCAGTGGTCACCTACGCGTCCACCGCCCCTCTGCCGCCGGAAACCGACGAACTGATGCTGGCCGGTTTTCTGAACAACAGCCCCGTGGAGATCGTCAAAGGCCGGACCGTTGATCTTTATGTGCCCGCTGAATCCGATTTTGTGATCGAGGGCTATGTGGACCCGGCAGAATCCCGCATTGAAGGGCCTTTTGGCGACCATACCGGGTTTTACTCGCCCGCGGATACCTATCCCGTATTTCATGTGACCTGCATCACCTGCCGGAAAGACGCCATTTACCCTGCCACGGTGGTGGGCAAACCGCCCATGGAAGATTGTTACATGGCCAAGGCCACCGAGCGGATATTTCTGCCCCTGATCAAAATGCTGGTGCCGGAGATCGTGGATATGGAACTGCCCATGGAAGGCGTGTTCCATAACTGCGCCCTGATCTCCATCGACAAAAAACACCCCGCTCAGGCTAAGAAGGTGATCAACGCCCTGTGGGGGCTGGGCCAGATGGCCTCAACCAAGTTTATCGCGGTGTTTGACGCGGACATCGACCTGCGCGATTCAGGCACCGTGGTCTGGAAGCTTCTGAACAACGTGGATCCGGCGCGGGACCTGATGCTTTCCCAAGGGCCGCTGGACGCCCTGGACCACTCCGCTCCCTACCCCAACTTCGGCGGGAAAATGGGGGTGGACGCCACCCGCAAAACCACCGAGGAAGGCATGGGGCGGCCATGGCCGGAAGAGATCACCATGTCCGGCGATATTATCGAGAAAGTAACCCGGAAATGGCGCGATTATGGATTTTAAACGACTGGCCGACCTGATCATGATCGAACAGACCCTGTTTGCCCTGCCCTTTGCCCTGGTGGGAGTGTTGTTTGCCGGCGGGGGAAGCATCATGACCTGGATATGGGTGGGCATCGCCCTGGCTGCGGCCCGAACCGCCGGCATGTCATTCAACCGGGTGATTGATGCGGACATTGACGCAAAGAACCCCCGCACCCGGGAACGGATTGTGGCCAGCGGCGAGGTGAACCGCGTTTCTGTGTGGCTTACCGCGGTGGCCGCATCTTTGATTTTCATTTTTGCGGCGTATATGCTCAACCCGCTCTGCTTTTACCTGTCCTTTGTGTGCGTGCTGCTGTTGTTCACCTATTCGTTTTTAAAACGGTTTACCGCAGCCTCGCACTTCTATCTGGGCCTTATTGAGGCGGCCGCACCCGCGGGCGGGTATCTTGCCGTGACCGGCCGCCTGGACATGGTGGCGGTGCTGCTGGGGCTGGTGATCCTGGCCTGGATCGCAGGCCTGGATATCGTTTATGCCTTTGCTGACATGGAATTTGATAAACAGGAGAAACTTCACTCCCTGCCCGTGGACCTGGGCCCGGAGCGGGCGCTCAAGGCCTCCCGCATCTGCTATGGCGTTGCAGTGGCCGGTCTGGTGCTGGCCGGGCTGATCACGGGCAAAGGCGGGCCTTACTGGATCGCGCTGGTGGTGATCGGCCTGGTGTTTTTCTACCAGCAGGTCCTTGCCGGAAGAACCGATGACCCCGCGGCCACGGCCCGCATTTTCAGTGCCAATTTATGGATATCTCCGGTTCTGCTTCTGGGAACCCTGATCGACCTGTTCCCGGGATAATGACACACAACAACCCCATGACGCACGGAGGGACATCATGATCATCGTTGCCATCACCGGCGCCAGTGGCCCTATCATGGGCATCCGGCTGGTCGAGGAGCTGCTCAAAGGCGGCGAATCCGTGGGCGTTGTGGTATCCCGGTCCGCCCGGCAGATCATCGAATACGAAGTCCTTGAACAACGCACACCCTACACCGGCATGGCCGCCCTGCTGGCCCGCCGCTGCCCGGGCCTGTTGATCAGCGGTCTTGCGGAATACAACGACAAGGACTTTTTCGTACCCATGGCCAGCGGCAGCAGCCGCTTCGACGCGGTGGTGGTCATCCCCTGTTCCATGAAAACCCTTTCCGCCATTGTTCACGGTTACGCGGACACCCTTGTGTGCAGGACCTGCGATGTGGCACTGAAAGAAAACCGGCAGTGCATCATCGTCCCGCGGGAAACCCCCATGAACCGGATCCAGATCGAAAACCTGTACCGGGCCGCCCGGGCCGGAGTGAACATCCTGCCGCCGGTGCCCGGGTTTTACACCCGGCCCCGGACCATCGACGATGTGGTGGACTTTATCGTGGGCAAAACACTGAACCTGCTGGGCCGGTCCCACGACCTGTTTCCGCCCTGGGATCCCGGGCAAGAGGATAAACCGTCATGACCGTGCTTGCCGATATGATGACCAGTTCGTCCCTGCAGTCCATCGCCGAAAAGGTGGAAGCGGATATAACGGTCGATCGCCATGACGCAGCCGTCCTGCTGTCGACACCCGATATTATCGGCCTGGGTGCCATTGCCCGGCACATCCGGTGCCGCTGGCACGGCATGACCACGTTCTACGGCGTCAACATGAACCTGAACTATACCAACATCTGCGAGCTTCGCTGCCCGCTGTGCGCCTATTCAAGGGATGCAAAAGAGAACGGGGCTTTTGTGCTCTCCCTGGACGACATCACCGACCGGGTTGAAAAGGCCGTGGCCGCCGGCATCGATGAAATTCACATTGTGGGCGGGCTCAATCCGGACCTGCCCTTTGACTACTATGAATCCATGATCAGGCGGATCAAGGCGGTCAATCCGGACCTGTTCGTGGTGGCGTTCACAGCCGTGGAATACGACTATTTTTCGAAAATCGCCGGCATCCCCCTTTCCGGGGTGTTTGCCCGGCTGATGGCCGCCGGCGTGAATGCCCTGCCCGGCGGGGGCGCGGAAATCTTTGCGCCGGCGGTCCGGAAAAAAATCGCCCCGAAAAAAATATCCGGCGACCAATGGCTGGCAGTGATGCGAACGGCCCATGAAAAAGGCTTGAAAACCAACGCCACATTGCTGTACAACCATTACGAATCCGCGGCCGACATCATTGACCACCTGTTTGCCATCCGTGCGCTGCAGGACGACACCGGCGGGTTTAAAACCCTTGTGCCGCTCCGGTTTCACGGGGCCAATACCCCGCTGGGCGATGTGGCCGGCTCAAGGCCGGGGGCTTTCCGCTCTACCGGCTACAACGATGTCCGGCTTTATGCCACGGCCCGTATCGTGCTGGCCAATGTGCCCCATATCAAGGCCCTGTGGATGTACCTGGGCGAAAAAACCGCCCAGGTCATGCAGCATTTCGGGGCCGACGACATCGGCGCCACCTATAACAATGAAAAGGTCGTGCATGCGGCCGGGGCCACCACGGCGGACTACGGGTCTGAACCCTTTCTGCGGCGGCTTATCGAAAATGCAGGGTTTGACCCGAAACGGACCACCGCGGGCTATGCGTAATTATCCGTCCCCAGAGAGAACCGCTTTGGTTACGCCTGTAAGGACGGTATTTAAAGGCCTCGTATGGGGAACATATACAATTCGAAATAGGAAGGCACATGGTGCTTGCACGCACCCTTCATGTTCTTCGTGAACTTCGTGGTTCAATCGGCTGGGGGGGTTGATTACCACGAAGGACACGAAGAAAATACGTCATCAAATTTATGCCTCAAAGTACTAAGCTAAGAGGCTTGGCCATATAAAAACTTCAGTATTAGCTCTCGCAAAGACGCAAAGAGCGCAGAGGAAAAACAATGCGTCCAAGAGTGGCGTTGGCAGAGCTGGGAGACTTGACAGCAAATAGAATGAACAGGCTGGGTCGACCAATGAACCTGGGTTATATCGATTTTTTAAATTGTTATCCGTTTTATTACCACATGTTTGAAAAAGAACCGGTGCCGGATGTGGAAGTGTTTCCGGATTATCCCGGCCGGCTAAACACTATGCTGGCCGAGGGGCGGCTGGACATGAGCCCGATTTCTTCGGCCGCATGCGCGGGCATTGCCGATGAAATCCTTGTCCTTCCCCAATTCTGCCTGAGTTCCGTGGGGTACATCGGGTCCGTGACTCTTATTTCCCGGTATCCCATCGAAGACCTGGACGGCCGGACCGTTGGGGTGACCAGCGCCTCCCACACCTCGGCCGTGCTAATGAAAATTCTTTTAAAAAACCATTACGGCGCCGACCCCGTTTACATCACTACCGGCCCCCGGCCCTCCCTGGATAACCGGGAGGCGGCATTGCTCATCGGCAACGATGCCATGGTCAGGGCGGCAAGCCCGGCCCCATACATGTATGACATGGGCGATCTGTGGCTGCGAAAAACCGGCTATCCAGTGGTGTTTGCCGTGTTTGCCGTTCGACGGGCGGCACTGGAACGGCACGAGGACAGTATCCGGGCGGTTATTGATTCGTATCAGCACTCCCTGGCATGTTTGCGCAGCGAGCGGGATACGGTCATTGCCGGCGCCCGGAACAAATACCCGGACATTCTGTATGATGTGGGGGGCTACTATGACCTGTTCCGGTTCGACTTTACCGATGAACTGAAGGCCGCGGCCATGTTTTATTTCGAACAGGCCGGTGCGCTGGGCCTTCTGCCGCCCTTGCGGAAACTGGAATTTTTGACGTATAAATAGATAATGATCTCGTAATAAATCGAACATGGATATCTTTATGATTACAACTATGAAGAACATGAAGAACATCAATAAAATATGACACACGCAAACCTGGACCCAATACTATCCGGTGAACGGATTTCCGCAAAAGATGGGGCTGACCTGTTTTCATGGGACCTGCTGACCCTGGCGAAGGCGGCAGACCACCGGCGGGCGCTGGCCTGCCCCGGCAATACCGTGGGCTTTATCGTGGACCGGATCATCAACTTCACCAATATCTGCGAGGCCTGCTGTGCGTTCTGCGCGTTTCACGCCCGGGCCGACCGGATTCCGCCATATGAAATGACCGCAACAGAAATCGACCAGAAGATTGAAGAACTGGTCGCCTGCGGCGGCACCCAGGTCATGCTTCAGGGCGGCCTGCACCCGGATTACCGGCTGAATCAATACACCGCCATGATTGAACGCGTCAAGACCCGGTTTCCAGGTATCTGGCTGCATGCCTTCTCCCCTGCTGAAGTGGTGCATATAGCACGGAAAGACAGCCTCTCCATACCCGCGGTGTTGGCGGCACTTAAAGACGCCGGTCTGGACTCCATGCCCGGGGCGTCCGATCTGCTAGTGGACCGCATCCGCAGGACGGTCTGCCCCAACAAGGTAACCGTGGATCAGTGGCGGCAGGTCATGCATGCCCTGGCAGAAAACAACATGAAATCGTCCGCCACCATGACCTACGGCATGGGCGAAACCCTTGAAGAAAAAATCGAGCACCTTCGCGTCATTCGGGAGGTGGCCGATGAAACCGGGATCATCCAGGCGTTTATTCCCTGGTCTTTTTCGCCGGCCAACACCCGGATGAGCAACCAGCTGCCCGCCACCGGCACGGACTATCTCACCATGGTGGCCGTTGCAAGGATCTTTCTGGACAATGTGCCGCATCTTCAGGCTGGCTGGCTCACCGAAGGCTTGCACCTGGCGCAGTTGGCCCTGGCCGCGGGTGCGGATGACATGGGCGGCGTGCTCACCGAGGAAGTGGTGGTCAAGGCCACGGGCGTAGACACCGCCACCACCCGTGCCGAGCTGATCCGACTCATTCAGGATGCCGGCAAAACACCTGTACAGCGGGATTCCCTGTACCGACCGGTCCATGTTTTTGAGGATAAAGCCCGGAACACGGAGGCGATATGACGGCATTGCACCCACATACCCCCCTTCATACGGCGTTTTCCCCCTGTCCCAACGACACACTCATGTTCCATGCCATGGTGAACGGGCTGATCAACACCCGGGGTCTCACCTTCACGCCCCATCTGCACGACATCGATGCCCTGAACCAGATGGGGTTTTCCCAGACTTACGACATCACCAAGCTCTCGTTTTTTACGGCCCTCAAACTGCGCGATACCCACACCCGGCTTGATGCGGGCAGCGCTCTGGGCTTCGGGTGCGGGCCGCTGCTGGTGGGCATGGCCCCTGACCGGTTTACGACAGATTCCCTGGTGGCCATTCCCGGCGAACTCACAACCGCCCATCTTCTGCTGAAATTGTGGAACCCCGGCATTACCCGTACCGTTGTGGACCGGTTCGACAACATTCTCAAGGGCGTGGCGTCCGGCACCTATGATGCCGGGCTTATCATCCACGAAGGCCGGTTTGTGTATCCGGATTATGGCTGCCGGAAAATCGTGGACCTGGGCCAGTGGTGGGAGGAAACCACGGGTTTGCCCATTCCCCTGGGATGCATCGCCGTAAAGAATGCATCCCCGGCATTTGACAATCGAAAAACCATCACCCGGATATTGAACGCATCCATTCAATACGCCTTTGACCATCCGCATGCATCCAAAGAATTTGTCAAGGCCCATGCCCAGGAAATGGCCGATGATGTGATTGCCGGCCATATTGCGCTGTACGTCAATGAATTTTCCCTGTCCCTTGGTGAAAACGGGACCAAGGCCGTCACCAGACTGGAGGAAATGGCAGCGTGGGCGAACATCCTGTAAAACTTCTGATCATGGCCACCATGCTGGAGGCCAAACCCTTTGTAGCCGGGTTTTCCATGGAAAAAACAGCGGCCAGCCCCTTTCCGGTTTTTCAAAGCCCCGGCCGCATTTTGATCATCAGCGGCATCGGCAAAACCAACGCCGCCATCGCCACATGCTACGGCTGCCTCACCTTTTGCCCGAAAAGAGTGTGGAATGCCGGTGCGGCCGGCGCCCTGGCTACAGGCTTTGAAACCGGCAGCATTTACCAGGTCCATAAAATCATTGAGCACGACCGGCCCCACCTTCTCACCCGCCGACCGGTCAGCCATGCCCCCGATTACCTCAAAAAACTGAGCAGCATCCCCAAAGCCGTGCTGGCTTCGGGCGACTGCCCCGTCATCAAGGCTGAAGACCGCCGCCGTCTGGCCGAATCCGCCGACCTGGCGGACATGGAAGCCGCCGCCGTGGTCCAGGCCTGCCACACTTTCAAGACCCCCTGCCATGTGTTCAAATTCGTCAGCGACACCCACTGTCACACCGCCAGCACCACCATCATCGCCAATATCCGCCGCTATCGCACCCCGTTTTTCGATTGTTTTCAAACCTTGATGGCTTGGTAAAAAGCTTCCAACCCCGCCGCGGTGTTTTTGCAGGAAGTAACTTATGGAGGTCTAAAGGCCTCCGCTACACAAACCGAGGTAATATCCCCTGATTCGATAATGGCCTCAATTCATGTAACGGAAGGCTTTAGCCTTCCACAAAAAAACAAGTTCCTTGGAAGTCCAATAGCAGTAAAGCGCTGCATCTCTCGTCATGTCACGTACGGTGTAGGGGCGAACCTTGTGTTCGCCCGATCAGAGGGCGAACACAAGG
>JAXHVL010000061.1:0-6827 GCA_034189225.1 Thermodesulfobacteriota bacterium
GGGTCGGGGACAACCTCGTCCGGCTGGGGTTCATCCAGGGGGTAGAAGTCGTTGCCGACCACCGGCATTTTGTTGAACCGGACTTCATGAATGGCAAGGCCCGTGAAAGTGAAATCACCTGTATAGTAATCCAGCTTGAAATCGCCAACTTTAAAGCCCGTGTTAATGAACTCCAGGAAATGGCGGCGGGGATGAATTCGCTGGCTGACGAACTCTCCATAAAAGCCGAGGTGCAACGGCCATCGGCAACGGCCATCGGCAACGGCCATCGGCAACGGCCATCGGCAACGGCCATCGGCAACGGCGACCTTGCCAGCGAGGTAAACGTGGTCTCCGGGAAAGACACACTGGGCCATGCGCTTCAAAACATGATCACCAACCTGAACCAAATGATTGCGGGTATTTACCAGGCAGCGGAGCAGGTCAACACAAGTGCCGGCCATATTGCGGATTCCAACCAGTCCCTATCCCAGGGGGCAACAGAGCAGGCCGCATCCGTGGAACAGATTTCCAGCAGTATGGAGGAGATCGGTTCCCAGTCCAGAACAAACGCGGACAACGCCGGTCATGCCAGTCAGCTTGCCGTAACCGCCAGAAATTCGGGCGCCACCAGCGTGGACCGGATGAACGAAATGAACACCGCCATGCAGTCTATTGACGAATCCAGAAAAGAAATCCAGAAAATCATAAAGGTGATCGACGATATCGCCTTTCAGACCAACCTGCCGGCGCTGAACGCAGCCGTTGAAGCCGCCAGGGCCGGAAAGCACGGCAAGGGATTTGCCGTGGTGGCCCAGGAGGTCAGGTCCTTGGCCGAACGCAGCGCCAAAGCCGCCAAGGAAACCGAAGGATTGATCCAGGATGCCATGGACCGGATGACCGACGGCACCGGCATCGCCGAAAACGTGCCCACGGCCCTGACGGAAATGAACGAAAAGGTGGTAAAAATCTCCGATATCCTTCAGGAAATATCCGAAGCCAGCAAGGAACAAGCCCAGGGGATCTCCCAGGTCAACGACGGCATCGGCCAGGTGGACGCGGTAACCCAGCAGAACACGGCCAATGCCGAAGAAACGGCGGCCGCCGCCGAAGAGCTGTCCGGCCAGGCCTCGCCTGTGCGCAACACGCTGGCCCGCTTTAAACTGCAAAAAGAACACGGCACCCGGGCCATTGCCGATGGAGCCGGCACCCGGGCCCCATACCCTTCAGAACATAATCCGGCGCTTTGAAAAGCGCCGGATTTTTCTATTTCAGGCGGAGTTTTTTGCTCTCCACCCCCCACACATAGCTTCTGATCCACTCAAAGCCGAGCCTCATCAGCTCGGCATCGCTGGCCCGAACCTTCTTTAGCAGGTCTTTCTTGATCTTATACCGCTTCAAAAAGCTGCTGTTAAACACAAAATCCCGGAACGCGTCGATGTTGTAGGCGGCCATGAACGCCATCTTTGCCTTGGGGCCATAGGTGTCTTCCCCGAACCCGTCGCCGGTCGGCCAGGGGTTGCTGAAAAACAGTCCCTTGACGGCCGCCCATTCCCGGGTCATTTTGTTGTGGGTCTCCGCCACCTGGTCCTTTATCCACTGGGCCGGGGTCATGGGGTTGTCTTCATGCTTGCCCTCACAGAAGTCCGGGGGGCGGTAAAAATGCACCAGTTGTGGAGCACCGTCTTTCCCATACATCAGCCCCTGCTCCACCGGAAACATACGGCAGGAATATGACCGATCCGGATACACACTGCACCCGCCGTCCGTGAGAAACGGGCAGGTCTTTTCCGCATTATCCGCCATGGACAGCAGCACATCCGGGAAATAACTGCCCTCGCGCAGCACGATGTCCACGTGGCGGTCGATGAATTCCCCGGAAGAGATGCCCATGTTTTTCCGAAGCCGGAGCACATCATAGGGATACAGAAACATGTTCAGGTTCCGGCAGCACTGATTAAAACACCCAAGCCCCGCATGGCAGGCAAAGGAAAAGGTATTATTCTCCGACAGGGGCTGACCCGGCAAATCGTCGATTTTGTCCGCATCGATGGTTTTCAATAGTAAGATCCCGTATTATTGCAGCCACAGACCCACACAAACGGACACAGACAAGTCGCCGTCTGTGTCCGTCTGTGTGGGTCTGTGGCTAATTTTCTCCGCGCCTGGCGGTTATGTGTCAGAATGGCCCTTATCCGGCGGCATCAGTTTTCAGCCCGTGCACAATCATCTCGGCAATGGTCATCTTGAACTTGCCGGTAAGGCCGGCGTTCTCGCGCAGGTCCTGCTCCAGCTGGGCCATGTCCCGGTAAAACGGAGTGCGGTCAAAGGGAATATAATCCATGCCGGCGCACCGTTCATCAAATATGGCGCAGCCCTGGCCGAAAAACGGCTCACTGCCGGGGCGGTGAATTTCATAGGGAATGCCGTGAAGCCGGCAGATCATCAGCCGTCGGCCGTGCATGTCGCAGAGGCCGTCCACGTTCAGGGGGCACAAAACCCGCGGGGTTTCGCCACGCTCCTCTGCCGTCTTTATTGCCGAGCAGGTCTCGATAGCCTGATGCCCCACAGCATCCCGCTGATCTGACGGCAAGGCGTCGATCCCGTCCATCAGGTAAAGGTACTCAATATAGGTATGGTTGTAAAACCGGGTTTTGCAGCAGTTGTCCGTGCACCCGGCACACCCAAAGCCGTATTGCCCTGCAACGGCATCATAGGTTTCATCCATTTTCTCATAAATTTCCGCCAGCCGGGCAAAAAACGTATCATCCCCCGGCACAATATCCTTCATCCGCATTATTACTCCTTTGTACTGCTTTAAAATTTTTCACGGTAATGGCAAAGTAAAAAGTCCAAGAGCAAGGCGCCGATGCATCTTGAAAAATGGAGCGTACTTAGTTGTACGTGACATGACGAAAGATGTATCGCAACGCAGCTATTTGGGCTTTTTACGAAGCCATTACACGAAAGGGGATGGGAAAAACAGCTTAGCATACAGGTGCATGGCATATTCATCGGTCATGCTTGCAGTCAGGTCGCACACCACCCGGTCGATATCCCCGTTTTCATCCATGATGTTGCCCATCTCCATCTTTACCAGCTCTTTTTTGAGCATATCCGGATTGTTCCGGAAATATCCGTAAAGCTCCGAGAGAATCCGGGTGGCCTTGACAAACTCATTGTGCACCTGAGGCGACCGGTACACGTTTTCATACAAAAACTCCCGCAGCTCGGTCATGGCGCCGAACACCTCGTCGCTGATGCAAAGGTTCAGATGGTTGTTCGTGGGCTCGCTTGTGTACACCACGTCCCGGATCATGGTGGTGGCCCGCTCCGAGTGATTTTTCCCCAGAATCCGGGAGCAGCTTTCCGGCAGCTGGCTTAGTGTAATCACGCCGCTGCGCAGGGCATCGTCCAGGTCGTGGTTCAGGTACGCCATGATATCGGCCACCCGGACAATGCGGCCCTCCACGGTCACCGCCATTTCTGAGGGGTCATCGTGAATAATGTTACCGTACCCCTTGGAGTGCTTCAATATGCCGTCCCGTACCTCAAAGGTCAGGTTCAGGCCGCGGCCGTTGTTTTCCAGCCTTTCCACCACCCGCAGGCTCTGCTCGTTGTGAGAAAATCCGTGAGGGCTGATTTTATTCAAGAGGGTTTCCCCTCCGTGGCCGAACGGGGTATGCCCCAGATCATGGCCCAGGGCCACCGCTTCGGTCAGGTCCTCGTTCAATCGCATGGCCCGCGCGATGGACCGGGATATCTGGGCCACCTCCAGGGTGTGGGTCAGCCGCGTCCGGTACTGATCGCCAAACGGCGAAAGAAACACCTGTGTTTTGTGCTTCAGCCGCCGGAATGCATTGGAATAAACGATCCGCTCCCGATCCCGCTGGAACGCCGTACGAATCGACCCTTCGGGTTCTTCCCGCTCCCGGCCGCGCAGATCAGAACTCAGGCAGCCATGGGGCGACATGAACCCCTTCTCCCGTTTTTCAAAATCTTCCCGTATTGACATTGTTTTGTCTCGTCACAAGCTCTAGACGGCAAAGTAAAAAGTTCAAGGTTCGCCCCTGCACCCAACGTGACATGACGAGAGATGCAGCGCAACCCAAATCCACAAGCGGACATTGGACTTCCAAGGAACTTAATCTGCCAATTTATTGTAAAAATATCAATTTTATCCAATTTTTCAGTTTATTGCCAAGTTTTTCAGCTCGCCGAAACAACTGAACAGCAACACGTGCCCCGCCCCTTGCAGCGCAGCCGAGCAGGGGCGGTTTTTTCGGAAGACGCGGGCAGACTGTCTGAGCAGACGAGGTTTACCTCATCTGCACAAAAGAACAGGCGAGTTTCTGCCCGTGCCGAAAAAACCGCCCCTGCGAGGGAAGCCGAAGGCCAAGCTGCGGGGCGCCCTTTCTTTTGCATACTTTTCTTTGGGCGAGCAAAGAAAAGTATGAATGAAAAAGGGAGTGTTTAACATAAATAGTCGTAAACAACCAAGTCTCGCGCACGTTACTTTCTGCAAAAACGCCGCGCGTGGCGCTGGAAGCTTTTTACGAAGCCGCCTACACTATCCGTTTAAATGCCTTCTCTATCGTTCTCATACCCCAGTTCACCGACGTTGGCCGTCCATGGGGGCAGTGCCAGGGATTTTCACAGGCATCCAGCTGTACCAGCAGGGTGCGCATCTCCTGTTCCGAAAGCCGCCGGTTGGCCCGGATTGCCCCATGGCAGGCCATGATGATCAGAAAGGTATCCAGCAGCGTGTCCGTGTCCGGGGCAAACCCGCTTTCCGACAGTTTTTCTCCCATCTCCCGGATCATGGGAGTGATATCCGCATCCGCCACTACTGCGGGCACCGCCTTTACCGCAAAGGTGTTCTGCCCGAAATCCTCCATTTCCAGCCCGAATTGCAAAAACTCCGGTAGCAGGGGCGAAAGCGCGGCCGCGGCCGTATGCCCCAGCTCCACGGTTTCCGGCACCAGCAGCCCCTGGCTGGCGGGGCGACCGTCCCGCTGCCGGCGCTTTAACGTTTCAAAAACGATCCGCTCGTGGGCCGCGTGCTGATCGATAAACACCACCCCTTCCGGAGATTCGCAAACAATATAGGTCTGCTGAAATTGCCCCACCACGGACAGTCCGCTGAAAAACCCCTTGCCCCCGGCCGGCGATGCTGTTTCGACGGTTTCTGCCGGTGACGGGTCAGAATCCAGGGCCGGCGGCGGTTCTCCGGTTATCGGCTGCGAAAAGAGGGCCTCGTTCACGGACGGTTTTACTTCATCGGCCTTTGGCAGCATCACGTCCCGCATTCTGGGGTATTCGGCCATCCGCTCCGCCACCTCCGCGGGAACCCCCTGGTTGCGGGCCGCTTCTCCGGACAGCCGGTCCGCCGGAACACCCGTACTATCGGTTTCCGCCCTATCGGTTTCCGGGCCATCCGTTTCCGGGCCATGCTCCCAGGGCGGCCGGGTTTCTCCGGCCCAGGTGTTCGACACCGCCGTTTTCAAAGCCTCGTAAACCTGCCGCTGATCTGCAAACCGCACCTCGTTCTTGGTGGGGTGCACATTCACATCCACCCGGTCATAAGGAATGGCAAGAAACAGGGCCGCCACCGGAAACGAGCCCTTGACCAGCCGTCCCCGGTATCCCTCGAAAAGCGCGTACTGCAAGCCCCGGTCCTTGATGGCCCGGCCGTTCACAAACAGGTGAATCTTCTGGGACGTGCTCCGGGTAATGGCCGGTGATGAAATCCACCCGGATATGCTGATCCGATCATCCGCGTATTCCACGGGATGCAGGTACGGCCGCACCTCCCGGCCCAGCAGCGCCGCGGCCCGGTCAAAGGGAGCAGCCGTCCGGACCAGGTTCCGAAGCGACTTGTTGTTGTGCGTCAGCTTGAAATGAATGTCGTGACGGCACATGGCAACGGCATCCACTATATCCGTGATATGCCCCATTTCCGTGTTCGCGGACTTGAGAAACTTCCGCCGCGCCGGGGTGTTGAAAAAAAGGTCCGCCACCTCGATCAGGGTGCCGGGCGGCGCGCCCGCGGTTTTCACGTTTTTGATGGTACCGCCGGAAACAGTTATTTCCGTGGCCTCATCCGCCTCGTGGAGACGCGTGGTCAGGGTAACCCGGGACACCGAGGCAATGCTTGGAAGGGCCTCGCCCCGGAACCCAAGGGTGCTGATGGCAAACAGGCTTTCCTCGTCTTGCAGCTTGCTGGTGGCGTACCGCTCCAGGCACAGCAGGGCATCATCCCGGCTCATACCGGCCCCGTCGTCGGAAACCTGGATCAGGGACCGGCCCCCGTTTTTGATGTCCACCGTGATGGCCGTGCTTTGCGCGTCAATGGCGTTTTCCACCAGCTCCTTGACAACAGAGGCGGGACGTTCGACAACTTCTCCGGCGGCAATCTTATTGGAAAGAACTTCAGGCAGTATTTTTATGGCAGCCATAACTCGGCCATTTCATGAAATTTTCTGATAAAGCGGTCTTTCTATGCCTCGGCCTCCCCGCGCACAAACTTCACCAGGAACTCCGCTTCGTTGGGGGTAAGGTCAAATTTCAAAATCGCCTCATCGGCAATGGTCTTGGGGGCTTTGTCCGGCTCGGCCTGACGTTCATCAGAAACCCATTTAACCGCTTTTTTTATCCGCTCGCCTTTAGGCATTACGGTGGTCATTCTCTACTCCTCTCTTGACGGTTTCGTAAAAAGCTTCCAACCCCGCCGCGGTGTTTTTGCAGGAAGTAACGTATTATGGCGGGATCGAAAGATTGCTTCGCCACTTCTACCTTTTCGTGATCGTAATCGACTGCCGTTTGATTAACCACGGAATACACGGAAA
>JAXHVL010000062.1:0-4214 GCA_034189225.1 Thermodesulfobacteriota bacterium
ACCTGGAAGCCTGAAGGCTTCCGCTACACTTGCCGATGGCGGCATAAGAATGCACATGTAGCGGAAGGCTTTAGCCTTCCACCAGGATTTTAGTGACACATGACGATTGACATGACACTAGAAACAAACTCTGTCAAGTTCAACAGGATTCGTCAAGAATCATAACAGGAGGAGTGTCCCCATGAAAAAAATGGCTTGCATATTCAGTGTTATTGTTCTGCTTATGGTTCCCGCGGTATCCCATGCTGTGGGCATAGAGGCAGCTATCGGGGGATGGGATCAGGACCTCCAGGGCAACATGTCGTACAAGGCGACCAATGCCCGGACCGACACCCTGGATTTTGAAAATGATCTCCGGCTTGAAGATGAGACTCGTGCCCAGGGCCGGGTGAAAATCGATATGCCCCTTGTTCTGCCCAATATTTATCTCATGTATACCCCCATTGAATTCGAGGGGGTCGGGGAAAAGGATGTGAGCTTTAAGTTTGGCAATCAGAGGTTCTCTGCCAACACCCCCATCGCGTCCCGGGTGGTCATGGATCATCTGGATGTGGGCCTGTTTTACAGCATTCCATTTCTGAAAATGGCCACGTTTAACCGGCTGAACGTGGATCTGGGATTGAATGTAAAGGTGACCGATCTGGAGGCGGAGGTAATGGAAACAGGGTCCGGCAAAAAAGAAACCGAGAGTTTTATCGCGCCTATTCCCATGGTGTATGCCGGGGTTCAGTTCAAACCCATTGAAACCCTTTCCCTGGAAGTAGAGGGCCGGGGCGTGTCCTATAGTGAAAATCATCTGTACAACCTGATCGGCCGGGTGAAGTACAAGGTCTTTGGCCCGCTTTTCATTGCAGGCGGCTACCGGTACGAGAGTATCAAGCTGGATGAGGAGGATCTCAGCCTTGATACAACCATTGAGGGGGTGTTCGCCGAAACAGGGTTCGAATTTTAAGAAGCGTGACTTTACTACCTGAATAAACTGGCTTATCATGGGCTTTTAATAAAAGATGGATATTCGACAGATCAGGCTGAGCAAAATGGCGACATTTTGCTATATGATCGGTGATGCGGCGTCCAAAACGTGCGCGTTCATCGACCCGGCGTTTGATACCGATAAACTTCTTTCCATTGCAGCGGATGAGGGCTACCGGATTACCCATGTGATCAATACCCATCGGCATCCGGATCACAGCGCCGGCAACGCTCCCATGATTGCCGCAACAGGAGCCGGCCTGGCCATACACGAGATTGATGCCAGGCAGCTCGGCCGAATGATGAACGGTTTCTTTTCCCGGATGATTGGCGGCAAGCCTTCCCCCCGGCCGGATATCCTGCTCACCCATGGCAGCCGGATCAGTATCGGTAAAATCACGCTGACCGTTCTGCATACGCCCGGCCATACGCCGGGCGGTATCTGCCTTTATACCCCGGGGCATGTGTTTACGGGCGACACCCTGTTTGTGGGGGCGGTGGGCCGAACCGACCTGCCCGGCGGGTCGGCCGCCGAACTGCTTACCGCCATCCGCGATAATATCTACACCCTTGCCGATGAAACGATCGTCTGGCCGGGGCATGACTACGGGCCGTATCCCTCTTCCACGGTTGGCTATGAGAAAAAGACCAATCCCTTCACCCGGTAAATCTTTCCAGGGCACCTGATGTGAAGCGGCCTCACGCAAAGGCGCAGAGATCGCAGAGAATCAGAAGAATATGCGCCTTTTAACCACGCAATACGCGGAAGGGCACGGAAAGAGCCCTCAAAGATTCTCTGCGTTCCCACGCTCACGCGTGGGAACGAGAAAGCACGAAATTCGAAATAAACCCGAATATCAAATGTGTGGAAGCTTCCAAGGAACTTGATCCGTCAATTTGTTGTCAAAATATCAATTTCATTTAATTTTTCAGTTTATTGCCAGGCTTTTCAGTCTGCCGAAACAACTGAACAGCAACACGTGCCCCGCCCCTTGCAGCGCAGCCGAGCAGGGGCGATTTTTCCGGAAGACGCGGGCAGACTGTCTGAGCCCCGATCATTATAACCATGAAGAGCATGAAGAGCATGAAGCTAAAATTATAATCACTTCTTTTATATCTTCATTTTCTTCATGCGCTTCATGGTCAAAAAATCAGACTTTTTACGGGACTATCTTCTTTGGGCGAGCAAAGAAAAGTATGAATGAAAAATTGGTTGTTTAAAGTAATCACGGTAAAAAAGTCGATCCAAGCGCACGTTACTTTCTGCAAAAACGCCGTGCGTGGCGCTGAGCGCTTTTTACGAAGCCGTCAGCCTTGACAACGGTAAAAACGGCCTTAATATAATCCATATTTAAAAATTTCGTGAATTTTCAGTAAGCTGTTTTGCCACACCAAGGGAGGCATCCAAGGCAAATCGGTTTGAAAGCGCTTGCCATAAAAGATGATTTTATCTTAACTTTTCGCTGATTTCGCACCCCCGGTCTAACCGAAACGGTGCTTCGTGTTTTGACCCGTACCCATTAATTGAGGAGAGGACAACAATGAGTGCAAAGATGATCAGTTATGGTCCTGCAGCGCGCCAGTATATGCAGAAAGGGGTCAATACCCTGGCCAACGCGGTCAAGGTGACGCTGGGACCGAAAGGCAATAACGTGGTATTTGAAAAATCATTCGGCTCCCCCCTTGTGACAAAGGATGGCGTCACGGTAGCCAAGGAAATTGAAATCAAGGGCCGTTTTGAAAACATGGGAGCCCGCATGGTGCGGGAGGTGGCGAGCAAGACCAGCGACGTGGCCGGTGACGGTACCACCACGGCGACCCTTCTGGCCCAGGCCATTTTTAATCAAGGCCAGAAGCTTGTGACGGCCGGCATCAATCCCATGCCCCTGAAGCGAGGGATCGACAGCGGTGTGGCCGCCGTGGTAGACCGGCTCAAGGCGGATGCAAAGCCGATTAAAGATCAGAAAGAGATCGCTCAGGTGGGGTGTATTTCCGCCAACAATGACGAATCCATCGGCAGGATTATCGCCGATGCCATGGACCGGGTGGGCAAGGAAGGCGTTATTACGGTGGAAGAAGCCAAAAGCATGGAAACTTTCCTTGAAGTGGTGGAAGGCATGCAGTTTGACCGTGGCTATCTCTCTCCCTATTTTGTGACCGACAGCCGGAAAATGGAAGCGGTGCTTCACGATGCCCTGATTCTGCTGCATGAGAAGAAGATCAGCAGCATGAAGGATTTTCTGCCCCTGTTGGAGAAAGTTTCCCAGTCCGGAAAGCCCTTGTTGATTATCGCCGAGGATGTGGAGGGCGAGGCCCTGGCCACCCTGATCGTCAATAAGCTCAGGGGAACGCTCCGTGTTGCCGCGGTTAAGGCGCCCGGTTTCGGTGACCGGCGCAAGGCCATGCTTCAGGATATTGCCGCGTTGACCGGTGCTCAGGTGGTGGCCGAAGAGATGGGGGTTTCGCTGGAAAGCATTACCCTCTCGGATCTTGGAGAATGCAAGACCGTCAAGATTGACAAGGACAATACCACGATTGTGGATGGGGCCGGCGACAAGGATGCGGTCACACAGCGGGCCAATCAGTTAAAGGCCCAGATTGATGCGACCACCTCTGATTACGACCGGGAAAAGCTTCAGGAACGGTTTGCCAAGCTGGTGGGCGGCGTGGCGGTGCTGCATGTGGGGGCGGCTACGGAAACCGAGATGAAGGAGAAAAAGGCCCGGGTGGAGGACGCGCTGCATGCAACCCGGGCGGCGGTGGAAGAGGGGATCGTGCCCGGTGGCGGGGTGGCCCTGCTTCGCTGCATTGCCGCCCTTGACAAGTTGGATGCGGAAGGGGAGGCCAAATACGGGCTTGATATCCTTCGCCGGGCCCTGGAAGCCCCGTTGCGGCAGATCGCCGCAAACGCCGGCCTGGACGGGAGCATCGTCGCCAATAAGGTTAAAGCCGGAAAAGACGATTTCGGGTTTAACGCGGCCACCGAGCAGTATGAAAATCTTGTGGCCGCCGGCGTGATCGACCCGGTCAAGGTGGTGCGCTCCGCCATTCAGAACGCCGCTTCCGTGGCCGGGCTCATGCTGACCACCGAAGCCATGATCGCGGAAAAGCCCAAAACTGAAAAGGGCGAAATGATGGCCGAAGATTTTGGTGAGGATATGTATTAAAGATGGTGAAAGGCTACCTCACTAAAATTCAAAGTACGAAATTTGAAACAAATCCGGATTTTTGATATTCCAATG
>JAXHVL010000063.1:0-18005 GCA_034189225.1 Thermodesulfobacteriota bacterium
CTAAGTATTCCTCCGGTTAAAATTTTCACCTTCCTTGAACGCGGCCAAAATATCTAATTTCTGGACGGACACTAACGTAAACCGACATATGAAAAACTATGCATTTTAAGTGCGGGATTGGCGACAGCTCACAGCGGTGTTTCCAGGGCCGGATTTAAAAGTATCAGATTACGTCATCATATGTCTTATAAAACATGTAAACAGAGTTTACTGTATTTGTCAATCCGAAAACACACCTCTTTTTAGAATTCATTAAGCTGAAATTATTATAACTAATATGTTTTCACCCATGCCGCGCTGGAACATTTGATGTTCAGATTTGTTTCTGACTCCTGTCCGAGCCTTATGTGTCCGATTCCGGATCCCTGAGTTCAAAAGTGCCGTCCAGAAGGTCGGCAAGTTCCGCCTTGCAGGACCGGCAGCGCTGTGCCCCCCGGAAAAGGGGATAGCCGCAGTCAGGGCAGTGATACCGTTCGCATTCGGACCGGGCCCATTCCTCGCTCCCCTTTTTATCCCCCATTTCAGCGACTTTCCGCCGCCATTCGGGGATGGCGCGCTTTATAACCCGGTGGCCGGTGGAAAGGGGGAATTTTTCGACCAGCGAGCAGGGCCAGTCATCGCATTGATGGCAGGAATAATACCCTTTCGCTTTGACACAATCCCTTATACCGCACAATTGGCAGACGGCATAAAGCTTGTTGGGCGGATCCGGCTGCATGCAGCCCTGGCATTCAGTGTCTTCCGGTTTGGAGCCGTAAAGGTTTGCCATGACTTTTTTGAATTTTTCATTATTGTCCCGCGTGGCGATATACACCGCGCAGCTGCCGCAATACAGCCCGCAGGGCGCCATCAGATCGGGATTTTCAAATTCGTCATCGTTCCAGCCGCGCATGATGATTGTCTCCTTATGAAAAAAGCACCGGCAGCACATCACCCCGATTCCACCCAGCCCTTCTCTACTGAGGCTTCGCCGGTACGGGCGTACTTGATATAAGGAACAAGCTTGCGATTCTTTTCTCCGCCGGTGCCGTCATAGGTGATGGAGACCACGGGCACGCCCGTCCGGGTCTCGATGGTACGGGCCATGGCCTCGGTGATCAGGGAAGGGCAGCAAAAGGCCGGGCTGGCCTGAACAAACAGGGAGACATCGGGGTGGTGCCGGCGGATGTAGTAGATTTTTAAAATATTGTCCATGGATTCACCGGTATTCTCCGGAACCATGCCTAATTCGGATAAAATCCGTTCCGGTGGAACATCATAGACCGGGGTCGGTTCACGAAGGATTTCATTAAAATGCCGGGCATAAGCCTTTTCCCGGCGTACCATGGTGGCCAGCAGGCCCCGGTTGACCAGGAGGCTGAGATACTTGCCCTCGGTAAACCATTTTCTGAAATAGGCCGGGGCGATCATCTTGGCATAGTCGTTATAGGGCGTGGTCAGGGCCTCACCGCCGCAGGCCTCGATAAACCGGATCAGGTCCTGGTTGAACACCGGATTGTCCCGTACATACAGATCCCCGAAGATAGCGGCCTTGGGCCGCCGGCCGGGCACGGTCTCGATCTTCCGGAACAGATCAACGATTTCGATCACCGCCGCTTCCTTTTCCCGCATGCCTGAAAAGGCGTCTTCCAGCAGCCGGATACCGGTTTCCATAGCCCGATCGGTTTCGCCGGAATGTTTTTCATAAGGCCGGGTGCGGCAGCCCATTCGCCGGAGCTGGCCACCGAACATATAAGCAAAATAGGTGTTCATGGCGGCCGAGAGGGAAAGGTCGGTAAAGGCGATATTCCCCGTATAGACGCCGGCCTTTTCCATCCCCCCGCCGAAGCCCGCCATCATCTGTTTCAGCTTATACGGGTAGAGCCTGATGTTGCAGGGAACTTCCGACCCGCCCATCCAGAGAAGGGTGTTGGCGGGGTTCAGGTCGTTTTCCCGGACATGCTCGACAAATTCCTGGACCATGGCATTGATCGGAAGACACTGGCCGGTATTGAGCCGCATGCTCCGGGTAATGGCTTCCGGCGTCTCGGTCATGAGCCGGGCGTCGACCCCCTCATTGCGCATATTGGCCACCAGCAGCCGGCAGGTGATGGGGTCCCAGTTGGGCAGAATGACGGTTTTATCGGTCATACGCCGGGCATGGACGGGGTTGATGCGTGACGAATCAATGGGCCGGCCGGCCGGCCGCGAACGGATCTCGGCGGCATGGTTGCGGAAAGCCCTGGTAGCGGATTCAATTCGGGTTTCATACCCCACGCTGGAGCCGTGTCCGTCAAGCTCCAGGATCAGGTACGGCTTATCAGCGCCTTCCATAAGCCGCTGAAACACGTCCCGGATAAAAGAATCCGGCGAACACTTAAACGATGTAATGAGCACCGGGTAAAGATTCGGGGTTTCGGCCACCCGCTTTGCCGCGCGGATAATATCCGCCGCGTAGTTCCAGTGCAGTTCTTCAAGAAAGGGGTCAATGGCGTCGGTATCGGTTTGGCCGGGATCGAACATGTCCTGAAAAAATCCGCGTACCCCGAGTGTTCCGAAAATCCGGGGAATGTTTTTGTTCATCACCGGGTCAAGCACGGTGTAGGGCCGGCCGAGGAACATGACCGCGATATCGCCGGCTTCGGCGGCTGCTTGTTCACAGGCATGGCGCCATCGGACCGCTTCCGCCTGGTACCGGTCCCTGGCCCGTTCATAGGCCTTGATAATCTCGAAAAATCCCAGTCGCTCGTCCATCTGCCGAACGGCCCGGTAGACCGCCAGGCGGATATGAAAGTTGTTATACAGAAACCGGTAAACCGGGGATATGATCCGTTTCCGGTCATCCGGCGCCATATCGGCAATCAGTGCCGGGATATACTGGGAATAATAGCAGTACTGACGGCGGGCGTCGCCGTCCTTCTCCCGGTTGTCCAGGTAATACGGCAGAAAAATGTATTCCGCCCTGTCCAGCAGATAATCCACATGCCCGTGCATGGCCGTTATCGGGGCGCAGAATTCCGCGCCCACGTTCGCCTTTCCCCGCTTGAGCACATCGTCCTGTCCGCTGCTGGTGACGGTGCCCATGCCCAGTTCATGAAAAAAATCCACCCACATGGACGCGTCCTCAAACATATAAAGCCCCTCCGGAATGCCCACCGTTATTCGCGGGGACTCAGGGGACGGTACCGAGGGTTTGAAAATTTTGCGCCGGGTACGAACCAGGTCAAAGCCGGAACGGTCGTTATCCACAAAGTGACGGGTTTCATAATCCCGGCCGCAGAGAAACCCGTAAGCAACCGGTCCGTCGGCCATTTCAGCCACGGTAACCTTGCAGTGGTTGGGACACAGATCGCAGACTTCGGACCGAACGGGAATGTCCCGCCGGTAAAGGCCCAGCCCGCGAAATGTGCTTTCGGCAACGGCCTCGTCCGCCAGGTGCAGGGCAACGCCCAGGGCGCCGGTGAGATGACAGTACCGGGAAACATGAATGGGCTTGTTCAACCGCTGTTCAAAGGCCGCTACAAGAGATCGGTTTTTGGCCGTTGCCCCCTGAAAGCACACCGTCTTACCGATTCCGCCTTCCAGGGCGACTTTCGAGAGGTAATTCTCACGCACCGCGTGAAGCGCCGCCGCCAGGACCTCCGGCACGCTGTATCCCCGGCTCAGGTGATAATTAATATCCCGTTCCATAAAGACCGTGCACCGGTCGCTGGCCATGGGGGCGCGAACGTTTTCGGTCTGCCGGGCGTAGGCGTCCAGGCTCACGCCCAGCTTTTCGGCCTGTTCCTCCAGAAAGCTGCCGGTGCCGGCGGCGCACACCGTATTCATAATGGAAAAAGTCACCCGGCCGTTGCGCAGGGTGGTGAACTTGGAATCCTGCCCCCCGATCTCGATGATGGTGTCCACTTCCGGGTTGAGTGCCGAGGCAGCGCGGGCATGAGCGCTGATTTCGTCAATGATCATGTCTGCGCCGGCCAGTTTGCCCACAAACTTCCGGCCCGAACCGGTGGCACCGGCGCCGATAACCTGAAAATCCAGGTCCCGCCTGTGAACCAGGTCATCCATGGCTTCAAGAAGGCTGCACAGGGCCGCAACGGGCCGGCCCGCCGTCCGGGTATAAAACCCGGCCAGGACCCGGTTGTCAGGTGCCATCCATACGGCCTTCGTGCTGGTGGAACCGATGTCGATGCCCAGATACACAACCGTCCGGCTTGCCGGGGGCAACGGCGCGTAAACGTCCACCTCCACAAGATTTTCAGCGTCCTGACTCACGGCAGAATAGTCATAACTGTCTTGAGCGGAAAAAACGGGATACCGGGAGTGGACCAGGGCAAGAGGCGGATGGCCGTAATGTAGGGCTTCATCAACGTCCCGGAGCACGGGCCGGTCCCGGCGGCCGTTGGGAACAATCTCGTTTTCTTCGAAATAATTAAGTGCGGCGCCCACGGCGCCGTAGAGCGGGGCCATGTCATCCAGCAGGAATTTCAGGTCGGTCATGCGGCTGATATGGTTTATCACGGCCGGATTCCGGGCCACGCCCCCGCAGAAAACAACGGGCCGGTTGGGGGTTTCGTGCTTAAATACCGTATCCACGATGTTTCTGGCGAGCCCTTTGCACAGGCCGTCACAAATTTCAGCCAGGCTGTATCCCTCCTGCTGGGCATGAATCAGGTCGGTTTTGGCAAAGACAGCACACCGGGAGGCGATCTTGGGCAGATCGCCGGTATTGGCGGCGGCGATTTCGGAAAGCGCAGCGATACCGGAAAGATTGAGGCGGCCTGCCTGCTGGTCCAGAAAGCTGCCAGTGCCGGCGGCGCAGGAAGTATTGGTGCTCAGCCGCTCATACCGGCCGTTTTTATCAAACCGCATCAGGCCGAACCGTTCACCGCCCACGTGCAGGACCGCCCCGGGTGTGCCGTGAAAATGACATGCCGCGGCAATGACAGCGATCCGGTCATCACACCGCCAGTCCGCATCAATGCGGCCTGGCGTTCCGTCGGTGACGGCCACCGCCATGAGCCCCCCGGTCCGGTCGATATCCGAACCGGTCAGCATGGCATCCACGGTGCCGACGATATCGCCGTGATGAAACCGATAGTCGGTATAAAGAATTTCTTTGGCCGGCGACAACAAGACCAGGGCCGCGGATACCGACCCGATGTCCAGGCCGAGCAACGGCTTGGCAACCGGATTGACGGTACGGGCGTTTCCCGAATCATCGTCCATGATTATTCTCCCTGGCTGGGCCGTTTCATTGCATCAATCCCTATATTTTCATAAAAAAGTCCGGGCGTAAAGCATTTCCGGGTCCGGGGGCGCCCCTGCATGAGCTGCGCTGGTTTATCAGGCCTTCTGGGGCAGGCTAAACAGGCTGCAATTGCTCGGCCGGCGAAGAATTGGGGATTGCAGCAATATGCCGGGCATCGGCATACCAAGGCCATGATAGAGGCGCACCTTGTGCCCGCCCTCTGATCGGACGAACACAAGGTTCGCCCCTACAATCTACGTGACATGACGAGAGATGCATCGGCGCCTTGATCTTGAACTTTTTACTTTGCCGTCGGCAAGCGACTTTTTACGAGTACATCTTCTTTGGGCGAGCAAAGAAAAGTATGAAAGAAAAATGGGTCGTTTAGCAAAAATAGCGGTAAAAAACCAAACCTCGCGCAAGTTACTTACTGCAAAAACACCGCGGCGGGGTTGGACGCTTCCAAGGAACTTGTTTTTTTGTGGAAGGCTAAAGCCTTCCGTTACATGAATCGAGGCCATTATCGAATCAGGGGATATTGTCTCGGTTTGTGTAGCGGAGGTCTTTAGACCTCCCTGCAACATCACCGGTCACCATCGCCACACAGGGATGCTGGCGTAGCCTGCCTTCCGGTTTTACCCCAGCACCAGCGCGGTACGCGTGGGCAGATACAACCTGAGCCGGCCGAAATTTTCATCATGAGGATCCGGATCGGTGAACCATGTCTGGTCCGGGGCGACCCGGCCGTGGCCGTTGTAACACGGATCATCGCTGTTTAACATCATCCGATAACTGCCCGGGGGCGCGGGGATTTCGTAATCCACATGGGAAACCGTGGGATGAAAATTGAACACGAACACCAGCGGCCCCCGCCTGAAGGCCAGGACCTTATCGTCGGAATGCTCATAAAGACGGTAGGCCCACGGGTCCTGAAAAATGGCATGCCGTTTGGCCAGTTCAATCATATCCCGGTCAAACCGCTGAATCAGGCGGTATTTCAGTTCGGGGGAATCCACCAGGGACCATTGCCGGCGAGCGTAGTGATAGGACCAGTTGTTGCCCTCACGGGGAAAGTCAATCCATTCGGGATGGCCGAATTCATTGCCCATGAAGTTTTGATAGCCGTGACCGGCCGTTGCCATGGTGATCAATCGGATGAGGTTGTACAATGCAATGCCCCTGTCCACGATAAGATTCTCGTCGCTGATATGCATGTGGTCGTACATGTCCGCGTCGATCATACGGAAGATCAGGGTTTTGTCCCCCACCAGGGCCTGGTCATGGGACTCGGCGTAGCTGATGGTCTTTTCATCGGGCCGCCGGTTGGTGAGCTCGTGCCAGAGATTGGCCACGGGCCAATCTTCGTCCCGGTATTCCTTGACAAGTCTAATCCAGAAATCCGGCACGCCCATGGCCAGCCGGAAATCGAAACCGCATCCCCCTTCCGGGACGGAAACGGCCAGGCCTGGCATGCCGCTGATGTCCTCGGCGATGGTGACAGCATCCGGACGGATTTCATGTATGAGAGAATTGGCAAGAGCCAGGTAAAGCACGGCGTCCTCATCCACGTTGTCGGAAAAATAGTCGTCATAGGAAGTAAACGCCTTTTCCAATCCATGGTCCAGATACAGCATACTGGTGATGCCGTCGAACCGGAAACCATCAAACCGGAATTCTTCCAGCCAGTAACGGCAGTTGGACAGCAAAAACCGGCGCACGGGGTCCTTACTGTAATCAAAACAGCGGGAATCCCAGGCATGATGGGACCCCCGGGACCCGTCATGGAAATACTGATGCCGGGTACCGTCGAACCGGCTGAGGCCCTCCACCTCGTTGCTCACGGCATGGGAATGAACGATGTCCATGATAACGGCCAGTCCTGCCGCGTGGGCCGTGTCGATCAGTTCTTTCAGGTCTTCAGGGGTGCCGAAACGGGACGATGCGGCAAAAAAACTGGAAACATGATACCCGAAGGACCCGTAGTAGGGATGCTCCTGGACGGCCATGAGCTGAAGGGCGTTATAGCCGGAGGCGACAATCCGGGGAATGATATGCTCGGTGAACTCTCGATAGGTCCCCACGCCGCCTGCTTCCTTGGCCATCCCCACATGGGCTTCATAAATCAGCAGCGGCGTGTCCGGGACGGACCACCGGTCACACTTCCATTTATAGGATTCCGGGGCCCATACCTGGGCATTAAATATCAGCGTGTCCGGGTCCTGGACCACCCTGCCGGCATAGGCGGGAATCCGGTCGCCTTCGCCGCCGGGCCATTGAATGTGGAGGCGATAAAGATCACCGTGTTTCATGGCATCGGCGGAAATACGAATCTCCCATACCCCGTCATCAGCAATACGATCAAGGGCATAGGCACTGTCATCCCGCCAACCGGTCATGTCGCCGGTCAGGTGGATACGCTCCGCATTGGGGGCCCACTCTCTGAACACCCAGCCTTCATCCAGCCTGTGCAGACCGAAATATTCATGGCTTCGGGCAATATCGGAAACAGGCGTCTTTCCGTTATCCGTCAGCCGATGCTCCACGGCTACGATATGGGAAAGGCGCTGTTCCATGGCGGTTTGATAGGGTTTGAGATAAGGATCCTTTTCAATAAAGGACTGAACCCGTTTCTGTGCTGTCGTTGCGATTGAATTATCTGTCGTCTGTTGTGGCAATGTATTGTCACCTCTTAAATAGTGCCCATCCATAAATTGCTATTTTGCCCGATTTCTGCGTCAGTCTCAAATTGCATCCTCAAAATACGAAAAGTATTCCTCATTTAAGGGTTTATAAAGGGCCGCTTGAGCATCTTCTCATAAAGGTCAATATAATGCTGGGCCGTGACCGAATGGTTGAACGACGCCACGGCCTCGGTCATGATCCGGGAAATCTGTTTGTCCTTTTCCTTTCGGGGCAGATGGTAAAATGCCATGGCCTCCTTGATTGCCCAGCGCAGTCCGTCCGGGTCGAATGTTTTAAAAAGAAACCCGTTGCCGGTATTGCGTTTCACATCCAGATGTTCAACCGTGTCATGAATGCCGCCGGTATCATGGGCCACGGGCAGAGCCCCGTAAATAGCGCCGATCATCTGGGGCAACCCGCAAGGCTCAAAAGCTGACGGCATCAGCACAAAATCGGCTGCCGCATAGGCCTGGCGCGCCAGGTCTTCATCAAAATCACAGACCGCGACACGGGTGGGCAGATGAAACTGCCAGACGATCCGCTTGAAATACTCCTGAAACTCGCCGTTGGCCACGAACACCACCTGCATGGGCATATCCCAGTACTGGGAAATGACGTCATAAAGAATATGGGCCAGGAGCTGGCTGCCCTTCTGCACCCGGTCCAGGCGCGACGGCCAGAAGAACAGCGGGGCGTTTACATCCTCGATGAGCCCCAGCGTCTTCTGAAGGTGCCGCTTGTTGTCATGCTTCCCCTGAACATGGGACTTGGAATCGTACCGGGCCACCAGACTCTCATCGGTTGACGGATTAAAGGTGGGGTCCGGACTGTTCAGAATGCCGGCCGCGCACCCCGCATACCACTTGTTGGCCAGCTCGTTCTTTATCGTCGGCTCCACGAAACCGTGCCGGCCCTCGATGATTTCAGTCAAAAACGAAGGACTGACGGTGTTGACAAAATGGGAGGCGAAAATACCGCTGGCCAACAAGTCCACCATGTTGTGCTCCCGGCTCTCCTCGTAATTGTAAGGCGGCCAATCAAAATAGAGATGATTCCAGAAGGAGGCGGCGTCGATGCCCCTGTCTTCGATCTCGGCCAGGCTCCGTTTCACCGTATAGATATTATGGATGGTGAACAGACACGGGATATCCAGCTCCCGGGCCATGGCCGGTATCAGACCCGTCATCCAGTCGTTGCAGTGAATCAGATCGGGCTTTACTTCGGGCACGATATTGTTGATCACTTCCCGCTGAAACGCCAGTGATATCTTGATATTTTCCCAGGAATAGCTGGAATACACGCAGCTCATGTAAAAAAAAGCCCGATCCCGTGCCAGATGAACCCGCTCGTCGGGCATCCGGTTTTTAATGGCATCGAACTCCTTTTTCAGGGCCGGTTCCGCATTGCCGTCAAACATGGTGCGGTAATCCGGCAGGGCCACATGAACATCTCCGCCATGATTGAACAGGGCATTGATCAGGGCGGCGGACACATCGGCCAGCCCGCCTGCCTTGGCCGTCAGGGTATTGGCGGCGTTGCCCATGCCTTCGGGCAGATAGGTGACTTCCGGCGTCACCACAAGCACACGGGGTTTTTTCGTCAAATAATCCGTCATTGTAAATCACTTTCCATGTGTCATGCCCAGGTGATCAACCCGGGCGTATTGGCAATCAAATCGTCGCCCCGCGGTGTCACCCGTACGGTAAATCCGAACCTGCCGGCGATCTGACAGGGCAGCGAACATTCATATCGGTATTTGCCTTTGCCCAGGTCTTTTTTAACTTCCATCTCAAGCGTATGCCCGTCCATCAGTTCTTCGACGCTTTTGACCTTCCCGTAATAAAGCTCCACCATGACCTCTTCCGGTTTCAGTTCGCCGAGATGTACATCCGAGGTAACAGTGAGCGATTCCCCGACCCGGAACGGCCCGTTGGCCTTGCGAACAGGCTGATCAATGGAAATACCGTCCCATTGCTTGCGAAGCCGCTCATGAAAGGTGGTCAGCCGCATGGCTTCGGCGGCATCGTCGCCGGTGAGTTCATAAAAACGTTTGATGGCGGGCTTGTAAAAATCATTGTAATAGATGTGAACCATCCGGTGGGCGCAGAACTGTTCGATGGCCATGCGCATGGACGCCTTCATCATTTTCAGCCATTTCACCGGAAGGTCCCCGCTTTCGCGGTCGTAAAAGCAGGGAATCACGTCGTTTTCCAGAATATTGTAAAGCGCCTGGCTCTCCACGGCGTCCTGGTAATTGTAATCTTCATATTCCTGGCCGTCGCCGATGGCCCAGCCGGTGTCCGAGGAGTAGCCTTCACACCACCACCCGTCCAGGATGCTCACATTGAGCACGCCGTTGGCCGCGGCTTTCATGCCCGACGTGCCGCAGGCCTCAAAGGGTCGTCGGGGGGTGTTGAGCCAGACATCGGCCCCCTGGACCAGATGCCGCGCCACGTTAATGTCATAATCTTCCAGGAAAATCACCTTGTGCCGGAACTCGGCATTTCGCGCCAGTTCAACGATCTTCTGGATCAGGGCCTTGCCCTGGTTGTCCCGGGGGTGAGCCTTGCCGGAAAAGATAAACTGAATGGGCTGTTCTTTATTCCGCAGCAGCGCCTCGAACCGGTCCATATCCTGAAGCAGGAGCGTGGCCCGCTTGTAGGTGGCAAACCGACGGGCAAACGCGATGGTCAGCACATCCTGGTCCAGCACGGATTCAGCGTCTTTCATCACCGACTTGGGCGCGTTGCGCCGGCCGTATTGATTGACCATCAGCTTCCGGCAGGACCTGATAAGGCGCGTCCGGCTCATTTCATGAGCCCGCCAGAGCTCTTCGTCATAGATACCGTCGATGCGTTTGCCCAGGTCCCCTTTCCAGGCGTTCAAATGCCAGTCCGGCTCCAGGTAGCGGTCAAACAGCAGGGAATTTTCGATGGAAATCCAGGAGGGGATGTGCGCGCCGTTGGTCACATGGCTGATGGGCACCTCCGCCTCGGGCCGTCCCGGCCAGACATGGGCCCACATTTTCCGGGCCACAGACCCGTGCAGTTCGCTGACGCCGTTGCAGTACTGGGCCAGCCGCAGCCCCAGGACAAACATGGAAAACGGGCTGTCCGGACCGGCGCCGGCACTCTGTCCCCAACTCACCAGCTCCTGGATCGACATATCGAGCGTTTTGGTAAAGGGCTCCAGGTAAGGTTTGACCGCATCCGGCGGAAACTCGTCATGGCCGGCCGGCACCGGTGTGTGGGTGGTGAAAACTGTGGTCCGGGAACAGATTTCAATGGCGGTTTTCAGATCCACCTGCTGCTTATACATGATCTGCTTCAGGCGCTCGATGTTTGAAAACGAACAATGCCCTTCATTCATGTGACAGGCAATGGGATAAACCCCCATGGCGTCCAGGGCTCGCATGCCCCCGATGCCCAGAATCACCTCCTGGGCCAGGCGCACCTTTGAGTCGGACCGGTAGAGATGGGAATTGATATCCCGGATCTCCGGCGGATTTTCTTTGATATTGGTGTCCAGTAGATACAGGAAGATCCGGCCGATGGACAGCTTCCACACCACCATCCTGATGTCCCCGTCCGGACCTGCAATCGTAATGCGAAGTTCATTGCCGTCGGCATCCCTGGCCCTTTCGATTGGCAGGTGAAAAAGGTCGATCTCGGGATAGCTCTCCTGCTGCCAACCCTCGTGGTTGAGGTATTGATGGAAATACCCGCTGCGGTAAAACAGGCCCACACCCACGATGGGGATATTGAGATCCGAAGCGGCCTTCATGTGATCCCCGGCCAGGATGCCCAGTCCGCCGGCGAACTGGGGCAGGCTTTCATGAATACCGAACTCCATGGAGAAATAGGCAATAATATCCTGTTTGCTGTCCTCACCTTTGTCCATGGGAGTTTCCACCTGATTTTCAAACTGCAGCTGCACACGCTCCAGGTGCGCCAGAAAACTGTCGTCCCTGGCCAGTTCCTCCATCCGCTTCTGGTCAATCATGGAAAAAAAGATGATAGGATTACGTCCCGAAGCATCCCAGGCCTTGGGGTCTACCCGCCGAAACAGATCAATGGCGTCCATATTCCAGCACCACCACATGTTCCGGGTCAGCACCTCCAGAAACTTCAGCGGTTTCGGGACAGAGGGAACCACCTGAAAGGTTTGTAAAAAACTCATCGCACTTATCCTTTATGTTAATAATATTTCAAATCGTCACACCACAACCACGGAATTATCGCAGTTGCCGAAATCGCTTCGCACATAATGGTCGGCTTCCCAGTCGTTTTCCCAGGTTTGTTCATCAATGAGATAACGGAACTGGTATTGCCGGTCTGGTTCCAGGTTGATGGTTGTTTTGAAATCACCGCTTTTGAGCTTCTGCATGGGATTGTCCCGGATACTCCAGTTGTTGAAATCCCCTACCACCGAAATGGATTTTGCACCCATGGCCGCTTTCCGGGGTACCCGGAAGGTTACCTTGCAGGCCTGATCCTTTTTAACATACTGTTTTTTCAAACTCATAGACCCCTCCTGGAAAAAGTTGAAATATCCAACCCCTGCGGGGCCGGTTTCGGTTATGCTCTCAGACGGCTTCGTAAAAAGCTTCCAACACCGCCGCGGTGTTTTTGCAGGAAGTAACGTATTATGGCGGGATCGAAAGATTGCTTCGCCACTTCTACCTTTTCGTGATCGTAATCGACTGCCGTTTGATTAACCACGGAATACACGGAAAGGGCACGGAAAAAGGGAGCAAGATGGTTCCTTCCATGCTCTTCCGTGTATTCCGTGGTTAAAAAAGATGCTTTGGTTTTAAATGAATTACCATGTTAAGTTCCTTGGAAGTCCAATAGCAGCAAAGCGCTGCATCTCTCTGTATGACCTATACACTGATAATAAACACATACAGATTAAAATCAAGCGCAAACCGGCTACGATTTCAATATCTCCCAAACCCGGATAAACTCGCTGAGCCCCCAGGCCTGGGCGTCGCATCCCCGGTGCGTGTGGGGCGCATCCCCGTCCAGAATCTCCGGCAGATGCCCTGTACATCCCCCTTCCATCAACATCATGGAGGATGCCAGCAGGGACCGGGCGGCGGGACGGCCGGAGTCTCCGTAAACCATCGCCCAGGCCTCGCAATACAGGGGAAACATCCATGTCCAGGCGGTGCCGTTATGGTAAGCAGGCTTCCGGCAGGTATCCTCATCACCGGCATACCGGCCCTGGTAAGGCGCATACGGATCGTTCAGGGCCTGCCCGTTGTGAAACACCGCAATGGGGCAGGTAACGGGCCGGTCAGCCAGGCTCCGGATGGCGCCCGGCACCAGCAGGCATTCACATGCACCCAGTATGGCGTCGCATACCGATGGGTCTTTCACCGCCCCGAGCGTCACGGCGAGCAATTGATTGGGCCGCAAGGCGTCGTCCAAGGCCCCCTTGCGGGCGCTTTCGCCGGGATGGGCATGAATGCAGTCTCCCAGATATCCTTCATCCCGTAAAAACCTGTCATAAATCGCCTGCTCCACCTGATTGGCCCGGCCTTCCCATTCCGATCGGTTCTCCGGATCAATGGAGACCAGCAGGGACAGGGCCGCATGCCAGAGCGCCTGTATTTCGATGCAGTATCCCTGCCGGGGGGTGCCGGCCGGATGATCGGTATCCATCCAGGTGAAATGGGCCGGACTGAAAACGAGCCCCGATGCAGCGTCCACGTAAATGCCGTTGGCCGTGCCGCGGATATAGGCGTGGGCGATGGACAGCAGAATATCTTGAATGGTCCGGCCGCCGCAGGCAGCGTCCAGAAAATCCCGGCTTTCTTCGGCCTTCAGAATATCCGCACAAGCCGTGAAAAACCATAAGGGCGCGTCCGAGGTATCCCGGTTTCCGGCATCGTCGCCGTGGATCATGTTCGGAAGTGTTCCGCCGTCTTCGAACCGGCCGAACTGCATGAGCACCGACTTTGCCGTGTCCGTCATGCCGGCCGCAACCAGGCCCCTGGCCACGATCAGCGAATCCCGCCCCCAGTCCAGAAACCAGGGATACCCGGCGATTACGGATTTCAATTGCCCCCGGCGCACCACGTAGGCCGCCAGATTGGCATGCAGGGTATTTTCAAACGGCGCGGCCGAGGCCTCTCCGTTGTCAACGGCAGAAGCCGTGGTTTCACGCTCCGTGCCAACCGGTGCATTATTCACCGTCGCGGTAAGAGCGGCGGTTTGCCCCCCCCTCAGGAACAGGGAAAAATAACCGGGGCTGAACAGGTCCGACGCATCGTCCATGCCCCGCTCCGCCTCCAGGGGGCGCGGCACCATATAATACCACTCGGGCTCCGGCACATACCGGCTCTCCGGAACCGTGATCCGCAGCTGCCGGGCCGGGTCCGGTGCGAACACGAATCCGTCCGCCTGAGGCTCAACGGCGGCCGGCCAGGCATGTTCGGGACCGGCATAGGCCTTTGTGGTGTGATGAAAGTTCCGGTCCTCGATGTCCGGCCGCAGTATGAGCTGGACCTCGGCAGCATCGTTCAGGGCCCGATCGTCCTCGTTTGACGGCTCCCGGTAAAAGGTCATGATCATGGCGTTCTGCCCGGGGACCATGGCCGCACGAATGACCAGCCCGATCCGGCCGCCCTGGCCGGTGGGAATCCGGTAGCGCCACACGCCGGCACCACCGCTGACCCGGAAGGTGTCCAGGCAGTCGAAACTGATCTCCTGGGAATAACCCTGGTAAACCATCCAGGCCCTGCAACGGGTCAACATCACCTGCCGGTCTTCGGGAAAATCGGGATTCAGGTTGGCGGCCAGCAGGGCATCATACTTGCTCTTCAGCCGGCCCCACAGGGCATTGGCGCGCAGCATTCCGCCGGCCCCATTGGTGCCCAGCACCATGTGGGTGGTTTCGGCAATTTCATGACGGTTGAAAAACGTTTTGAACACGGCGTTTTCCGCATCGGGCAGAAACAACAGCGGCGCTGCTTCATGACGGAGGCCGTTTCCTTCATAAACGGTAATCTGGAGTTTCAGATGCCGCACCGCCGAGGGATCGGCACAGGGTGCAAAAAGGACAAACCAGGTATTGTCTTTGCCGGGCAGGCTGTCTTCAGCGGCGATAACATAGAATGCCGCCTCGTCCGGTCCCACAACGGCCGCCCGGAAATGGGCGTCCGCCGTTACCAGCAGAAAGTGGTCCGGCGGCACCATCACGGTACGCCTGACATCTTCCGGCCACCGCCAGGATATCACCCGGGGTTCGGTGCCGCGGGGATTGCAGGACCGGCAAAACGCCCCGGGATTATCACAGAGCTGCCGCGCCGCAGTATCCACATCCAGATGCGCCACGTCCCTCATTCCGTTAAAGACGGAAAACACGTCCAGCACCTTGGCCCGGGCCCGCTGATGCACCGCCCGGGATGGTGGATACGCCAGATTTCCGACGTTTTTAAACAACTCCAGCTCTGTCCGGTCGCGGGTCAGGCAGTAAACCTGCCCCGGCGACAGATCGCGGGACTGAATATTGCCCTCCGTCTTCACCCGGACCTCTTCGCCGGTGAGCAGATCCACATAACTGTCATCCATGTCGGCAGCATCCATATCCGCCGGCAAAGCCCAGGAAACGGTATTTTGCCGGTCATCGTCCAGGTTCACAACGACCAGCATGGCGCTTCCGGAGGGCCGATGGCGCCGCAGCATGACAATGCCGTTGCCCGCGCCGGTCTGAATCATGTCCAGGATGACGTCGTCAAAAAACGCGGGATGCCGCCGGAGGATCAGGTTCAGGCGCCGGATGTAATCCACCTGGTTGTCTTCGGCGCCCCAGTTCAGTGAAGGCGACCCATGGACATCGATTTTTTCCGCGGCAAACCACTCCACGCCGTTGGCGAACCCGAAGCCGCCCTGGTGAGACATCAGGGCGCACAGGGCCGTCCGCATCCGGGCATAAGGTTTGGACCGGGCGGCCAGCCGGTTGTTGTCATGGGTTTCGGAAAAATGGACCATGATACCGTCCTGTTCTGAAATTTCCATGGCCGTGGGCAGGTAATGCTCGATCTGGCCGCGGTCATAATTCTGAAACAGCTCGGAATAAGCCCAGTTCAGGTTGGAACGGTTCAGCAGATCACGGGTGACAGATATCTTGCCGCCGAGTCCCTCCAGGAAAAACAGAGTGTCGGGAAACTGCTCCCGGACCCGGGCAACGATGTACCGCCAGGCCCGTGCCGGGATCATATACCCGGCATCGCACCGGAATCCGTCAACACCCCGGCGGCACCAGGTGAGAAACACATCCCCGATGTACTGCCACAGATCCTGCCGGGAATGATCCAGACTCGTGAGATCCTCCCACTGAATGCCCCAGGCGCCGGGCACCTGAATCTCCCCCTCGTCGTCCCGCACCAGCCATTCCGGGTGAATCTCGTGCAGACGTGAGGCCCAGCCCGTGTGGTTAATGGCGATGTCGAGCATAAGCCGGGCATGGCGTGCATGCACGGCATCCACCAGCTCGGTAAACTGCTCAAGGGGTGTGGCTTTTTTATCAAACACGGCCAATGAAGGGTCCACGCCCATGAACCGAAGCGCCGCATAGGGACTGCCGAACCGGCCCATGCGGGCAAAAGTGGTGGGGGTGGGATGAATGGGCAGCAGTTGAATGATCCGGCATCCCAGCCGGCCAACGATAAAATCAAGTTCAGTGATCAGGTCCCGAAAGGTGCCCGAGGGGGGTATCACGGTGTATTGTTTTTCATCAAGATCGTCGATGCACCAGGCCGTCGCCGGGTCAGGCCAGGCGTTACCGGCCTTGTTTGGGCCGAACTGGCGGATAAAGGCATTATAGACAATATTGCCGCAGCAGGTTTCCGCCGGCTCCACATTGATCGTCACATTATCGCCTTCCGGCCACAGAGGAAGGGGCTCGCCGGAGGGCATGACCAGGCACTTGGCCTCGAAATGGCCCACCTCGGTGAGCGGCAGGGTGATCCGACAGTGCCTGTCATCCACCCGGGTCATGGGGATATCGTACCATTCGGTGCCCAGGGATGGGATATCCCGGACAACCTCGTTGATAACGTTCTTTCTGGCCACCGCGGCATATCCGATATTGGTCCGCAGCCAGGCATCGCCGGACAGGGGCTCGGAAAACGCCAGGGAAAAGGTAACCGTATCGCCCCGGAACATCACCCGATGGGTGCCGGGAGCGGGATGCTGTGTGAGCTGCATGGAAAATTGTCTCTTTCCGGTATTGATTGCAATGCCGGGCCGGATCGGTCACAACCGGTCTGCCGGCAGGCATTGATTTATTCAGGGATTCGAAAGAATGGAAAATCGCCTTCATGTATTATAACCTAATAGGATTGATAGCGGTGTCAACAGTTTTTTGACTATGGACCGGGTCCGCGAGCGGGGCTATATACCGGCCATACTCGAGGCCATTGAGACGGCGGAGGATCTGGACTCGCTGGCCCGCGATGTTCATGCCTACATGAAGGCATTTACCGGCATGAATCACCCGGCGGCCGTTGGCCGGTAAACGGAGACGGTTGCCTTCAATCGCTGAACCGCAGCTCAAAAGCCCGTGGACTGATTATCTGCGTACCCTGATATGCCTTGAGCACCGGCAAATCATTATCTCCGGTCAACTGCCTTCATGATATTTCTCTCAACATGTCTTCCTCGGTAACAATACCGCTGGCCTTGGCTTTCGGGTACAGTAAATTCTGGGCCTTACGCAGTTTCATTTCCCATAGGTACCGGCTCAAAGAATCCTTTACGATATCGCTTTTAGTGCGGCCCATTTCACCCGCAAGGTCATTTAACTCTTTTGCCATGTTTTCAGGCAGACTCAAGGAAAGAACGGTTCTCATAGAAATGACCTCCTTTTATACTACAATACACTACGGTTGATATATATCAAGCGACAAATTCTAACGGCTTCGCAAAAAGCTTCCAACCCCACTGCGGTGTTTTTGCAGGAAGTAACTTATGGAGGTCTAAAGACCTCCGCTACACAAACCGAGGTAATATCCCCTGATTCGATAATGGCCTCAATTCATGTAGCGGAAGGCTTTAGCCTTCCACAAAAAAAAATAAGTTCCCTGGAA
>JAXHVL010000064.1:0-9924 GCA_034189225.1 Thermodesulfobacteriota bacterium
CCTTTCAGAACCCTCTGCACAAAAGACTTTTCAGATTCACCCGAAAAATCAAATTTCCCCCAAAAACCCTTGTCAAGTAAAAAATGACATCAAATGCATTTTTTTTGCTGAACAGTTACAAATTACGTTAGTTTTGAGTACCCGCAACGTTTTTGTAGTAATAAATGAGCGGTGCTGAAACTTTGCTCATTTTTGCGCCGGGAAAAGAAGTCAAAAAAACGGCATTTATGGATGGACACTAGATATAAAATCAGCCGGGCTCCGCGCGCAGGATGCGAAGCCCGCCAGAACGGAGTCCGAGCACGGAGACCTACCTTGTTTGTTAAGCGGATATGAGGGGTTATTCTCCGAAAATGCTTTGCAGTTCTTCAGCCAGGGCGGGACGGTCGGGATCTGCGATGCTGCCCAACTTTTTTATGATGAGGCCTTTTTCAACGGTGGTCAAAATCGGTTTAATAACAGATGGTTTTAAAAGACCGGCCTGCTGCCAGTTTTGAATGCGGACATCGCCCCAATAGCCGGGACCATGGATTTGGCTGGTGACGGCCATGATGACGAGATCCGGCCGGTTTTGATTGTAAGCGTTTGAACTGACAATTATGGCCGGGCGTTTTTTGGTGGTGGTCTGGTCGGTGAACGGAAACGGCACCAGCACAATATCCCCGAATTTATAATCGGTCATATGCGTCGTCCTCAGGATTATCCCAGACCTTTTTGAACGTTTCTTCCGCCATTTTATCGGCGGCCTGGAGCAGTTGCCGTTCCTGGTCTTTATGACTGATGAAATCCACAAAATCCGCTACAGCGGCGATTTTCTCCGGCGGCAACGTTCTGATTTTTGTCAGAATGAACCGTTCCTGCTCGCTTGGTGTAATTGTATTGTGCTGCATGGTAATCCCTTTTTTGTTGGTATGTATTTTATTGATTGGCTTCTACGCCCTTAATGAGTGTCCATCCACGGGAATAACTACTTGAAAAAAATAAAAAAGCGCATTTTGTGGTTGACTTTTTCTACTTAGCGTAGTATGTAAAAAGTCATCAACCATTCAATATCACTACGAAAAGTTGAAAGGAGCCAAACACAAAAGGCGCAAAAAAAGACAAAAACAAATACCTTTCATGCCCCAAGAAATGGATCATCCGCAAGCCAAAGAACTTGAAGCGATCAGCCGTATTCTTGGTAGTAAATCTACCATCTATGACATTGTCTTGCAAGATATTTCCAAACATCAACCAGGGCGAATTTATTCTATTCTGCAAGCGACATATTATCGAATAGTTGAAAATAATTCTGAACATCGGTTCCAAGATGAGATATACGTAGCGTGAACGTTAACTCATACGGGAATTTTGCCGATGTTCAACTTGCACGAAGTTATCGTCCGACCCGTTCTTTCAACGGAAGAAGAGCGCTTTCAGAAGTTGATGCATGCGCATCACTACCTCAAGTCCCTGCCAAAAATAAGCGAAACCATCTGGTATGTCGCCACTTTTCGTGATCAATGGATCGCCGTCCTCAGTTTCTCCGCCGCCGCCCTGAAATGTTCCCCGCGTGACCGTTGGATCGGGTGGAGCTTCCGCCATCAATACGACCGGCTGAAATGGCTGACCAACAACAGCCGGTTTCTGATCCTGCCGGGCTGGCATCTGCCCAACCTCGCCTCGCGCATTCTGTCGTTATGCGAGAAACGGATCGTTGACGATTGGCAAGCGCGTTTCGGACATCCGGTGCTTCTCTTAGAAACCTTTGTGGCCCCACAGCGCTTTCACGGGACCATTTACAAGGCCGCCAACAGGATGAAAGCCTGGCTATTGACGGCAAAACCATCACCACCGACGCATTGTTAACCCAACGCCGCATCGCCCATTATATCATTAAACGAAACGGGCATTATCATTTTACCGTTAAAGGCAACCAGTCTCAATTCCTGGATGATGTTAAGCTGTTCTTCAAAAACCGGCAAAATCTCCCGTGAAATCGCCTATGGCATCGACAGTCGGACACCGGATCAGGCCAATCCTCAAAAAATACTCGCCACCAACCGGGGCCATTGGACCATCGAAAACAGTTGCCATTACATTCTTGACTGGAATTTTGATGAGGACCGAAGCCGCATCAGCAAAGGCCATGGCCCTGAGAACATCACACGCCTTATCATCCATATTCCTGATCACATATTTGAGTCGCTCCCCCCGCGGGAGCGCGCATCAAGATTATCGGATATGCAATGATAATGATGTAAAGCCGGGCTGGGGAAAATATTTTAAGCGATTTTTTGGCGGTTTTGTGATTGACATCCGCCGGGAAAACCGGTATGGTAAAAAAATCAAATTTTAAGAAGCAATTGCCAGCCAGTTGTTTTTATCTAGTGTCCGTCCAGAAATTAGATATTTTGGGCCAGTTCAAGCGAAAATTTTAACCGGAGGAATACTTTGCGTATTTTGAGGATTAAAATTTGAGCCTGACGCAGAAATCGGGCAAAATAGCAATTTATGGATGGGCACTATCCATATCCGTATGGATTGTTCATCATTAAACCCTAAATTCAGTTAAGGAGGAGGTCGTATGAAAAAGATCATTGTTTCAATCCTGGCCTGTATGCTGATTGTCAGCATGGTAAGCGTTGCATC
Source organism: Thermodesulfobacteriota bacterium (assembly GCA_034189225.1). Classification (GTDB taxonomy): domain Bacteria; phylum Desulfobacterota; class Desulfobacteria; order Desulfobacterales; family Desulfosudaceae; genus JAXHTY01. Next base: position 2,632 of record JAXHVL010000064.1, read on the forward strand.
GGCAAACACCGTCCGTGAAGACTGCGGATGCGGTCTCGGGGGGATGGCCATCGGCGAAGAGCAGGGCGTTGTATGGAAGCTCGTCGGGACCTTCCTGAACGGTATCTGCGGCAATCAGACCTTTGCCATGTCAAGTGGAACTCTGGATTGCGGGCGGGACCCTTTTACGGCCAAGTACGAGAAGATGAATGTGTTTGTGGCGGACAACATGGATACGCTGGCTGTGGATATCGCCAGAGGCGAAGGCGAGTCCCTGGATGCACTGGCGGAAATCGCCGAGGTTTCCCAGGAAAAACGGCCTGCTCTTTTTGCCGCCATGCAGAGAGATTTTAACCAGATTTATCCCGACACGCAGGTTACCAATGAAGACGTCGTAAATGAGATCACCCGGATTATGCAGACCATCTAACCCGGCTGACGCGGCGTTGACAGGAACTACAAGAAAGGGGCGCATTGGTTTTTGCCGCAATGCGTCCCTTTTTTTGGGCCTGATTGTATCCCTGATGGCGCTGTTGATGCCGGTCCGTTCCGGGTTCTGCCGTTCCGGGCCGGTGTATCGGGATGTTGACCGGCTCGTTGAAACGGCGGTTGCGCAGAATCTTCATTCGCGTGAATACTGGCACATCCTGCTGCACTATGAAAAAGCACTGTCCGGCGTCAAGAGCCAGGTGGATGACCCGGATTTTTTTCTGGCGCCAAAGGGCAATACCGACTCCCGGGCCGAGATGGCGGCCACTATCCGGGCGCTGTTTCAGCCGGATGATGCGGCGGCGGCACCCTTCGTCTGCCGGTTCTATGCCCGCTTTCAATGGCTGAAATCGAACCTGGACGCTGACATGACGGTGTATGATCACCGTGTCTGCGAGGAGATCGACCGCATTGTGCCGCGGTATGCCAGTCTTGTCTTTCCCACCTATTACATGAACAACCCAGCCTCCATGTTCGGCCATACCCTGATTGCCATCAATACGGAATATTCCAGCAAGCGGCTGGCTTACGCGGTGAACTACGCGGCCCGGGCGGACAATGTGAACGGGCTTTCCTTTGCCATCAACGGTATTTTCGGGCTTTATAAAGGCTACTATTCGGTTGATCCTTATTACAAGAAGATCGAGGAATACAGTGATATTCATCAGCGGGATATCTGGGAATACCGGCTGAACCTTACACCGGAAGAGATTCAACGGCTGATCTGGCATGTGAAGGAGTTTAAAGGGATTTACACGGATTATTTCTTTTTTGACGAGAATTGTTCCTATAATCTGCTTTATCTGCTGGAGGCGGCCCGGCCGTCGCTTGATCTGGTGCAGCCGTTTCAGGGGCTCTGGGTGCTGCCGGCCGATACGGTCAGGGCGATGCGCGACCAGGGGCTTATTGAATCGAAAACATACCGGCCCTCAAAGGCATCGCGGATTCGACACAAAATTGAGGCGCTGGACCCGGCAGCGGTGGATACAGCGCTTTCGGTGATTGAGGGCGAGAAGTCCCCTGACGCGGTCCTGAACACTGAGATGCCGGCGGATTCCAAGATCCGGATACTGGATCTGGTCAGCGATCAGCTGCAGTATCTTTATGTGAAACGGGAGCTGGAGAAAACGGTTTACCGGCAGCGGTTTCTGGCAGCGTTAAAGGCCAGGAGCACCTTGCAGCGGGAAGCCGTTGACTATGACCGGGAGATCGAGGAACCGGCCGATCCGGTGAGTGGCCATGCCTTTAACAGGATCAGTGTCGGCGGGGGCGTACACGAGGGCGACGGGTTTTTTGAGATGCGGTACCGGCCGGCATTTACCGATCTGGTGGATATGGATTACATGTCCAACCAGGGAGCGAAAATCGAATTCGGCGATGCACGCCTGCGGTATTATCCGGAACAGGGTTCATTTCGATTGCATCAGCTTGATATTATTGATATTGTTTCCGTGTCGGCAAGGGACGCCTTCTTCAAGCCGCTTTCCTGGAAATTTGACACGGGTTTTCATCGGAAACTTATGGATAACGGGGATGCGTCGCTGTATTACCGTTTGAATACCGGCACCGGTGTTGCCGTGGAATCCACCGTCTGGGGGCTGTCCTATGCCATGATCGAGGGGGAGCTGGATATGACGGGCGCCCTGGAAGAAAGTTACGCCCTGGGCGGGGGCGCGACCCTTGGGATCATCAAGGCGCTGACCCCGTTCTGGAAGCTGCACGCTTATGCCAATCCCAAATGGTTTTTTGCCGGTGACGATCACCAGGCCCACGAGGCCGGCATGGTGAACAATTTCCGGATTGCGAATAATCATCAGGTGTCCGTGGAGCTGACCTGGTCCAAAACCCGGGAATGGGACAAAACCGATGTGCAGGCGGTGTGGCATTGGTATTTTTGACCATGAAGCGCATCAAGAACATGAAGATATAAAAGAAGTGATTATAATTTCAGCTTCATGCTCTTCATGGTTATAATGATCGGGGCTCAGGCAGTCTGCCCGCGTCTTCCCAAAAAACCGCCCCTGCTCGGCTGCGCTGCAAGGGGCGGGGCACGTGTTGCTGTTCAGTTGTTTCGGCAAACTGAAAAAACTGGCAATAAACTGAAAAATTGAATAAAATTGATATGTTTACAGTAAATTGGCAGATTAAGTTCCTTGGAAGGGTGCGGCATTTTATCGGTTCTCACGCAGGAGCGTGGCAACCAGAGGGCCAACAGCTAACAGCTAACCCCTAAAACCTAAAACCTGAAACCAATGAAACCGCTCATGGTAAATGTTTTTAAAATATCCCGTACTACCAGCATAGTGGTTGCAGTTGTTATGCTGCTAGCCGCCGTTGAAGCAGTTGCGGCAGTGCAGGAGGCCGCCCTCGCCAGTACGGAGGATATTTCCTGGTTCTTTCTGGTGGTGGGCATGCTGGGGGGGCTGGCCCTGTTCCTTTACGGGCTTGAAAAGATGAGCGAGGGGCTGAAAAAGGCCGCCGGCAACCAGATGCGGAATATTCTGGCGGCCCTGACCCGGAACCGGGTGATCGCGCTGTTCGCCGGTGCGTTCGTAACGACGGTGATTCAGTCAAGCAGCGCCACCACCGTTATTCTGGTGAGTTTTGTGCAGGCGGGCCTGATGTCCTTTGCCCAATCCCTGGGCGTGATTCTGGGGGCGGATATCGGTACGACCATTACCGCCCAGCTGATCGCCTTCAAGCTTACGGATTCGGCATTGTTAATGGTGGCCGGCGGCTTCTGCCTGCGCATGTTCGCCAGGCGCCGCACCATGGTCACTATCGGCGACATTATTCTGGGCTTCGGCCTGCTGTTTTACGGCATGAAACTGATGAGCGATGCCATGGCGCCGCTGCGGGCCTATGAAGGCTTTATTCAGTTGCTCTATGGCCTGGAACACCCGCTCATGGGCCTGCTGGTAGGGATGCTGTTCACCGCGCTGATTCAGAGCAGCAGCGCGTTTACCGGTATTGTGATCGTGCTTTCCCAGCAGGGGCTCATTACCCTGGAGGCGGGAATTCCCATGGTGTTCGGCGCCAACATCGGAACCTGCATCACGGCGGGGTTCGCCAGTCTCGGAATGTCACGGGAGGCAAAACGGGTGGCCCTGGCCCATGTGGTGTTCAAGGTGACCGGGGTTCTGCTGTTTATTTTCTGGATTCCGGCGTTTGCAACCCTCATCCGGGACATCGCCCAGCATATCAGCGCGGACATGGGGCGCCAGATAGCCAATGCCCATACCATTTTCAATGTGAGCATGGCCCTGGTTTTTCTGCCATTTACCAATTTGTTCGCCAGACTGATTCAAAAACTACTGCCTGAACAAAAAGGAGTGCAGATCACGCGTGATATCCGTACCTGGTATCTTGACGACAGCTGTATCGAAACCCCGGAAGTGGCGATCGGGCTTGCCCGGGCCGAACTGGCCCGCATGGCCAAGCTGCTGGAACGGATGCTGCGGGCGGTGATCATTCCGTTCATGTCCGATGAGCGGCTGGTGGCGAAGGATGTAGCCGAGCGGGATGAGGCCAGGCTCCTTAAAAAGGAAATTCCTAAGCGGGACGAGATATTTCCGGAGCTGACAATTTTTGAGGGGCTGGATATGCGGGAGGAGAAAATCGATTTTCTGGAAGAAAAAATCGGGGATTATCTGAACCGGGTGCTGCGGCAGAATATTTCGGCCAACGAAGTGAATGAAGTGTTCGTCATGATGTCCATTGCCAAGGACATGGAGAGCATCGGCGATATTATTCACCGGAATATCCTTCCGCTCATTGAGAAAAAACGAGAGCTGGACAGCGACTTTTCCGAAGAAGGCAAGGAAGAGCTGCTGATTTATCATGACAAGGTCTGCCGGCATATCCGGCTCCTCAAGCAGGCGTTTTCCGAGACCAATCAGCAGCAATCGTGTCGCATCATGGGCCAGGAGCGCACATACCTGGACCTGGAGTCCCAGTACCGGTTGAAGCATCTCGACCGCGTCCGGCATCAGAAGGAAGAATCAATGGCCACCCACGAGGTCCATATGGAGCTGCTGGATCTGTTGAAACAGATCATGGTGTATTCTTCCCATATTGCCGAGGCCTTTTCGCGGACATGTGCACTGACATCACGCGCGGGGAAAGAGTAATTGCATTATAAATTCGAACATTTTGAACATACGGATGGTGAAAAAGAGGCGCTTGAATCGGCGGTGGAAAAAGCGCTTGTCTCCCCGTTTAAAAAATTTCCTCCGAATCTGGAAAAAAAATACGTCAGGGAAGCCATTCAGCAGCGGTTCCGCGGCTATATCATGCTGGGCTGGATCGCCATTTTTCTGTTCGACCTTTTTATGATTGCCGATTATATCATGCTACCGGATGTTTACCTGGTGGCGTGGGGGGTTCGGCTCGGGCTGGCCACCCCGGTTATGATGCTCGTGATGCTGCTGGCCAGGCTGCGGGTATTCAGGCGGTATATCGCCTATATCCTGACGGTTTTATTTTTTCTCGGCGGCGCCTCTCTGCTTTCTCTGATGGTGATCAGCAACAGCCCTCATGTCCAGCATTACTATGGTGGTGTGATTCTGGTTATCCTGTTTGCGGCCATTGTTATCCGGCTGCCGTTCTGGCATACCTTCACACTGTGCTGGTCGTTGTTTGTGTTGTACCTTATCACCCTGCCGATGCTCACGCCGATGGCCGGGCCGGTCATGCTCAATATCGGGTTTATTCTGTTCGGCACCAATTTTCTTGTGCTGCTGGGCAATTACCGGATCGAGCAGGAGCTGCGCCGTGAGTATCTGCGGTCTTTAAAGATGCGGATCGACGCCGAAAAAATGGACAAGCTCAACAGCCAGCTGGAGGCGCTGGCTATTTCAGATCCCTTGACCGGTCTGTTCAATCGCCGTCATTTTGATGCTCACTTCGGATCTGAATGGCGGATTGCCGTGCGCGAACATTTTCCCGTTTCTCTTATTTTCATTGATATCGATTTTTTCAAACGATATAACGACAACTACGGCCACCAGGCCGGCGATCAGTGCCTTATGAAAATCGCCATGGCGATTACGGAAAATGTTCACCGGCCGGGCGATGCATGCGCCCGTTATGGGGGCGAGGAGTTTCTTGTGTTGCTGGCAAATACCAACATGGGGCAGGCCATTTATGTGGCGCGGAAAATTCAGGATTATATTCACGGTCTGCGGATTCCCCATGACGACTCTGAAGTGGCGGATATTGTTACCGTCAGCATGGGCGTTGCCCAGATGACGCCGACCCTGGACGATACATCGGACGAACTGCTGAAACGTGCGGACAGGGCATTATACCGGGCCAAGAAAGAGGGACGGGACCGCATCTGCCGGGCGGATGTATGATCGTGTCTGTAAAATCTGATTTTTAAAGTTCACCCCGTTATCTGCCCCAAGCCCGTATGCCGTCAATTAATCGTTCCTATATGCCAGCAGGCTGTTGTTTTGCAAGTGTTTCCAGTATCTCGTCGAAGTCGCTGACCCGGTTTTTCCATAAAAAGGATTGCATTGCATCCTTTAGGGGACCTGCCATGCACCGGCGTTTGTCGGGGGCGCTGATCAGTCGGCCAAGCTTGTCAATCAGATCCCGGGGATCGGTATAGAGGCATTGGTCATGAAATGCAGACGGGATGATTTCAGGATAAGAGAGCCGGGCCGGCACCAGGGGAATACATCCGCTCAGGACCGCCTCGATGACGGCAATGCCGAAGTTTTCCTGATTTGTGGTGCTGATCACGATGTCGCCATGGCTGAGCCATTGTCTGTATTGCCGCCGGGATTTGACATATCCGGACTGCACGATCCGGTCCGCGAACCGGTTTTTAGCATCTTCAAAGGGCTGGGGAACGCGGCCGAAATTTTCTCCCAACAGGGCCAGCCGGAAGTTCAGGCCCTGGGCGGCCACTGCGTCGAGAGCGTCGAAAAATGCTTCGTAATTTTTATCATAGGCCCACCGGTGATTCCAGATAATCAGGGGCGGTCCATGGCTGTTTTTGGGGAGGGTCGCCTGCACCGGTGAAGGTTCAACCCCGGGATAGAGCACCAGGGCTTTCTTTTGGATAGTTTCCTGAATGCGGCCGGGCCGGCAGTCCGGCATCTTATCCAGGAATTTGCCGGCTGCTTCAATAAAGGCGTCCATGTGGAAGCGGGAGTTAAAAGCCACACGGTCGGCGGCCAGGGCTGTGGCGATGTTGATGGTGCCGGTCTGAGTGACCTTTTTGTCGCCGGGCGGCTGGGGATAAGTGAGTTGGTTTTCGTGGAAATACGCCATTACGGGTGGCCTGTTTGGCAGCATCCGGGCCATCAGGTCCGGGAGGTTCAGCAGATCAGTGGCGATTAAGCCGTCATAACCGGACAGGTCTGGCATGCGTTCGGCAAAATACAGGGCGGCGCCCAGCATGCGCCATCGCCAGTTTTCGCCCGGCATGGTCATCAGGTCGATGTCATGATATACGGCCTCTTTCAGCCCGTCTGCAAACAGGGCGTGAGAGCCGCTGTAAAACGATTCCAGAAACAGAAATTTCAATTTTACTCCTTTATTCAATTTTTCAGTTTATTGCCAGGTTTTTCAGTTTGCCGAAACAACTGAACAGCACCACGTGCCCAGCCCCTTGCAGCGCAGCCGAGCAGGGGCGCCCTTTCTTTTGCATACTTTTCTTTGACGGCTTCGTAAAAAGTCCAATATCTGCGTTCCGCTGCATCCCTCGTCACTGCGGCGTACGCCAAGTACGCCTCATTCCTCGGGAGTGATAGGGCTGCGCCGTATCTTGAACTTTTTACTTTGCCGTCCCAAAATTGACTTTTTACGAGACCA
>JAXHVL010000065.1:0-35552 GCA_034189225.1 Thermodesulfobacteriota bacterium
ATTTTTTAGCAAGATCAAGGAAAACAAGGAGTTGCGCGGAGGCGTACTAGATGTACGCCGCACAAGCAACTCCGCAGTTTGACGCAGATATTGCGGAAAAAGGCCATTTATGGATGGAAACATTCTAAAAAAAGAGGGAGGTGCATACTATGCAAGACGAGACATACCTGAAAAACTTTGAAAAAGCACTTACCATCGGCCGTCCCCCGAATATTACCAAGCTTTTTCCCCGTTCCAATGCCTTGATTGTCAGCGGAAAATACATCAACCGGGCCATGCGGGCCAAGGGAAAGGCCGTCTGCATGGCGGCAAACGGCAGAAACAGCTTCATCATCCGGGGTGTGCTTCGCGCGGCCCAACGGGCCAACGCCGCCATTATCATTGAAATTGCAAAATCCGAGGGCGGTCGCAATCCTTACTGCGCGGTAAACTACTGGAATCTGGCGCGCCAGGTGGACGCATTCTGCAATGAAATGGAAATCACCGTTCCGGTGGTCATCCATGCCGACCATTATGGCATCAAAAAGGAGGCGGACATCGAAGACGCCCGAACAGAAATTCCAAGCATGTTTGATGCCGGCATCACCTCCATCGCCATCGATGCCTCCCATATGCCCGATGACCAGAACCTTCTGGCCAGCATCGAGCTGAATCAGTACGTTCCCGTCTGGGCCGGCCTGGAAACAGAAGTCGGTGAAATTAAAGGAAAGGAAGGACTTTCCACCAAAGATGAAGCCCTGTTTCTGATTCAGGGACTGAACGCCCACAATATCTTTCCGGACTGGATCGCCTTGAACAACGGCACCACTCACGGCATCGAGGCCAGTGATCAGGGTATCCAGGTTGAACTCACCTCGGATATTCATCAGGCCCTTGAACCTTACAAAGTCTCCGGCGCCCAGCACGGAACATCGGGAAACAGCTCTGACAGGCTTCGACGCATTGTAAACGAAACAAACACCACAAAAGCCAACGTTGCAACCGCCCTTCAGATGATTTCCTGGGGCCTGGAAGTAAATGACTACGGAAATGCCTTTATGGATGACGACGGAAATTTTGTCAAGCGCAGCGATGAAGGCGTCACCGATGTTATGTGGGAAAGAATGAAGGCCTACGCCGAATCCCAGGGACTGAAAGGCGGCAACTATAAAAAACTCAATCTGCCCTTTGAAAACGAACTGCTTACCCAGCCCGCCGACATCAGGGCAAGGATGGCCAAAGGAGTAGAGGATTTCACCTACAACCTGCTGGTCAATGTGTTGAACGCCGGGGACACCGCCCCACTGGCGGTGGATGCGATTCTTGAGGCCGGCTCCCCTGACCCGGGGCCGCTGGGAAGCAAAATCGAGGATGAAAAGGAGTGGACAAAGGAAAAAATTGTCGAAAAAGCCGGTGCCATTAATTCAAACAAAGGCCCCGAAGGGGACTTCGAGGACTAATAAACCGGGTACTGCCTGATGCAGCAGAAGCTTTATTGTTACTACTGCGGCCACACGCTCCAACAAAAAATGTGGGAGGGGCGGGTTCGGTCGTTTTGTTCGCAATGCCGCATCCCGATATATGAAAATCCGGTGCCGGCTACAGCAGTGGTGGTGGTGGATCATTTCGGCCAATTGCTTCTGGTAAAACGGAATGTGGCCCCCAAACAAGGGTATTGGGCCCTGCCGGGGGGGTTTATGGAGCTTTTGGAAACCCCGGAAACATGTGCCCTTCGGGAGCTGCAGGAAGAAACGGGACTGCGCGGAACTATCGACCGGTTGCTGGGCGTGGTGGCCAACAACAGTGACGTTTATGGCACCGTGCTGATCGTCGGCTATCTGATCACTGCCCATGAAGGTGAATTGTTACCCGGCGACGATGCCTCGGACGTGGCGTTCTTTCCATCGGATGAACTGCCGGAAATCGCATTTACCAGCCACAGCCGGTTTATCAACGGCGCCTTTGCGTCACAGAAATTATACTTAAAAACAGAAGATTAGCCCTTCACAAAGGCACATTCGGAGGTTCAAGAAAATCAGGGCTGAACGGCCATTGATAATTTTTTTGATTTTTTGCTAAAGTTTTGTTCTCTAGCCGCCGATTAATAATGGTGAAGGGATTGGCTTATGGAATTATCAGCGTTTCAAATACACAAGGTGATGAAAATATACACCAAGCAGCTCTCCCAGAGCAAGATGGCGCAACGGCAGAAGGACCTTGGTATGCATGAAAAGCCCACGCCGGACACCATTGAAATTTCTCAGGAGGGCAAAAACCGGGCTGTCATGGATAAGGTGGCAAAGGATATCGTCAACAGAATCACCAGCCGTGGCCCGCGCGATAACGTTGACCGCTATATAATGGACAAGCTTGAACGCGAAACCGGCAAAAAATTTGAGTTCAAACAGGAAAAATCGTCGGACTTTGTTTTCAACGTGATTGACAAAGACACCAAAACCAAGACAAGCCTTTCCGTGGAAGACACCTCCTTTTTATTGGACCGGATGGAACAGCTGGCCAAAGAGGCCGTGGAAAAAGACATCCAGCTGGCAAAGGGACAAGACGTCAACAAGCCCTGAACGTGTAAACCTGACATGTCAAAAAGATGACGAAAGAGGATGATTATGTCTGATATTACCAACATACAGGGTGCCGCTGCCGGTTACGAACAGCAGAGACCTCAGGCCACGGAAGAAAACCGCCGGGTCCAGGGCCGAAAAACCGAGGCTTCTGCTGAAGAAACCAAAAAAGCGGAAAGCGATCGTGTGGAGATTTCAGGTCAGTCAAAGGAACTTCAGGCCGCCCGAAAAGCTGCTGAAGAAGCCCGGATGGAGGCCACCGATCAGGAACGCCAGGAACGGGTTGAGCAGCTGAAAAAAGAGGTTGAAGAAGGCCGCTATGAAGTCCGGCCGGAAGAAGTGGCGCAGAAGATGGTCAATGACATGACCGGGGCATAGTTGCCCAGCGGCAGCCCGGAAAATGGTAAAAATTTCCCCTTCCCGCTTTTTCAATTTTCTTTTTTTTAAACCAGCCATAAGTATTTGATTTTCAGATATTAATTTTTTATGCCCGACATAAAAGCCTGGCATATTTTTTGCTTTTAACCATATAAAGTAAACCGGCGCCAAAACAAACCGACAAAGACGAGACAACCCCAAACCCACCGAGGCACATTATGAGCGGAATTTCAAATATCGGCTCCCTTAAGGGCATTGTTCAGGAAATTGCCAACCCGGAAAAACAGTCATCAGCACAGTCATCAGGGCAACCATCGCCCGGGTTTCAGGATGCATTAAAGGAAGCGGTCTCCGCCCGGCAAAACATCGAGACTCAGAGCACGACAGCGATTAACAGCACCACGGGCATTCAGGCACCCACGGAAAACGCGTTCAACACCACAATGGCACAGAAGACCGAACACCTGCTCGATCTCATGGATTATTATGCCAAGGGACTGGCCAACCGCGACAAGACGCTCAAGGACCTGGAACCCATTGCCGTATCGATGAAAGAAAACGCCAGCGAACTTTTTCAGCAGACCCGGGACAATGGGGCAATAGATGAATCCCTTAACAAAATTGCCAGGGCTACGGCACTGACCGCAAATGTGGAGTATGCCAAGTTCAGCCGGGGAGACTATATCTGACTGAAACATCAGTCGGTATTTTTTTCTTCCACCTTCTCCACGATTGTTTCGGCAACCTTTTCGGCTGATTTTCCAAAAAGATCTTTTATATCGACAAGCTGAATAAACTCCTCAGACCATATCACATTGTTTTCCTGAACGATATTCTTGATGCGCTCGCACTTGCCGCCCAGTGCTTTTTTCTTGTCATACAAAGAAGCGTTTTGCCTGAAGCCGATATTCAACAGCAGCATGTGGCGAATCACCCCACCCTTGGCCGGCGATGAGGAAAGCACCGGAATGACGATAATGTGACGCTCGTCTTTTCGTCCCTTGCCGATGTAGACATTACCCTCCCGGGCAATAATCTTTTTCGTTCCCTTCAGCCGGTTGTCGGTTTCCACCCGTGAAGCGATGGGCGCCAGCACCCCCTGTTTTTCCACAATATGGATGGTGGTATCGTCGGTGGGCTCGCCGAGAATATTGAGATTATCAATTTCATAAAGGATCGCGCCCTTGATTTCCGATACGATTTTCTGAACATTTTTCAGTACCACGATGTTGCTGTTGGAAAGCTGGTTGATATCCATGCCGAAGGACGCCAGGGTATCAAACAGAATGCCTTCCATGGTCTCCTTGATCCGGCTTGTCCCCACGGTAACGGTTTTGGCCTGATGCTTGATAGCATCCACGGGCCGGGCCATCTGATTGATGGATTCGCCGAGAAAGGTAAACAGAACATCGAGGATATTCGGGGCGGTCCCCTTTTTACCGAAATCCAGTTTAAAATCGGACAGGGGCAGGCGACCGGAAAGATATTTCAGCAGCAGGGCCAAGTCAGAGGCAAGGCAAATATATGCCGGCAGTTCCGGGTCGTTGCGTTTTTCCCGGAACCGGCTGTAAAATTCGGCGATCTTTTCCTTGAACCCTTTCTCCAGCACAATTTCGAACACATCCAGGCCCTGCCGGGTATAGTCGTCAATCTCCCGGCGCAGCGATTCACGGAATTCATGGAGCAGCCGGGACCCTTCGTTGATGGCAAGGGCCGCGTAATATCCCCACAAATGACCGGCAAAGGTGTTAACGATGGGCCCGAAATGCTCGGCCACCTGGGGCACGTGAATGACATCTTCGGCATGGGGATTGAAGCGGTATTCCCCTTCATCGGCAATAATCACCGGTGCGGCCTTATGAGCACGGAAAATCGCGGTATCCTTGATGATATCATCCAGCACGCCAACACGGGAGCCCGCCGCACAGACGATAATCAGCGGCTCGGCGGAAAGATCGATGTGTTTCTTGTCCTCCACAAAATCCGATGAAATGGTTTTGTAGCAAAGCTCGCTGAGCTTGATCCGGATCTCGTCGGCCGCCGCCTTGTTGGGACCGCTGCCAACTGCCGCCCAGTAAGTCTTGGTGGAGGAAAGCCGGCGGGCGCTCCGCATGATCTTGTCCCGGTTTTCAAAAATTTTTTTCAGGCACGAGGGCAGCCGGAGCATCTGTTTGATCTCGCTGGTCACAAACGCCGAATCGATGGTGCCCCGGCGTTCGGCCAGGTACAGACCGAGCAGGGCGCCCGCCACCACCTGGGAATAAAAGGCCTTTGTGGAGGCCACCGACATTTCAATATCCCGGCCCGTACTTGTGTAAAGCACCCCGTCAACCTTGAAGGTGATGTCCGAATCCCGCCGGTTGACGATGGCAATAGTATGAGCGCCATATTTCCGCACCATATCAAGCGTGCGGTTGGTGTCCGTGGTGGTGCCGGACTGACTGATGGCCACCACCAGGGTGTCTTTCATGCTGTTACCGCCGGCATCTTCTTCCAGTGTAAACCCGCTCAACTCTGAGGCTTTAAGGGCACAAACATGAATCTGCGGGTCGGAAAAATAATAATTCAGCGTTCCGGCACATGCCAGGGCAGCAACCCCGGCGGTGCCCTGGCCGATAAAGAAAATCCGCCGGATCGCATCCTGGTTCAGCGCACCCGACAACTCCGGGGAAATAACATCCTCGCCCAGCATAATTTCATAATGACTCTTTTCGCCGTCTTTTATTTTCCAACGGTTATAGAGGGTATTTTCAATGGAAACCGGGGCCTCGGATATCTCTTTTAAAAAATAATGGGCAAACCCCTGCCGGTCCACATCCCTGGAGGTGATGGCAGTGGTTTTGATATCCCGGTCTTGGAAAACGGCCGGCGAACCATCGTAGTACATGGCTTTGATGCCATCAAGCCCACCGCCCTGCTGGTCGAGAATGACAATCTGCCCCGGGGTATCCGCGTCTCCACCCCGGCTGCCGGCATTCATCTTCACAAACCGGGCGGTTTCTTCCACCACGCCGTACAGCTCCGATGCCACGATGTAGTGATCCGGGGCCATGCCCACAAACAGGGCCTGGCCGCTTCCTTTTTGGGCGAAAAAAATCTTTCCCGGCGCAAGATCGGTGTGCATGGAAATGGCATGGGCCCCGGTGAAATCCGAAACCGCCAGTCGGAACGCCGTCTCGACGTCATTGCCGTCATTGAGATATTTCTGAATGCGCAGGGGGATGATCTTGGTGTCCGTGGTTATGGGGGCCGGTATCTGCTCTTTGCCGGCGTCATGCTCGGCCTTGAGGTCCTGGTAGTTGTCGATATCGCCATTGAGGCACACATGAATGATCGGCGCACCGGCACCGCCGGTTGAAAATCCGTCATTACTGCCCCCGCCGACAATTTTATTGTCAAGTGGGTGACAATTGGCTTCCGAAATTGTTCCCACCGAGGCCCAACGGGTATGGGCAGAAATGGTGCAGGCCGCATGGGGCACCGCCAGCAGATGCTGAAAGATCCGGTCACTGGTGATCTGGCTGCGCAGAAACCGGATATTATCCCCCAAACTGCCGATTTCAGCGGCGTACTTGTACACAAAGGCCATGGAAACATGACCATTGGCCTGTTTACAGCAGGATACGGCGTTGTTGATCAGGACATCCCCCCCACTGCGCGCATCCAGACCCGGGCCCAAACCGGCTTCGCGGACGGCCGCTTCAAAACGCTCATACACCTCCGGCGTCAGGTTAATAATGACGGAAATACCGGCGGAATCCCGCCCCCGTACCTCCAGACGGTCCAGGCTGTTGAAAACCGCGTTGATTTTTTTCAACAGCGAAACAGATGCCGGCGGCAGGCTTTTATCGCTTGTGGTCAGCGCATTCACGCGGACGATATTCGCGCATACTTCCGTTTCCAGGCACCACCAGATGTCCTTTACCGATTCCAACCGCTGGCGGAGTATATCGGCGGTTTCCGCGTCAATCAGGCCGATCGCCTCGTCCAGGGTATCGACCTCCCGGTCGGCCGCGGCTTTCAACCTGGCAGATACCCCTTGCAACGAATTATAAATATCGGAATGGCCATAGATATAAAAAAACGAGGTGTCCGATTTCAGGGCACAGGCATGAGCCGCCAGTTCACGAACCGCGGTTTCGCCGCCCAGATATTCGTCACGGATGCAGACCCCGTCCGAAAGGCACTGATGATATGACCGGCGCTCGATTTCGGCCACCAGCCGTTCAATTTCCGTTATACCCACCTGGCCCCGGTCGGTTGATGAGCGGTTGACCGGAACTATTCCTACAATGCCACACATGTCATATCCCCTTTATTCGACGGCTTCGTAAAAAGCGTCCAACCCCGCCGCGGTGTTTTTGCAGAAAGTAACTTATTATGGCGTAATCGAAAGATTGCTTCGCCTCTTCTTCCTTTTCGTGATCATAATCGACTGCCGTTTGATTAACCACGGAATACACGGAAAGGGCACGGAAAAGGGGAGCAAAATGGTTCCTTCCGTGTTCTTCCGTGTATTCCGTGGTTAAAAAAGATGCTTTGGTTTTAAATGAATTACCACGTTAAGTTCCTTGGAAGTCCAATATCAAGGAACTTGTTTTCTCAGTTTATTGACCAGTGTCCGTCCAGAAATTAGATATTTTGGTCGAGTTCAAGGAAGGCGAAAATTTTAACCGGAGGAATACTTAGCGTATTTTGAGGATTAAAATTTGAGCCTGACGCAGAAATCGGGCAAAATAGCAATTTATGGATGGGCACTAACTACATTTTCTTGTACAACGCCCGGATGCGCTCAGGCGGCATAATCTCCCGCCAGTTTTCCCCCAGGGCGTTTTCCCAGAGCGGATCCAGTCCCGACGCCACCCGGGTCATGGTGTCCAGGTCCGCGTCGCTGATGTCAGCGGTGAGGTTCCGCGGCAGCTGAATATCATGCTTTTTCATCATTTCCCGGAATTCGGCCACGCCCTCGGGATAAAAGTCGTCAAGGTAATCGAACACGATGCTGTTGCCGATGCCGTGATGCACGCCGAGAACAAAGGCCAGTCCATAGGACATGGCATGGCAGACCCCCACCTGGGAATAGGCGATGCTCATCCCCCCGAAAAAAGAGGCCATCATCAGCTTGTCATCACTTTCCGGGCTTTCCGGATCGTCGGTTAGAAAAACCTCCCGGCACAGACCCAAGGCCTTTTCGCCATAGGCACAGCTGAACGCGTTCAGGTAGGTGCCGCGCAAGGACTCCACGCAATGGATATAACAATCCATGCCCGTGTAAAACCACTGGTCGGTGGGAACCCCGGCGATCAGTTCCGGATCCAGCACTACCTGGTCAAACACCGTGTGATCGGAATTGATGCCGAGCTTCTTTTCCGGCCCGGTCAATACCGTGGTTCGCGAAACCTCGGCGCCGGTTCCGGATAAGGTGGGAATGCCCACATGATACACCGCAGGGTTATGGATCAGGTCCCACCCCTGATAATCCGCTGCCGAGCCGGGGTTGGTAAGCAGAAGGGAAACCGCCTTGGCCAGGTCCATGGTGCTGCCGCCGCCGATGCCGACAACCCCATCCGGAAGGCTGCCGGCCGCATATTCCTTGATTTCCGCCACCAGCTTGTCCACATAAGCTGTTTTGGGCTCATGGCCCACATTGACAAACATCAACCGGTCGTTGTCCTTAACCGGCACCCGGGTACTCAGGGCATTGCCTTGAAAAACATCATCCACCAGAAAGACCATAAAGGTATTGCTACGCTTTTCGGCAAGAATATCGGCCAGCTGATCAAAGCACCCCCTTCCGAACACCACATTGGAAATCATTCGAAAGTTTCTGAACATATCGGCTCCCGTTTGTAAAGCGGTTCATGTTTTAATACACCAGTCATGCGTTTATGTAAGAATTCCATCATCTGTTTGTGAAAACCGACCGGATAGCACCGATCCGATCCGCCAGGTCCGACTCGCTCCATGAGAGCTTGATCTGCATGGAGACACACCGGCTCATGATCTCATCGGACTGCGGCAGGTCCGTCTTGCTGTAGTCCCGCAGGTTATCGGCCAGCTGGGCCGGCAGGGTGGCGGCCGCCCGCCGCTCTTTCAGGTGGTCCCACCGGCGGATATAATGCCAGTTGTTGTCATACCAGTAGAAGCAGCCGTCCACGCCGGCGGCGCAAAGATCGGCAACCGTCTTTCTCGCAGCCTGCTCATCAGACAAAAAGAAAGACAAGAAGGTCGCCGTATCACCGGCTTCATCGGGTATCTCCCGGAGAAAGACCCCATCTATTTCGGCCAGGGCATCTTTTATGGCCTTTTTATGCCGGCGCTGGGTGGCGAGAATATCATCCAGCTTCCTGAGCTGGGCCACCCCCACCGCGGCGTTCAATTCGCTGATGCGGTAATTGCTTCCCATAATAATGTGATCCTCGGCGCCCCGGTCAGACCCGATATGGTCATGGCCATGATCGGCAAAGGCGTCGGCCTTCACGTAAATGTCACGGCTGTCAGTAATCACCGCGCCGCCTTCGCCGCAGGTGATGGTCTTCACCGGGTCAAAGGAAAAACATCCCGCGTCGCCGAAGCGGCCCAGGTGAGTACCCTCAAACGTGCCGCCGATGGACTGGCAGGCATCTTCAATCATTACAAGATTCTTTTCTTTACACAGGGCCTGCAGCTCGTCGATACGGGCCATGCTGCCGCACATGTGAACGGGTATCACCGCCCGGGTACGGGATGTAAGCACGGATTCCACGGCGCCGGGGTCCAGACACAGGGTCTTGTCAATATCCGCAAACACCGGTACCGCCCCCGCGTTCAACACGGCCTCCACGGTGGCAATAAAGGTAAACGGTGGCACCACCACCTCATCACCGGCGCCCACCCCGCAGGCGGCAAGCGCGATGGACAGCGCCGCGGTGCCGCTTGAGCACAAATGGCTGTGGGCCGCACCGGTCCGCTGGCAGAGCTCCGTTTCAAAGGTTTTTGCCTTCCAGTGGTAGTTGCGGGCAGGCTCAAATCCATAACGAAAAAGAACGCCGGTTTCCAGTACGTCATTAACCTCTTTTCGTTCATTGTCGTCAAATACTTCGAATCCGGGCATGGTCTCCCCCTTGTGATTGCATATTGTATTGTACTTATTACCGCCTTTATTTTACCCGTGTGCCGGGCGTAACATCCCTGTCCGTAGTGGCCACCACCGTACCGCTCTCATCCACGGCGGCCAGCACCATGCCGTGGGAAGTGACGCCCATAAGCTTGGCCGGCTTGAGGTTGGCCACCACCACCACCTGCTTTCCCACCAGGGATTCCGGCGTATAATGTTCCGCAATTCCCGCCACAACGGTCCGCACCTCGCCGATATCCACTTTCAGCTTCAGCAGCTTTTTGGACTTTGGAATCTTTTCCGCCTGCATGACCCTGCCCACCCGCAGGTCCAGGCCAGCAAAGGTCTCGATGTCGATTTCCGGCTGAAGGGAAAGTGGTGGCCGCTCGGCTTGCGGGGGCTGTTCCCCGGCTTGCGGGGAATTTTGTTTTTCCACCCGCGGGAAAAGGGCTGCTGACGAGGCCAGCGGCGTTCCGGTCTTCAGTATACCCCATTGTTTCAGTGCTTCCAGATCAAAAACGGCTTCATCCCTGCTGAGACCGAGCTTTTCCATCATGATGGCCGCGGTCTCCGGCATTACCGGATAGATGAGCCCGGCCGTCACGCGGAGCCCCTCCAGCAGCGAATAAATCACCGCCTCAAGGGCCGGCCGGCTGTCAGGCACCTTGGCCAGGGACCACGGGGCCGTGTGGTCCACAAACTTGTTCATGGCACTGATAAAATCCCATGTGGCGGCCAGCGCCTTTGAAAAATGAAACACATCCATGTGCGTTTCATACGCTGCCACAGTGGCGGCTGCCAGGGCCTGAAGATCCGCCGCGTCCGGCGGCACAACCGCGGTATCGGCGTCCGGAACCCGGGCCTCGAAGTATTTCTTTGCCATGGACAGCACCCGTGACATCAGGTTGCCGATATCGTTGGCCAGGTCGGCGTTGATCCGATCCACCAGCGCATCCTCGGAAAAGCTGGCATCCAGCCCGAAGGACATTTCCCGGCAGAGAAAGTACCGGAACGCATCCACCCCGTAGACCTCCTTCAGGGCCAGGGGGCTGACCACATTGCCCAGGCTTTTGGACATCTTGCTTTGCTCCACCCGCCAGAAGCCGTGCACATTAAGGTGCCTGTAAAGCGGTATGCCGGCCGCCTTGAGCATTATGGGCCAGAAAATGCCGTGGGGCTTGATAATATCCTTTGCCACCACGTGCTGGGCAACGGGCCAGTATTTTTTGTAAGCCTCGCCGTCGGGATAGCCCAGGGCGGAGATATAATTGGTCAGGGCATCGAACCACACATACGTCACGTAATCGGCATCAAACGGAAGGGTAATCCCCCAGTCCAGCCGGGACTTGGGCCTGGAAATGCACAGGTCGTCAAGGGGCTCTTTCAGAAAGGATAAAATCTCGTTCCTGTACCCCTCGGGACGGATAAAATCGGGATTAGCGGTTATATGGTCGATGAGCCATTGCTGATATTTACTCATCCTGAAAAAATAGTTCGCTTCTTTTATGGATTCCGGCGGCGTTTCATGATCCGGACAAAGGCCGTCCACAAGCTCCCGCTCCGTATAAAACCGCTCACAGCCGTAACAGTACAGCCCCTCATACTCGCTGAAATAGATGTCACCGGCGTCATAAATGGTTTGCAAAAGCTGTTTCACCACCGCTTTGTGGGCATCGTCGGTGGTGCGGATAAAATGGTTGTAGCGAATGTTCAGATCCGGCCACAGGGCCTTGAACTGGTCGCTGATGGTGTCCGCATAGGCCTTGGGCGAAACGCCTTGCGTTTCGGCGGCCTTCATGATCTTGTCCCCGTGTTCATCCGTGCCGGTTAGCAGAAAGGCATCCTTTCCGCACATTGCCTGAAAACGGCGGGCCACGTCGGCCACAATCGTCGTATAGGCATGCCCCAGATGGGGGCTGGCATTTACATAATAGATCGGGGTTGTCAGGTAGTATGGTGTCGTCATTCCTTTATTTGTCCTTGTCCGTATGATCCCGATGTCCGTCCACCACGATGGCGGCATCAGCCGCATCCGGTGTATCTCCGTTTGCCTCGTCTTGCCCGGCTGCATCCGGCCTTTCTTTGCGGCCGGATATGAGTTCATCCAGTGTAACTTCCACCCGGCTATTGTCTTGCCGTTGAATGGTCAACCGGCGGGCAACTGGGTTCATATCCAGCACTTTGCCCGTGCCCATCTGGGTTTCCACGAAGCTGCCGATCTTGGGCATGGATTTTTTCAGCATATTGTACGACCGTTCCTCAAAGGCCAGGCAGCACATCAGGCGCCCGCAAAGGCCGGATATCTTCGTGGGATTCAGTGACAATCCCTGGTTCTTGGCCATGCGAATGGAGATGGGATCGAATTTTTTCATAAAGGCCGCGCAGCAGACCTCCCGGCCGCATCGCCCGATGCCGCCGGTGATTTTGGCCTGATTCCGGATCCCGACCTGCCGCATCTCGATCTTGATGCGGAAGTGCTTGACCAGACGCTTGACCAGCTCCCGGAAATCCACCCGCCCGTCGGCGGTATAGAAAAAAGTGAGCTTCCGGGAATCAAAGGTGCACTCCACGGAAAACAGGTTCATCTCCAGACCGAGCTCGTCGATCTGCTTGCCGCAGAACTCGAGTCCCCGGCTCTCAAGTTCCCTGTTTTCCTCGAGCTGCTTGAAGTCCGTGTCAACGGCTTTTCGGTGAACCTTCTTCAGCGGGGTTTTAACGTGCTCCATATTGGCCTGGACCGGCGGCGCGGACACCACCCCCATGCCGAACCCCTGCTCTGTTTCAACGATAACATAGTCGCCGGTCTTGAGCACAAAAGCACCGCTGTCAAAGACATAGGTCTTGCCCTCGGGTTTGAATTTTATTTCAACTGTTTTTCTCATATATCCTGCCAGCCAGCGTCAGGGCCATATTTTCCATTAAGAGGCGCACGTTTGCATTGCGCTGAAGGCCCGCCTCCGCAGCCATCACCGCATCGAGCCTGGCGACAAGCACCGCCCGACTGCCGGTTTCCGTAATTTGGCGGATGTTGTCCGTCATGTCGGCATTAATCAGGTCTGCCGGACAGTCTTTCATAACAACAGCATCCCGCAGGCAGCTCTTTATCATATCCAGGCACGGCATCAGTGCTTTTTTATCCCCGGCCAGCGCCTCTGCAAAAGCGAGCACCATGGGCACGGGCAGGCGGGGCAGCGCCACAAGCGACCGAACCAGCCAATGCCGGCGATCCGCCATTTTCCTGGCCTCCCAGGTTTTGTCCACCAAGGACAGGGCCGCTGCCATGCTGCCGCCGGCCAGCAGGGCCGCTGTTCTTGCGGTTTCCGCCGTCGCTCCGGCATGGGCCTGAAGAAATGTTTCCATGGCTTCAGCGGACACCGGGTTGAACCTCACGTGCTGACAACGGGAGACCACCGTCGATAGGAGATCAGAGGGGTGCGCCGCTGTGAGAAAAAAAACGGTTTGCGGCGGCGGTTCCTCCAGGGCCTTGAGAAGCGCATTGGATGCCTCTCTGTTCATGGTCCCGGCATGGGCGATAATGACCGCCCGCATATCCGCCTCAGACGGTTTGAAGGTAATGCGGTGCAGCAGTTCCCGGATTCGGGCAATTTTTATGAAATCGCCGTCCGGTTCGATCGTAATCAGATCCGGATGGCTGCCGGCCAGTATCCTGCTGCAGGCTGGACATTCACCGCAGGGGCAAATACCGCTGATGGATGATGAACCGCCGCTTGCGCCGTCTTTCCGCCGTCTGATAGCGGCGCAGTTGCAGGCCATGGCAAAATACCGGGCCGCTGTCCGTTTGCCGACGCCATCCATACCGGTGAATAAAAACGCATGGGGGACATCGCCTTTGCGAAAAATCCCGTCTAGAACCGCAAGGGGTCTTTCCTGATCGATAAGTTGATCGATAAGCGTTTCAAATGCTCGCACAAACTAATTATTAACCCGCTCTTTCAGTTCCTTGCCGCACTTGAAAAACGGCAGTTGCTTGGGCTCGATCCTGACTTTTTCACCGGTTTTGGGGTTGCGGCCGGTATAGCTCTTGTACTCTTTCACAAAAAAACTGCATAATCCCCGAATTTCGACGCGCTCACCCGCTGCCAGCGTATCGGCCATGGAGTCGAAAATGGTTTTCACTACCTTGGCGGACTCTGCTTTTGAGATGCCGGTTTTATCTTTCAGGGTTGTGACAAGCTCAAGTTTATTCACATTCATCCTCCATAAGAATTGACAGCTTCATAAAAATGCGAATCCGCTGTTTTTTATAAACACAATATCGAAACAGCGATCCGCCTGGATATCTTTATAAAATAAAATCGTTAAATCATACAATACCATAAGAAGTCAAGAGATTATAGTATTTTTTAAAGACACCGGCTCCACATCGTCCGCATCCACGCAGATGGACGCCGATTGCCCCATTGCCGGTACATTCACCACCACCCGGTCGCTGCCCTGGTGCCGGAGAAATGCCCCCTCCACCCCGGCGAACGGGCCGCATGCCACCCGGACGGGCTCGCCCGCCGTGAAGCAGGGACCGGTTTCGATGGGGTCATTGACCAGCACCATTATCCGCAGCGATTCGATTACCACTTCCGTTACGGGGATAGGCCTGTCCCGGTTGCCGATCATACTCACCACCCCCACCGTTTTCAGGACTTCCAGTCGTTCGCCCGGGGTTTCTCCTGTTTTTACAAATAGATAGCCTGGGAAAAGGGGGGTATGAACGTACGCCTTCCTGTCCCTGCGACGGCTCCGCCGGGTAACCCGCGGCAAAAACACGTCTTTTGCCTTTCGGGTCAGGCCCTCGTAAACCACGTTTTCAAACCGGCTTTTGGTATGGACCACATACCATGCCTGAGAATGCTCATTCATTGTTTTCACCCAGAACCATCATCGATTCAACATTGACGGCTTCGTAAAAAGTCAAATATCTGTGTTGCGATGTGTCTCTCGTCATGTCACGTACGGCTAAGTACGCTCCATTCCTCGAGCGTAAGATAGACACGCCGCATCTTGAACTTTTTACTTTGCCGTCCCAAAGTGACTTTTTACGAGACCATCAACATGCCGGCTGCTGGTTTTTTCCAGCCAGCGAGCCACTTTTCTTATATTATTTAATTTTTATTAAATTCAAATCTTTATACCATTATCAGCCTGGTTTTGCAAGGCAAAACAGTCGGTATCGTAATCGAACCATAACTTATCGATCTCGATTTCGATTTCGAATCTAGTTCCCCGAAAGATTCCGCCCTCCCTGCACTGTCAGAGAACGAAACTTGCAGCAGAACAGGGTTAGTGTCCGTCCAGAAATTAGATATTTTGGTCGAGTTCAAGGAAGGCGAAAATTTTAACCGGAGGAATACTTAGCGTATTTTGAGGATTAAAATTTGAGCCTGACGCAGAAATCGGGCAAAATAGCAATTTATGGATGGGCACGAGTTAATCCCCTGCGCCCACCCAGGGTCCCTCGATATCCGCCCCCGCCACTTCGGTGCCGAAACCGCCCAGGCCGTTCAGGGTAATCACAAAAGCATATTGACGTTCGTCCGGTTCAACGGTATACATCACATCAATCGACCAGCAGCTGGCTTCGTATAAACATCCGGCCCGGGTTTTGATGTCCTGACTGTCATAGAGGTTGCGCTCATTATCAGCATAGAGCGTCAGTGAATCGCCCACCGCCAACTCGGCCCGGCTGTAAATCGTCTCCGCACTGCGAAGGGCGTATCGATATTCCACAAACAGACTGTCGCCCCTGCTGTCGGAAAGATCAAGGGCTGCATTATAGGAAAGCCA
This sequence comes from Thermodesulfobacteriota bacterium, assembly GCA_034189225.1. Lineage (GTDB taxonomy): Bacteria > Desulfobacterota > Desulfobacteria > Desulfobacterales > Desulfosudaceae > JAXHTY01. Next base: position 15,832 of record JAXHVL010000065.1, read on the forward strand.
GTCGTTTGTGTACTGGCACCACTCGGCATCCCCTTCAAAGGTTACGTACTTTTTCGGCGTAATGTCCAGCTCGATGAAAACCGGTGAAAACGGACGCCGCTCGCCCTTTCGTTTCCATTCATCCGGATCGTCTTCCCGCGCCTCGTTGATATCATAGGTCTGCTCGATTAACAGGCGACAAATCTCGATATATTCATAGGCCGGTCTGGCCGGCAGACCGGACGAATCTTTTTTTGTTTCAGTCGATTTTGGCTTTCTCAACATAAAGGTGTTGGTAAGAGAATAGGTCACCTGATTGTCTTCCATGATCCGGTCCGTGGCGTCATCAAACGCGGGATAGTCCCCCTGGTCCTCATGGGGGGTATAGGTGTATACCGCCTGCGGCACAATGGCATGTCTCAGCTTTGTGCCGCGTTCGGGGTTCAGGCTGAATATCCGGTAAAATTCCGTAGAAACATCCAGCTGGGCATCATAAATTTCCCGTGACATGCGCCGGTCTTCATGGGTGTCACTGTTAAACTGGTCTATATGCCAGATAGTTTCCCGTAACCCCACAGACGGTTCAATGGAAAGGTAATGACTTAGCTGAAACGGCAGGTAAAACCGGGGGTAAAGGTCCAGACGATGGCCCCGCACCCCGTCCTCCCGGTACCCGTAGAGGTACTCGTTTTCCATTGTGTAATAAAGCGGGGTGTCGAAAATCGTATTTTTTGTGGCATCCAGTTCCATAACGGGAAGCCGCTGCACCGTGGTATGTTCATTGTTTTCCCGCCAGCGGCGGTCGATTACATTGTCGTTCCACTGAAATTCGGCGTTCAGGTTGAACTGTTCCCAGCTCCGGCTCACGGTAAGGCTGCTGGTACGGGTAATGGCGGTTTCATCTTCAAGATCCCGGCCAAAGGTTTCCTCAAAGTATTCATCGGCCGCTTCATACCCGGTGTAACCGTCCTGAAACATTTTCAAGTAGTCCTGATCGCTCACCACATCGACATCCGCTTTTACCGAAAAACCGCCGGGCAGGGCCTGGTCATACTTTCCCCGCACCCAATAGCGGTCCGTGTTGGGCCGAAGCCATTGGTCCCCGCCATAACCGTATTCATCGCCTTCTTCCACATTGACCTTGCGGTCTTTAAAGAAATCGGCCATGAGGGTCAGCTTCGAGACCGGCCCCAATGCCTGCCGGTATTCAAACCCCGGTTTTTCCCCCCGGCGGCCCATATGATACTCATACAGGGTCAAGTCAGAACTCTCATTGATGGCCCAGTAAAAGGGCTGCTCATACACCTCCCATTTGCGTTCCGAATAGCTGATGCGGGGAACCAGCAGGCCGGTCTGACGCTCTGTCTTGACCGGGAAAAAAAGGTAGGGCACGTAGAAAACCGGCGCTTTTTTCGCCCACAGGGCGGCATTCCACAGGGAACCGTAACCGTCAACCGTAATATTGAGATTCCTTCCGGTAATCTGCCATGCCGGCTTTCCGGGCTCGCAGGAGGTGAAGCTGACCCGGTCGGCGGCGTAAGAATCAGGCCCTGTTTTTCTGATCCTGTCCCCCTGAATATAAAAATGGTTCTTGGCCAGAAAAACGGTGCTCCGATAAATAGTGCCGGTTTCCGCGGTCATGTCCATTTCCATCCGTTCGCCCATGAGCACATCATTGCCCACCGTCATCACCACGTGCCCTTCGGCGGTCATCTGTCGGCTGTTTTGATCAAACCGGACATTGTCCGCGGTAAGGGTCTTGCCCTGACGGGTCAATTCCACATTACCATCGGCTATATACTCCCCGGTTTGCTTATCGTAGTGAAGGGTATCGGCCGCCACGTGCCAGGGAGCGGCCGAATCAAACCCGAAGAAATCCCCGTCCCGGGCGGCGGCTCCGCCGATGCTGGCTAAAAATAAGAGGACGACCCCGATCACAGCGGACGTCATTCGAAAGGAAGTGATCATTCAGTGCGACTCCGGCCCAGCAGTGTTATCCATTTTTCGGTGGGGTGTCCACCTCGTCAGACGCAGCGGCGGATTTGTTCACCGCCCCGTAAATGGCATCGTATATCTTTGAAAACGATTCCGGAAAGGTTGACGGTGAGATGCGCCCGATTTCGATAAACTTGACCACCACTTCCTTGGCCGTTCGCAATACCTGCTCGTCTTTTGATCCCATGGTCTGACTCCTTGTTGTTAAGTCGGGTTGGCGCTGTCCCCCCCATACCTACTAAAACACGCCAGCTTATTCAACAATAATTCCGTCGGTACCTTCCCGGCCATAGTCCGGACATTTCGTTATTCTTTGATGCACTCGTGAAATCTTACGGGACAGGGCACCGGATCAAATCGTGGCTTTCCCTCAATGATGCACTCGTAAAAAGTCAATTTTGGGACGGCAAAGTAAAAAGTTCAAGTTACGGCGCAGTCCTTTCACTCTCGAGGAATGGAGCGTACTTGGCTGTACGTGACATGACGAGAGATGCAGCGCAACAAAGGAATTGGACTTTTTACGAAGCCGTCCTCAATGGCATCTGGCATTCTTCAAATCGGCATGGTAATTTGTCAGGTAACAACGAACAGGTTTAAGGGGAAATTCATATGGCTTTTTTTGAGCTTTCGGCAGGGGCGTTAGCCGGCGGCATAATCACCGGTCTCATCCTATGGCTGGTGATGCGCGCACGGGGGGTGGTGCGGGAAGACAGGCTGTGCCACATGGCTGAAGAGCTGAACATGCTCAGGCAAAAGCGGGAAACCCTGGAAGAGACGGTGGCCTCGCTATCCGCGGAAAAGGCAAGGCTTGAAACCACCCTTGAGCAGGAGCGGGAAAAAACCCGCAGCATGAACGAATTCGCCCGGACCACCATTGACTCGCTACGGGAGTCCTTCAAGGGGCTCTCCGCAGATGCGCTGTCCAAAAACAATGAAAATTTTCTGGTGCTTGCCAAAAGCGAATTTGAAAAATTTCATGCAGCAGCGGAAAATGATCTCAAATCGCGTCAGCAGGCTGTTGAAGCGATGGTCAAACCCGTTAAAGAGGCCGTCGACAATGTGAACCAACAGGTCAACGAGGTGGAAAAAAGCCGAAAACAGGCGTATGGATCACTGCATCAGCAGGTGGAATCCCTGATAAAAACCCAGGAGAAACTCCAGTCCGAAACCGGCAACCTGGTGCAGGCCCTTCGCAAGCCCACGGTGCGGGGCCGATGGGGCGAAATCCAGCTTCGGCGGGTGGTGGAATATGCCGGTATGATCCCCCGATGCGATTTTGTGGAGCAGCCTTCCGTTACGCGGGACGACAACCGTCTTCGGCCCGACCTCCTGGTCAACCTGCCCGGGGACAAACACATCGTGGTGGATGCCAAGGCCCCCCTGGAAGCCTACCTGAACGCCCTGAGCGCCGAGGATGAAGCCACGAAAAAACAATACATGATCGATCATGCCCGGCAGCTCAGACGCCATATTTCTCAGCTCTCCGCCAAGGCATATTGGGAACAATTTGAAAACACACCGGAATTCGTTGTAATGTTCCTGCCCGGCGAACCGTTTTTCATCGCCGCCATGGAACACGATGAAAACATCGTTCCCTTTGGCGTGGAAAACCGGGTTATCATGGCCACCCCAACGACGCTCATCGCCCTGCTTCAGGCCATCTCCTACGGCTGGCATCAGGAAAAACTGGCGGATAACGCCCGCCATATAAGAGATCTCGGCGCCGATCTCTATTCACGGCTTTCTACCATGGCAAACCATTTCGCGTCTGTGGGCAAGTCGCTGGACAAGGCCGTAAAAAGCTACAACAGCACCGTTGGATCGCTGGAATCCCGGGTGCTGCCGGCAGCCAGAAAATTCCCCGAGCTGGGAGCCGGGGCCAGCGATGGACTTGACGATATGGAGCCGGTCAATACCATCAGCCGGGATATCAAAGCGGAGGAACTGAAAAAAGAGGAATGAGTTGTGAGTTATGAGTTGTGAGTTGTGAGGTTAAAAAAGGGGCGCTGAAGAATGATACAGGGGACGGCAAAGAAAAGTATGAATAACAATTGGCTGTTTAAAACAATCACGGCAAAAAAGTCGATCGCTCAGGATCACTGGCGCGAAGAATGAGCGTCCAGTGCATCCGTTTGTTGGGATTTTCTTTCTTCGAAATCGAAATCGCTATCGGGATCGGAATCGACGCTGCAGGCCGCTTGATCCTCTCGAACTTGGTAGCATCTTCCGCCGAGACGGCTGAGCATCGCGGCCATCCGGTCGAGTTCATCCTTTCGCTTAGGGCTTTCCATCTTGTCCAGCGCCATATCTCTTCGATCCCGATAGCGATCCCGATAGCGATCCCGATTTCGATTATCCCAACCAAGCGCACGTTACTTACTGCAAAAACGCCGCGGCGGGGTTGGAAGCTTTTTCCGAAGCCGTCAAGTATGACCGAAGATATACGCCTCTCAGCCCTCATCCCTCACAACTCATCACCCCTCATAAGGCGTCACCAGCACCTTTCTGGCGAGCCCTCGTCCAATGGCATACCGTTTGTGACCGGCCGCCACAACTACCTGCCCCCGGGAGTCGCTGGTAACCAGCTCGATGGGGTCACCCACCTTAAGCCCCATTGACAAAATCCGCAGCCGGGACTTGGTGCCGCCGGTAAAAGACTCGATAACCACATGCTCGCCCTGCTTGGCCCGGGTTAGGGGAATGACCATGTCCCGCTCTTGAAGACAGTCGCCACAGATGCCGTAAATTTCCATCTTGTGTTGAAGCATGTGAAACCCATTGGCGGCCGCCACTTCCGCCTGAACCTGCTCCAGTTGATCGTCCTTGAATTCAATAATTTTATTGCATTTGGTGCATACCATATGGTCATGGTGTTCGCCGAGGTGGCAATGCTCGTACCGAATCTTGCCATCGTCAAAACGGTGTTTTCTGGCAAAACCGAAACGGCAAAGAAGCCGCATGGTTTCCCGCACAAAGGCGGCATCAATATCATGACCCTGCCGGGCCAGCAGATCAACAAGCGCACTGGCTGTTATGTGCTGTTCGGTCTGAAGGAACACCTCCAGCACCGTCAGCATATCCTCGAAATTATCCACCCCTTCCTTACTGAAAAATTTTTTAAACTGTTCTTTTTCACGGTCATGAAGATTCGACATAAGCTGACCCGCCAATCTGTTTCAAATTATAAAATATTTGAAATTTAGTATAATAACCATATTCTGTCAATGTGGCAAGGTTACCGTTCGATTTTCCCGGATATTGAATATTTTTACCATCTGGTGTGCGTCCAGAAATCAGACAAAATAGCAATTTACGGATAAGTACGACCTAAAGTGATTGACATCCCTTTTTGATCTTGTTACTAGAATAACCTGTGGTTAAAATTTCAATAATTTGTTGTGTGCTGCGCCCGAATGTCGGCTATTGATATCATAAAATCCAAGTTGACCCGCCCTGCGCCGGTGGAGGCCATCCATCGCACCCGCCTTGTCCACCTGATGAATAGAATCCCCGACAATCGTATCACGGTGGTGTCAGCTGGGGCCGGATACGGTAAAAGCACGCTGATCGCCCAGGCCTGTCAGCATCTCGGCTTGAGGAGCCTGTGGTACAAGCTGGAAAAAAGCGATGGTGATTTCACCACCTTTTTGCATTACCTGATTGCGGGATTTCAACGCTGGTCGCCCGACTTCGGCGCTTCCACAATCGAATCCATAAACAACAATTACCAGATGCACACCTGCGCCCTCCCGATCTCACCCCGCGTGCAGCCCGCGATTTTGAGCCGGCTGGCCACTGAAATGGAAAACGGCGTTACCGAAGAAACCCTCGTGGTGCTCGATGATTATCATGAGGTGGCCAGCAGCGAAGAAATCCGAAACGCCGTGCTGTTTCTGGTGGCCAATGCCCCGCCGAACATTCATCTGATTCTCATCAGCCGCACCGATTCCGACATTCCCCTTAGCCGCTACCGGGCCGAGCGAAAGGTCCTTGATATCGGCAAATCCGATCTTGTGTTTTCCGCATCCGAAATTCAGCAGCTTTTTTCAACGGTATTCCGAATGAAAGTGTCCCATGCCTGGTTTAAAGACCTTTACCAAAAGACAGAAGGCTGGATCACCGGGCTGATTCTTTTCTACCATTACGCAAAGGGCAAAACAATCGACGAAATCGACGCCCTGCTTGAAGAAACCGGGGGCAACAACCAGATTATTGCCGATTACATGCAGGAAAATCTATGGGCGGGACAAACCGAAACCGTACAGCGGTTTTTGATGGAAACCGCCATTTTTTCGGTTATTGATGTGGACATGGCCGATACCGTGCTTGAACGGGAAGACTCTGGAAATCTTCTGAAAACGCTCGAGCGCCGGCACCTGTTTACCTGCGCCGTGGACGAAACCGGCCGTTCTTATTGTTATCATCAATTGTTTCAAAACTTTCTCCAAAACAAACTAATCTCCGAAATGGGGAAAAACCACTTCCGGGCGCTTCATCAAAAAACGGCCCGGCATTACGAGCAGATGCACAACCGGGAAAAAGCCCTGGAACATTTTCTGGCCGCCGAGGATTACGATAATTTCTTCAGATTACTGGAAACCACCGGCCAGGCCCTTTTGCGGAAGGGGCGGTTTCGGCATCTGGATTCTCTTCTGGAAAACATTCCCGCCCCCCTTCACCAGACGGAACCATGGGTGCTTTATTACAAGGCCAATATTTTTTTTGCCGCCGGTCACTTCCAGGAAGTGATACATCTTGCCCGACAGGCCCATGAAGCCTTTGTTGCGCGCAACCACATGGCCGGCGCCCGTCTCTGCCTGATGGACATGGGCCAGGCCTATTACTGGCTCGGCGACTTTTCCAGGGCTGAAAAAATTTTCAAAGAACTGCTGCAATGTCTCCCGCTTTCGCCGAAAGTAACCGTCAAAACCCTGGGGCATCTGGTGCTGACCTCCGCCTGGTGCGGCAATATGGCGGCCTCTGACCGATATTTTGATCAGTTAACCGAAACCCTCGCTGCCCAGCCCCCCACTGATGAATTCCGGGTTCTAAAAGCCTGGACCTTGGTGTGTCAGGGGTTCCGTTTTCAGTTTGCAGGCGATTTCATCCGCTCCGTGGAAAAAGGCAAACAGGCGCTGGAGGCTATCGGAGAACTGGAAACGGGTCAGTCCCTGGCGTTCTGTTACCAGCTGCTCGGCATTTCCTGGTTTTTTCTGGGGGACTTTAAAAAAAGCAGCGATATGAACCGGAAAGGCCTTCGGCTGGTGCACGAAAAGGGCTTTTCGATCTATGAGGCATGGTACCTCAACTGCCTGGCCCTGATCGACCTTCACTCGGACCGCCACAAGGCGGCGCGGAAAAAAGCCACCCGTGCATTCGGCATATTTGACACATTTGGCAGTAAATGGGGCAAAGCCTTTTCCGTATTGGCGCTGCTTCCCATTTACATGAAAATCGGCAGCAAGCACGACATTGAAGATATTACCCAAACCGCCCTTACCATTGCCGAAAATACCCAGAGCCCCTGGTTTGAAGGAAAATTTCACTACTATAACGCAATCGGGCACATGTTAAGGGGTGATCTTGAACAGGCGCATACGGCGCTTGACCGGGCAAAGGCAATCTCTTTTTTTAACGCCCACGACCTTGTACTCATCGATTTTGTCCAGGCCAACGTGTATCTGCAACAGGGGGCTGGAAACAAGGCCGTGAACCTTTTCCTGGCAGCCCTGGAAAATTTCAGGAAAAACGGCTATGGCCTGTGGGTGATCCGCTATCACAGCCAGTGGCTGATGCCGCTGCTGGTGGCGGCATATGATACCGGGGAGATGCGTCCCTATCTGGAAAAAATATTTGCCGCCATCGGTGAACACGCCCCGCCTCTGTTGAAAGGAATCACAATAAACACGAATCCGCCCGCACAGACCGCTGCTGCCGATATTCTGACCCGGGTGTTCGGAACGGATTTAAACGACCTGAAGGTATACTGTTTCGGCCGGTTCCAGGTGTTCGTGGGCGACCGCGAAATCCCGGAGGCGGCGTGGAAAAGCCGGAAAGCCAGGCGGTTGTTCCAATACCTGATACTTTACCGCAAAAAAGGTGTAATACCCAAAGAGACGCTGATGGCAGTGCTCTGGCCGGCAGAAAAACCGGGAAAGACCCTGAACCGGTTCCGCGTGGCCGTCACTACCCTGCGGAAAACCCTGGAGCCGGATCTTAAGAAATGGCATAAGTCCACTTTCCTGGAAAGAAGGCACGGCGGCTATGCGATCACCATCGGTGATAACGGCTATGTCGACACCGAAGCGTTCGAATCCAAAATTCAGACGGCCCACGCTCTTGATGATAAAAGCGCCGAGATTAATCAACTGATCGAGGCGCTGGCAATATACCGGGGTGAGCTTTTTGAAGAAACTGGTTCCGAAGAATGGGCCGTCCCGGAAAGAAACCGGTTCAGTGCTCTGTATCTTGAGGCGGCCAAGACAGTGGCGGACCTTTATGCAGATATTGGAAAATATGATAAAAGCATTGAATACGCTTGGGTTTACCTTGAAAAAGACCCCGCCGCTGAAGAGATGTACCAGCGACTGATGAACTGGTACACGAAAACCGACAACAAAGCCATGGCTGCAAAAACATACAAAGTTTGCGAAAGAGAAATCGCCGAGCGGTTCTCCTGCGCCCTCAGCCGGAAAACCGTCTCGCTTTATCAGAAATTGCTGAAAACGAACTGATTCAGGGAGGGGAACAAAAAAATGAAAAACCGTTCACGCTTACTTCTTTACAAACCATGCGCCATGTCATTCCGGAAAAACATAACGGCGGGGGGTCGGGCGCCAACTTCATCGTTACATGGACAGCAGACAAACCGGTGAATCCACCAATTGTCGAGTCCATCATGATCAGCACGCAGTCCCAGCAGAGGGTTTCTTTTACCTCCAGGGGACGGGTGCTCCTGCCCACCGACTGATAGACGAGAGATGCATCGCTTTGCTGCTATTGAACTTCCAAGAAACTTAACGTGGTAATTCATTTAAAACCAAAGCATTTTTTTAACCACGGAATACACGGAAGAACACGGAAAAGACAGGCAGATGATTCCTCCCGTGTCTTTCGTGCGGTTCGTGGTAATCAACCCACAGGCAATTGAACCACGAAGAACACAAAGGATGAGGGCAAGCACCATATGTCTTCATCTTTTGAATTGTAACAAGGTCTATAAACAATTCCCTTGAAGGGGTAACCGAATCCGGCCCCTCTGGGGACGGATTTTCAGTTTGCCGAAGCAACTGAACAGCAACACGTGCCTCGCCCCTTGCAGCGCAGCCGAGCAGGAGCGGTTTACGGGGAAAAAGTTTCGGCATCAAGACAACGGCGAATGGCCGCGGCAATATCCCGGATTTTAAACGGCTTGGCAATATACTCAATACCGGCTGCTGCGGCCTGCTCCGGTGATAATTGGTCACTGTGCCCCGTGCAAATGATCAGCGGTATATCCCGGCGTATCGACAAAATGCTTTCACACAGATCAAGCCCCGTCATGTGGGGCATGGTCATGTCCGTCACCACCGCATCAAACGAATTGTTGTTTCGAACAAACAAATCCAGGGCGGTTCGGCTGTCATTGACCGCCGTTACCGTGTATCCAAGATTGTTCAGCAGTTTCTCCGAAGCCTTCAGCACCGGCAGTTCGTCATCCACCAAAAGAATATGTTCGTTGCCTTTCAGAAGGGAAGCATCCGCTGCGGCCTCGGGTTCATCCCGGATTATCGCATCGGGCTCAACACCCGGCAAAAAGACATGAAAGGTCGTTCCCAGCCCCGGTGTACTGTCCACTGTGATTTTGCCGTTATGATGCGCAATGATGTCATGAACAATTGAAAGCCCCAGCCCCGTCCCGTTTATCTCCCCCTTGGTGGTAAAAAACGGATCAAAAATTTTATCCTGGTCATCCTTGTGGATACCGCATCCATTATCGCTGACGGAGAGCTTCATCCATCCGGACCCATTGGACAAAAGGACATCTAAACCTTCAACATCAGCGTCATTAATGGCTTCCAGGTTAATGGAAAGCCGGCCGCTGCCGGATGATGCCATGGCTTGTGCGGCATTCACGCAAAGATTGATGATAACCTGCTGAACCTGTGTAACGTCGCCATAAATCGGCATTTCCCGGCGGGGGATATGCGATTCAAGGCTGATGGATTCCGGTATCATGGATTTGACGATTTTCATCGTATCCCGCGTGGTCCCGGCAAGGCACAATGCCTTCCGGCTTTGACGCCGTTCACTGGTAAACACAAGCAGTTGTTTAACCAGTTCCCGGGCTCGTCTGCCGCTGTCACGCACCTGTTGGAACGAGCAATCCTTTCCTTCCACATCCACATCATCGCTGTTCCGCCCCATTTCTGCATTAAGCACCACCACGTTCAAAATATTATTGAAATCATGGGCAATTCCCCCCGCAAATTTACCGATGGCCTCCATTTTACGGGCAATCCGCAGCTGATCTTCCAGCTGCCGCTTCTGTTGCTCGGCGTGAATCCGTTCGGTAATATCTCTTGTAATACCCAGGATTGTATAGGTATAACCTGCCCCCTCGATCAGGGGCTGAACCGTAATCTCCGTCCACACCGCATGTCCTTCCCGGTGAAACTGTTCAACAGCCATAATATGGGTCAGGTCCTCGACGGAAGCGGCCAACGGCGGCCGGAATTCCTTTTCCAAAATGGCCCTGAGCTGCCTGTAATTATCGCCGTTTAAGGTCAGGTCAAGACCCCGTCCCTGAAAATCATCGGGCTTGTAGCCCAGAATTTTTTCCACCGCCGGACTCATATAGGTATACGTAAGGGTACCGGCGTCCATCAGCCAGATCGCATCGGCCGCATTCTCCGCTATCAACCGATATCGGTTTTCACTCTCTGCGATTTTCACATAGGCCCTTGCATTCACAATGCTGACGGCAATCTGTGAGGCGATACCATTGATCAGGTGTTCATCGCTCTGGGTCAGGGGGCGTTTTGCTGTTAAATTGTCCACGGCGACGACACCCATGGAAGATCCGTCAAAAACCATTGGTGCACAGATAATTTCCCGGGGGGGCGGGGCCGTCCCCAGCGCCCGAGGTCCATTGTGACCGGCTCCCATCATGAGGGTTTTCTGTTCTTTGAATGCTTTGACAAACACGTTCTGGCGGCCCGCATCGTCCAGATGAAACCGCAGATCTCGCCACCCGCCATTTCCGTCTTTATCATAGCCATAGCCTGCTGCGGGGAAAAGGCTTTTGTCCGCTTCGTCCAGCAGTAAAACAACCCCCCTGTCAAAGTCAAGATGCGACCGCATCATCTGCGTTACTGCGTCGATGATCTTGGTTTCTTTCAACACGGCGGATGTCGCCTTGCCGATATTCTGAATGAACAGAGCGTTGTCGAATCGTGCATTTACCTCATTGAGCAGCATCTCTTCGGTATTGCCCTGGGAAAACAACATCTGCTGAGTCTGCTGCTTTTCCCGCTCAACGACCCGCAAGGCGCCAAGGACAAATAACAGGCCCCCTCCCAGAAGTATTGACAGCCAAGCAAAAACCGGCACCAGGAAATAAGCCCCACCCCAGGCGAGAACAAACAGGGGAATACTGTATTTTATAATATTTTTCCACCGGACGGCCGGACTGACCTGCCATGTGACATTATACTGGCAGCAGGCATCGCCGTTGTGAATGCAATAGGGATGCTCTATTTCCGGATACCTGCCGGTAAACAACTGACAAAGCGATTCGATGGCGCCGAAACGGTTCTGGCATTGAAAGGGTTTTTCAATCACCGCTTGCCTGGGGGTGAACACCAGCTCGATATAATTGCGTCCGGGGTTTTTAAATTCAAAATTCATGCTCCGGCTGAAAAGCGTATAGATTTTGCCCATCAGCCGGTAGCCGGTGGGGACGTTCAACATTCCCAGTATATATTGCCGGGCGGCGCCCAGTCCTTCGGAGGAAGCATAATACCGGCCGACCTTTCGCGGCAGATCGGGATCATTGGTCTCCCGGTGAATAACCTCGTGAAAATGGTCAACTTGGGACTGGCTGAACCAGTGGCCGTGATCGTTGAGTTCCGGCTGGCTGATGCCGCCCTGCTTTAACACCGCCTCAATATCGACATCCTGGTAATACTTTTCCAGATACTCTGTGTAATTCCTTACGATGCGGCTGTTGTAAAGGGGTGTGGTATCGTCCATAACCATTTGTATTCAATCCTTAACATTTCAGAAACTCTGATTGTAAGGGAGCGTGTTGTAAAGATTAGTCATGAAACCGAAAAAATTATATTTTAACACAAAAAACAACAAACTTCAACATTGATCCCTATTTAATCAACGACCCCTTTTTTATCACGCCCTTGCCGTACTTTCCCGCAAGGGCGTCAACCGAACCCGCCACCCGTTCCCATTGTTGCTCCCGGCCATCGCCAGCCTGAAACAGGTCAAGCTGTTTGCCGGAACTGCCGAAGGAAAGGCCGGACACCCCCGTCCCGATTAACCGTACCTGCTTTACCGCCGGCTTTTTTTTCAAAAGGACGACCGCCTGCCGGTAAACGGTGCCTTCAAAACGAGTGGGCGCATCCAACGTGACCTGCCGCGTGGTTGTTTTAAAATCCGGGGTCTTCAGCTTGATCATGACCACCCTGGCCGTGGCATCAAGCTTGCGAAGCTCCATGCAGACCTCTTCCGCCTGGCGAAGGAGATGCTGCATCAGCAGCGACATATCACCGGTATCTTCCGACAGGGTTGTTTCCGTGCTCACCGATTTGGGATGAGACGGCGGGGCCACGGCGGCATTGTCCCTGCCCGCAGACAGGGCCTTCAGCCGTTTTCCGAACTTGCCCAGTTTTTTAAAAATAACCGCATCCGGGAATCGCCGGACATCGCCCAGGGTCTCAATGCCCAGATGGGCGAGTTCTCTGCGGGTCACGCCGCCCACGCCCGGCACCCGTTCAACCGGTAAAGAATCAATAAAGTCTGCCACCTCGTCCGGATCAATAATGGTCAGCCCGCCGGGCTTATCCATATCCGAGGCGATCTTGGCAAGAAACCGCAACGGTGCGACCCCCACCGAGCAGGAGAGGCCGGATGCCGCGTAAACTGAGTCCCTGATCGCCCTTCCGTATGTTTCCGGCTCGCCGAACAAGCCTTCACATCCGGTCATGTCCAGATAGGCCTCATCAATGGAAACCGGTTCCACCAGCGGTGAAAACTCTGAAAGCACCTGCATTATCCGTTTTGACACTGCTTTATAGCGATCCATGCGCGGCGGCACGAAAACCGCCGACGGGCAGAGCTGCCGGGCCTTGACAACCGACATGGCCGATCGAACGCCATAGGCCCTTGCCGCATAACTGGCCGCTGACACCACGCCACGGTCAGAAAGCCTCCCCACAATAACGCATTGTCCTTCCAGGTCAGGATTATCAAGCTGTTCCACGGAGGCGAAAAACGCATCCATGTCCACATGAACGATCATTGGTATTTTCCATCAATAACCAGTTTGAAAGACAATCGCCGGTTGTTCACCGCCAGTGCGCCTTTTCCGTCAGGCTCAAAGCGCCGCTCCGAAAACGTCACATGACCGGCATTGTCCACAAAAATAAGCGTAGAATTCCGGGTGCCATAAACATCGCTTTGAATGAACACGGGCGCCAGCATCCGCTCCCATGCCAGCCCGATGCCGGTATCGGGGATATCTTCATCCGGCGGACAGGTGATATCCCCCAACACCTCAAAGATCGCCTCGCTATCCGGCTCTCCGGTCGGGGCCAACACCTTCTCCAGCCCCCGCCTTGCCCTTTCTACCTTGGGCCAGGGTGTATTCAACAGATGGTTGCTCAGGCCGTGAAGCCCAGGCGGAATCGGCCGCACCCGCCCCTCCATATTTGAATAATAAAAAATCCCGGGGCTATCTCCGGCGATGTCCCCGGCAATCAGGTTGAACCCATTATACTTATCCGCCTGTTCGGCAAGATCGGCCAGATAAACCGCCGGCGACTGATCGCTCACCAGATACGCACGGACCAGGCATCCCCGGGAAGGTGCCGCCGGGTCCACAAACCGGGGATCCCGGTAATTGGTAATGGCGGCAAACCGCCCCCGCCGGGTCATGCCCAGCCACGTGCCGCCGGCCTGCCGGTCAATCCCTGCGGCCACATCCGGGTGATCCGCCCAGAAATCAAGCGGATCAGTGGGACGGTCGTAAAACTCATCCCTGTTGGCCGCAATGATCAGCGGATAGCCGGGGTGATACCGGTATGCAATAAAAACAATACACATATTCGCATTATACGCCCTTTTACATGCCACGAAAACCTCGGAATCAAAAAATCATCCCCTCAAAAAAATATCTGTTTTTGACTTGACTTCCGCGCCATCTTTTTTTATATATATAAGATTAATTTTGCAGGTATCGGTTTCAACCATACCGGGCAAACACAATTATTCCCCAGTAGCTCAGTTGGCAGAGCAGGTGGCTGTTAACCACCGCGTCCGTGGTTCGAGTCCGCGCTGGGGAGCCAATACATACTCCAGGCAGGGCCTGGAAAGAATATAAAGCCCCGGAAATCGTAATTTTCCGGGGCTTTTTTTGTTTTCAATGACCAATTGACAAAATCGAGGATATTTATGGGCGGGCATGAATAGGATTCCCTAATTATTGAAAAACTTGACAGCGATTGCTGACCACGGTGGGCCCGTTGAGATCGACCGGAAAAACAGGATCCGAGTCACCAAGGTTCAGGCGGGTGTCCAGGGCAGGGTTTTAGGGGATTTCGTTGATCCATTCATCATCATGTTTTCGGCTCCCTTCGCTTTCGTCGGAGTGATCTGGGCCTTCGTTGTCACGGCCACGCCGCTCAACCTGATGAGCTTTATCTGAGTGATCATGCTCATGGGCATTGTTGTAAAAAACGCCATTGTGCTCGTGGACTATACCAAGCAACAGAGTGCGAGGGGCATGACGCTAAACGAAGCGATTGTTACGGAAGCAAACACGCCTAAGGCCGGTGCTTATGACGAGTCTTACCACCATATTCGGCATGCTCCCGTTGGCCCTTTCCAGGGGGAGGAGGGATCTGAAATCTGGAATGCACTTGGCATCACGGTCATCGGGCGACTGTTGGTCAGTGGTCTCGTGACATTGATTCTTGTTCCTCTGGTGTATTCGCTTGTTCACCGGGACAGAATGGAATGAATCCTGAAATAGAAACAAGAAGGTAACTAGATGTTATGTCCATAACTAACTGTTCACGAATTCAAGACCCGTCTTACAAACACCGGACCAGCCAATTCAAATATAATGGTAGAGGCAACCACAACCGGAAGAATGGTGTCACGGATTTCCGGAAACTGCTCGGCTGCCAGCAACGCCATACCGATTGCTATGCCTGCCTGTGGTGTCAGAGCCAAGCCAATATTTCGGGGGAGTTTTTTCTGCTCCGCTCGGATAAACAACACTGCGAGAAAGCCGCCAAAGATACGGCCTGCCAGTCGCAGGATAATATAGATGACTGTCAGCCCTACCGCATCGCCTACTTTATACAGATCAATGCTGGCGCCGGAGAGCACAAAAAAGAACACCAGGAACGGCCATTCTATAAGTTCAATCTCCCGGAAGGATCTAGCGTGGTGGAATGAGAAGTTTGCCACCATGGTACCGGCGACCATGGACGCCAAAAGTGAGGACACATCCAATAATGAGGACAGCCCTGCAAGTAAAAGGATCACCGCAATTGCTTCGACCTGGGTCGGTTCTCCTGGTCGGAGGCGGCCAGTAAGCCAAGCCGATGGCATGCCGATCAACGCTCCAATGATTATTGCTCCGCCAAGCTCCCATAAGGCTTGTAGCAAGGCCTGCTGTCCGTTGCTACTCAATACCCATCCAAGAACCGCCATACAGAGACCGAATACAAGAATGCCCCAAGCATCATCGATGGCTACGATGCCCAGCAACACTTTGGCTCGCAAGCGAGTGTCCCCGCTTTCCCTGATGGTCTCACTGACAGCCGCGGGATCGGTCGCGACTGAAAGGGCAGCCAGCGAGATTGCAACGACGAGGGGAAATCCCAGCATCAGCAAACCGGCGCCAACCATGAATCCACTAACTGCAATCACGAACAGAGATATCAGCAGAATCAGTGGTCCCGTAAACCGCAGCCGATCCATCTTCAATTCGCTACCCAGCAGAAATGCCACCATAACCAGGGCTAGCTTGATCAGCGGTTCACTAAGCCCGTCCAGCAGGCGTCCACTCTGATCGTCCAGGCATACCTGCTGCACGAAAGCGATCCCGACCCCGACCAGCACCAGAATGGATATCCGTGGCACGCTGGTGCGCTTAGCCAGAGTATCGGCAAAAATGCTGACGGACAGAATAACACCCATCAGGACAATGTTCAGTGTGGCTTGGTTAAACTCTATGGATAGCCAGCCGGGAAAGTAATCAATCATATGGACTACTCGATCTTTCTCTTAGCTAAATCACTTCATTTTTTGACGAAACACATAACGAAGCCGCTTCCGGCGGATAAAAAAAATCAAATAGTGTATACTCTTTTTCGTGCTCAATGACGGGCACCCTCACAGAAAGGAGTATACCATCAACACTTCAGAAGTAAAACGTTTCAACGGGTTGTATCAGCGGCACCTGGAGCTACTCAAGCTTCAGGGGAAAAGTCAGAAGACAATTGATGCCTATTCCCGTTCGGTTCGTCGCCTCCGCGACCACTTTGATTGCTGTCCCGATCAATTGAATCAGGAACAATTGGAAAGCTATTTTTCGCAACTGGTGGACACCCATTCCTGGAGCACGGTCAAGATCGACCGCAACGGGCTTCAATTTTTCTGGCGGCATGTGCTGCAACGCGATTGGGACTGGATAAAGTATCCATCCATTCCCTGCGTCACAGTTTTGCCACCCACCTTCTTGAACGCGGCTTAAGCCTCCGTCATATCCAGGCCCTGCTGGGCCATGCCAGTCCCGCCACCACAGCCCGGTATACGCATTTGAGCAGTATCACGGAAAAGGACAGCCTGACCACGCTCAACGAGCTGATCAACACGCTCCATATTGACTTGCCGAGGGTGTAGACATGGAACTGGCTTCTATCGTTGATCAATATTATGACCGCTTTATGGAAAAGTACGGCCAGGCGGCCCTGCCGGGGCATCTTTCTGCCTTGCGTGCTATACACAGGTGCCGCACGCCTGCGTCCGGAGAATTTTACGTGCAGTGTCCCGGCTGTCAACATGCCCAATGGAAACCGTTGTCCTGCGAGAACCGGATCTGCCCCAAATGTCAGAACCATGAGGCCGGGCAATTCTCTGCACCGGCTGTCGCCGCAGCGCAACTGAAAACAGAAGGCCGTCACTTTATGAGAAAAAAAGGTTTTTTGAAAACCTGTATACAGGTTGCGGCATACCTGCGTCCTGCAAAAATTGACCTTCCCGGATTTGCGCCGTTTGCCCCCTGCCTGAAAATAAATATTTTCTTATAGCGCATGATCAGCGGGCTTGTTCAACCCCGGATAAGATCGTGGCCCGCTGTCGCTCACACGATCTATCCTTGTTCGTTAGACCATCCCATTGTGACCTGCAAAACGGAATGCAGTTCATCTAATCTTATATTATCCTTTACAATCAATCTTCTCCAAATTGGCGGCTTGCTTCCAGTCAAGGTAATTTTCAATTGGTACAATGATTCTGGTTTTTTATTCTTTTTTGGCACTGTGCCTCCTATCTGAATTTAATTTCACGCCTACACTTGAGATCAGCGGCCGCGGCTGCGCCGCGGTCCGCTGCATTGAATAGTTGGCATCTTTTCATCATCTGCAAGCCTCCTCAGCATCTGGAGAAGGAGCGAAATAGGTGTTCTTGATACGGAAGTAGTTCCGCATGAAGAATGCCAGTGGGCGCCGGAAGGGATACACTGTCCTGGGGATGAAAACCAGACGGTTCAGCATCTCGAACCCTTCCCGCATGTCAGCGGCATCCCATTCAACTGTCTCACCCCGACGGAGGAAATTCCAGGTGTTGAATTTCTGTGCCAGCTGCTCGGTGCGGAACACAGCTTCAAAATGTAACGGGCCTTTGAAAAGCAGCGGTTTCATCGAAGAGGCGTGACGTACGGACTTTTCTGCTGTGCGGCGAAGCCTTTCCCTTCCCTCGGCAAGCTATTGCCGGCCCTTCTCGCCCGACGTATATGCGGCCTTGCTCTTGTCGACTATTACCGCTTTTACCCATGGCAGGTTCTGCTGTGCCTGATGGACAGCGATATCTTCCCCGGAGACAAAGCCGATGGGGATGTTGAGTTCACCCAGGTAGCCGCCATAGATGTCCATCTCTCCTACTGCAGCACCGTTCACCCTGAGTTCAGAAAAAACCCCGTAATGGGTATGGGTAAAAAAGGCATCCGTAGTGCCGGAGGCTGCATGGATGGCTACATACAGAACCAGATCAAGACCCGCAATATTACCGAACAGGGAAGGCTTTACATAATGACCGCCGAGATACTCAGCCCTTGTGTCCAGTCTATTGATCAGACAGTTGAATCCGACTTCATGGGTGTCTTTGACCAGCACCCTGGTTGCTCCGCCATCAAAGGCGCCGCAGATCACGTGATTCACATCCTCTGTCAGGCATTCCCTGCCGTACTGCCATTCCCTGGTCCCCATCCGGCACTGCCGCATGCGCCAAATCCCGAAGCTTCCCTCGATATCCGCAAAAACGCCTACATAAATAGGTCGTGCTCCTGTGTTTCAAGCTCTGCTTGGAATTTCATTATTCATCCCACCCATGTAATCAAGTTATCCACAGGCTCACGTTCCGAACGGACGAGGTTGGCCGGAAAATCCTGGTCCGGATATCCCATGGCAATAGCAATCATCAGGCGCTTTGTCTCTGGGATTCCTGTATGCTCGCGAAAGACCTCCGGGTACAAAATTCCCTGGTCCTCGATGCAGGTCCCAAGTCCGAAATGCAGGGCTGCCAGGCAGATGTTCTGCATCACCGCACCGATATCAAGCAAAGGCCCTGCTTCGGTCAATGCCTTGTCGCACATAATGACAACAGCCACAGGGGCATCGAAAAACCTGAAGCCTCTTTCAAACCACCAGGCCCGTTTCTCCTTGTCTTCCCTGGGGATATCCATGGCCTTGAACAGCCGTTTTGCCAGTTCTACCTGACGTTCCTTGTAGACGCCCTCCCTGGGCCATCCCACCACCAGGTGATCCGGCTGCATGGCTGCACCGTTCTTTAGCTTTTCAACAACCCCTGCCCTGATCCGGTCCAATTTCTCACCTGTTGCCACAACAAACTCCCATGGCTGGGTATTCATAGCCGATGGCGCCCAGCGTGCGATGTTCAGGATTTCCTTGATAACATCTCTTGACACCGGTCTGGATGTGAATGCCCGAACACTTCTTCGAAGATGTATGCCTTCCACCAAATCCATCTCGTCTGCTCCTTTATTCAGATCGTTTTCAAGTCTGCATCTTTTATTAGCAATAAGGATGATGCTAAGGCTGCGCATAACCGGCTGTAAAAGATGCATAGCGAAGCGGCACA
Organism: Thermodesulfobacteriota bacterium; assembly: GCA_034189225.1. Classification (GTDB taxonomy): domain Bacteria; phylum Desulfobacterota; class Desulfobacteria; order Desulfobacterales; family Desulfosudaceae; genus JAXHTY01. Next base: position 35,410 of record JAXHVL010000065.1, read on the forward strand.
GCTTTTACCAGTCCGTGAATGCCCTTGTTCAAGTAAGCCGCTCCGCGGCAGGGGAGCGGCGCCCCATTGTTTAATCAAACGGTTCATGGTATCTTCTGACCGGCTTGCAGGTCGGTATCTTCTACCCGACAAGGTTTTAAAGA
>JAXHVL010000066.1:0-28499 GCA_034189225.1 Thermodesulfobacteriota bacterium
GCGGCTTCGTAAAAAGTCCAATAGCAGCAAAGCGATGCATCTCTCGTCATGTCACGTACCGCCAAGTACGCTCCATTCCTCGAGATACATCGACGCCTTGCTCTTGAACTTTTTACTTTGCAGTCCCAAAGTAACTTTTTACGAGTGCATTAAAGGTATGCCCATGGTTTTTTTACTTGTTACTGAATGATAAGCAAGGGGCATGCCAAATCAGGTTTGATGAAAACGGACGGGACGGATGTTTACCTGTTTTCAAGTCCTGTTTCCGGTTGGCCTGTGCGTTTCGGGAAACCATTGCTTTTTTTGTTGCATTTATGGTATCATAAATGTTTACAGTCTTTTGTTCAGGGTATTCAGGGCCAATTCATGTGAAGGGGGGATGATGGCGAAAGGTTATATGATATGAAAAGACCGGGGAAGGCGTCGTGTGTCATGGGGGTATTGCTGGCAGTGATGCTGTGGTCGGTGTTGTCCGTTCATGCCACACAAGCGGATGTCATGCGTGACGGCTATGTTCAGGCCGTTGGAGAAACGGATCCGCCGCCGAAAGGCGGAATGGCCTCTGGTGAAAATGTAAAAAAAGAGGGGCCTTCAGAAGGAGAGACTTCCCAGGCATTGGAACCGGCGGCGTCTGACGGGTTTGATGATTTTTCGTCATTTGAGGAATTCGGGGAGTTTGAAACCGGTGAGGATGAGGCGGTGTTCGACCCGCTGAGCGGATATAACCGCGTGGTCACCCGCGTGAATGACAAACTTTATTTCTGGGTGCTCAAGCCGGTGGCCAGAGGCTATGAATTTGTGGTACCGGAACCGGTACGGCGGGGGATCGGTAATTTTTTTAAAAATCTGGGATTCCCGATCCGCCTGGTGAACAATGTGCTGCAATTAAAGTTCAAGGACGCAGGTATTGAAACTACGCGTTTTCTGGTTAACACGACCGTTGGGGTGGCCGGTTTATGGGATCCGGCGCAACAATGGCTGGCGCTTTCTCCCCATGACGAGGATTTCGGCCAGACCTTGGGGTATTATGGCATGGACGGCGGTTTTCATCTCGTTCTGCCGCTGCTCGGACCCTCCAATCTGAGGGATACATGCGGGAGCGTAGTGGACCGGAACCTCAATCCCACCACCTATCTCGAGGATGCGGAAATCACACTGGCCCTTTCGGCGACCCAGACCGTTAACAGCACGTCCCTTCGGATCGGACAGTATGAGGCAATCCGGAAGGATGCGATGGATCTGTATATTTTATTGAGGAATGCATATGAACAGAACAGAGAGAAAAAAATCAGGCATTAAACGGCGACCCTCTGTTTGCGCCGTGGTGATTGTCCTTCTGATCCTGGCGGCCGGGCCCGTTTTTGCCGAAGGCCCCGCAAACGAGGTGGAAACGCTGCTGAAGGACAAGATCGAGGGGATTCTTTCCATGCTCGGCAGTACGGACCTTCAGGAAGCCGAGAAAAAGCAGCGGATCATGAAAATCATCGAGCCGGTGATTGATTTTTCCCTGATGGCCAAATTGACGCTGGGCAAGCAGCACTGGGCCAGCATGTCGCCGGAGCAGCGGAAAACATTCGTGGATCTTTTTGTTGAGCGGTTGAAGCGCTCCTATCTGGACAAGACCACCCTCTATTCCGGTCAGAAGGTGGGTTACGGCCAGGCAATCGCCCGGGGTGGAAAAGTCAGCGCCCCCATGTATTTGTATACCAAGGACAAGAAGATCGAGGTGGTTTACAAGTTTTACCCCGCCAATGGCAACTGGAAAGTCTATGACGTGGAAATCGACGGTGTCAGTTTTATCAAGAGCTACCGGGCCCAGTTTAACGAAATCCTCAGAAACGGCACGGTGGCGGATTTGTTTGCCGAACTGCGGAAACCGGCCGATTCCTGAAGAAAGAAGGCGCCTTCCCGTTTTTGGGTGACATTTTTCAGCAGATATGGTATATTATAAACTATACGGATGATGTCAGAATCCGGGTATCATACTTTATTACGAAGCCCAATAACCTTCTATACCGGCGATGAATCTTTCGGCAATCACTCATGCCAACGCCTTGGAACCTTCCGCTGAAGAGAACGTGAATCGATGAAAATACTTGTTGCCGAAGATAATGCGGCCACGCGTAAAATGCTGGAAACCCTGCTGAAGAAGTGGGATTATGACGTATGTCTGGCGCAGAACGGTCAGGAAGCCTGGGATATCATGTATTCCGCTGACCCGCCCCGCATTATTCTTCTCGATTGGATGATGCCTGAGATGGACGGTGTGGATCTTTGCCGGGCCATTCGGGCCTCCACCTCCGGCCTGGAAAACACCTATGTCGTTCTGTTGACGGCCCGGACGGAAAAGGAGGATATCATTACGGGGCTAAAAGCGGGTGCGGATGACTATATCGCAAAGCCCTTTAATGCAGAGGAGTTGCGGGTTCGTATCAGTTCCGGCCGCCGGATTATCGAACTGGGGGAAGCCCTTGACAGACGGGGAAAGATTCAGGGGGTTCTTGAAATGGCCGGTGCGGTGTGTCATGAACTCAATCAACCGCTTCAGGCCATCATGGGGCATGTCCAGCTGGCCATGCTGGACGAGGAGGCGGACAGCCCGATCCATGAGACCATGCAGACCATAAAATATCAGGTGGACCGAATGGCCGAGATCACCAACAAGCTTATGCGCATCACCCGCTATGAAACCCGGGAATATCTGAACGGCACAAAAATCGTGGATATTGACCGCTCCACTTCCACGGATGAATAACGCTTACCGCGTTTACTATGCCACCCGGGGTCTGTCCGCCTGTTGCGTTCTTTCCAGTATCCATCCGGCCACTGCGTCCAACACTTTTTTCCGTTTTTCCGGTGGTTCGTTCATGGTTTCATGCCGCAGGCCGTCAAACAGTTCCAGGCGTCTGTCCTTGCTTCCCATTTACTCCACAAACTGTTTCGGTATCCGGCCCTTTATCCGATAATTGAACTCGAATGCCAGGCTGTGGCTCCATTTTTTGCCGAACATAGTATTGTACCGGGTGCCGTCCTGCGGCCCCGTGGGTTTACCGTAGGAAAAAAACCAGTTGACAATGGGGCCGCCCGTAAATCCCAGTGCCGCCCAGTATCGGCCGGGCAGAAGGATGATCTCCTCATCTGAGAAATCAAAGTCCACCCACCGATAGCCCGGTTTGTGACTCAGATCCGATACGGTTATCAGATCGCTGGTGGCGATCGGATCGGCGGGGATGCCGTTGCTGCTTTTCGTCAATTCTACCCAGAGCTGGCCGCCGGCACTGAAATTGTGAAGGGCCAGTCCGATGCTCTTGAGCCGCACCGGCTTTTCCAGCACAAAGGACTGGGCGTATTTTTTCCCTTGGGTGGTGACGTATTCGGCCGTTTCCACCAGAAAGTTTTTCACCATTTTCATGGTGCCGTCCGGGGCCTGTTCCACGTTGGCCCTTGCCGACTGGAAGTCCAGGTTTTCGGGGAACTCGAGGTTTCCGAAAACGTACGGCTCGGAATAGGTGAGCGCCCGCATCTGATCGGGGGTCAGCTTAACCGGTTCGGGTTCTTTTACGGCCACGGCGGTTTTTTTGAAGGCCGCCGATACGTGTGGTCCCAGCAGCTTGTTTTTCGGGCCGTAGCCCGTGTTTTTGCCGGCAATACTCACCGTGTCTGAAACAAAATCCGCGCTGATAGCTTCCCGGAAATCGGGCTTGTCCGAGGAGCCTTTGAGCCGGGTCCAGCGGATGAGGCCGTCGTTTTCCGTGTCGTTATTGTCCACCCCCACCTCGACCCTTATAAACCGGTTGCTGACAAAGAGCTGCGTGCACTGGGGGTCAAAGGGCACCCATTTCAGGTCCGGAAAATAGGCTTCAATCCAGGAGTGGCGGCCCTTTGCGTTTTTCATCACCAGGGTGCCGTCCCCCTGTCTGATTTTATATGGTTCATCCAGGGTTACGCCGTTGACAATACGCGCGGGGATCCCCACGGCCCGCATGAGGGCGGCCGTCAGGTGAGAGTAATTCTGGCAGTTTCCCTTGCCGGAATCAAATGCGTACATGGCATCGTAGCTCTGGGGCGGTTGTACATACCGCATGTGGTCCACCACCCAGGTCAGGATTAATTGTACGGCATCGAACTGGGTTTTGGCTGACCGGGTCAGTTCTTCTGCCTTCTGCCGGATTTTCGGATTGTCGGCGGGCACCTGGGATGTGTCGGCGAGATATTTTTTTACGGCCGCCGGCATGTCCGTTACGGGAAAAGGGGCATCGGTTTTGATGGTATTCAGAAGGACACTGTTTTTGGCGGTCATGGCAACGGAGGCCGTGATCGTATCACTGGGACTGTTCCATGCCGCTTCGATAATGGTGTTGCCGTTTTCGTCCTTTGTGGTCTTACGGCTGCTGGGAGTGGGTGAAAAATTAATATCCAGGTTTTCAATGCGCTGGTTATAAGTGGGGGATGAATAAGAAACCGGCGTGACATAACTCAGCATGATTTTCCGGGTGGATGCCGACGGTGTAACGGTCTGGACCATACTGTATTGAATGGTGGATTCCTGTCCGCCGTTTAAAAGATAATTTTCAGCAAATACGGATGTGGCGACCAGGCAGCCGACAATCCCCAGAAGCATCGATTTTTTCATGGATTACCCCTTTTAAAAACGGTTAAGCACTCAAGATCGGCGCAAAAACGCCCAATACATTGCCGTTTCAGCAGGCCGCTGTGTTGTAGAATGAATACGGGGCGCTTGATTGATTTTGCATTATAACATATCGCGGCAGCGATTTCACGTATCTATTGAGCTGGTCTGCGGGGGCTGGGTGATAGGTTTTTACCAGCCCCGCCCAGGCTCGGGGCTCGGGGGTCATCACGCCCTCCACCGTGATTTTCACCGTGTGGGTTGAATCGAACTACAGGTACTTGTGGTTCGCCGCATCCAGAAACGCCCCGCTTTTAATAAAACGGCTTTTGAGGCCTGCATCAAGGGTCTGTGTGTTGAGGTCGATATGGTTAATAGGTCCAGTCGAGCAATCCCAGTCCAATCGTATTCATGATAACGGGCACGGCATAGATGGCTGTCAGTATGGATAACCTGGCCTTCAGGGTCTTGCGGGTGATATTGATGTGAAATTATAGTTAATTTTTCATTTCTTCATGATCTTCATGGCCCCAAAATCAGACTTCCAAGGAGCTTAATCTGTCAATTTATTGTAACCATATCAATTTTATTCAATTTTTCAGTTTATTGTCAAGTTTTTCAGTCTGCCGAAACAACTGAACAGCAACACGTGCCCAGCCCCTTGCAGCGCAGCCGAGCAGGGGCGGTTTTTTCGGAAGACGCGGGCAGATTGTCTGAGCAGACGATGCTTACCGCATCCCCACAAAAGGACAGGCGAGTTACTGCCCGCGCCGAAAAAACCGACCCTGCGAGGGAAGCCGAAGGCCCAGCTGCGGGGCACCCTTTCTTTTGCATACTTTTCTTTGGGCGAGCAAAGAAAAGTATGAAAGAAAAACAGGTCATTCAGCACAAATAGCGCTAAAAAACCAAGCCTCGCGCAAGTTACTTGCTGCAAAAACGCCGCGGCGGGGTTGAAAGCTTTTCTCGAAGCCGTCAATTCGGACATGGATTACAATTCTTTTGCGCCCTTATAAATGGTATCAAACAGCTTTTCCACATCAGCCTCCTCTATGCAGGAAAAGGCAACCCGCAGGTCGTGTTCACCCAGGGCGATGAGCCCAACCCCGTAGTTTTCCAGGAGGTGCACTCGAAGGGCTTCGGCCTTAACCTGTTTCAGGCGGATGCACATGAAGTATCCGGAGTTGAACGGATAGACATCCCAGGCATCGGCATACTTGTCGTCGGCCAGGACTTCCTTGACGCGCATGGCCTTGGCCTTGAGAATATCGAATTTTTCCTGTTTTTCCCGCTGGTAGTTGTCATCCTGCAGGGATTTCAGGAGAATGGACTGGCTCAGGTGAGACGCATTGGATATGTTGCCCCGAATGCACCCGGCGGTCTTTTTTTCCAGGGCCGTGAACACGGCATCGGGGTCGTCTGTGGGGTATCCATAGGTGATAAATCCCACCCGCAGCCCCCATACATAATTCTCCTTGGTGGCGCCGTCGAGTTTGACGGGCAGAAGCCGGTCATGCGCCCCGCAGAGTTTGGTGAACAGGGACTCTTTCATGGTATCCGGTTCGTAGAAGAGTCCGAAATAGGAATCGTCGCAGACCACGATGACCCTGGTGCCTTCTTTGGCAATGGCGGTGAGAATCCGGGCAATGGCGTCCCCTTCGGTTTCCGTTGCCGTATAGCCCGTGGGATTGTGGGGGAAGTTCATCAGCACAATGAGTTTTCCCTTTTCAGACGCCGTTTTTCGGGCCGCTTCCTCAAAGGACGCCAGATTGAATCCGCCGTCATCGGTAAACAGCCGGTAATTGGCGATATCCACCCCGTGCCGGACCTTGAGTATCATGTTGTAATTGCCCCACATCATGTCCGGCAGCAGAACCACGTCCCCGGGATCCGTCCACATGTCGGCAAAAACGCTGATGGCGTGAGTGATGCCGCAGGTGACTACGGGCATGCTGATGTCACGGCCGGCCAGGGAAGGGTTTTTTTCACGCATCTCGTTTCGCCATGCGGATCGCAATGCCGGCAGCCCGTAAGAAGGGGCATAGGTGATGGATTCCTCCGGTGCAAACCCGTCGAGCATTCCCATGACCGAGGGCAGGTGCATGATGCCGCTGCCTTCCTTGGCAATGCCGATGGTGGCGTTGATGGTGTGGGCCTTTTCCTTTGCTTCCGCGCTTTGCTGCAGGATGCCTTTGGGAAAAAAGAGGTTTCTGCCCACCTCTGAGAGCATGTCAAAGAGTTGTGGGGATTGGGCATGTAAAATATCATTGAGTTCCTTGGCTAAAGGGGTCATGGGGCTTTCTCTCCTTGTATCGGGTTTGTTGAAATTCTACTTGTATGGATTTTGTTGTGTCGTGTCAAGCAAAATGTGCTCCAGGTCTGGAAATAACCGCTTGTTTTTTATGGTATTAAGGGATATGCTGAAAAAACAAAAAAACCTGGCCTCAAAGCCCGGGTTTTAACGTCTGAAATAATATGGAGCAAGGATGACGGCTTCGTAAAAAGTCCAATTTCTTTGTTGCGCTGCATCTCTCGTCATGTCACGTACAACTAAGTACGCTCCATTCCTCGAGAGTGATAGGACTGCGCCGTAACTTGAACTTTTTACTTTGCCGTCCCAAAATTGACTTTTTACGAGTGCATCAAGGATGAATCAAAAGCGCGACAACCGGGTATTGGTGCTGGCGGCGGATTATAACGAAGCCGTTCTGCCTGATATTGTGGACAGGATTTTTCAGGAAATGCCCCTGGATGTGGCGGGAAAAACGGTATTGGTAAAGCCCAACATACTGGGCGCCCATTCGCCGGAAAAGGCAGTGACCACCCATCCCGCCCTGGTCCGGGCGGTGGTGGCAACCCTGACGCGGGCAGGGGCCGAGGTTCTGGTAGGGGACAATTCCGGGGTCTCCGGTTATGGCCGGGCCCGTCATGCGGCCCGGGTGTCGGGGATAAGCGAGGCCGCCGGTGACAGCTTCGTATACCTGGGCCGTCGCCCGGTGAAGCATGCGCTGGCATCGCCGGATATTCATTATGTAATGATGGCCGATGACGTGCTTCAGGCGGATATCGTCATCAATCTTCCCAAACTCAAAACACACGGGTTGACCTTTTATACCGGCGCGGTAAAAAATACTTTCGGTTATATCGTGGGCGGGGACAAGATGCGGATTCATGCCGATGCCCCCACACCCGGTCGTTTTGCCCGGGCGTTGGTGGATATTTATGCCATCCGGCCGCCGGATCTGACGATTATGGATGCGGTGACGGCAATGGAGGGCAACGGCCCCAACAGCGGCTCCCCCCGGCACATGGGAAAAATTATCGCCGGCCGCAATGCGGTGAGCCTGGATGCCGTCGCGGTGCGTCTGGCGGGGGTGAATCCCGAAAAAATACCCCATCTGGCGATTGCGGCGGAGATGGGACTGGGCCCGCTGGCATTGGACGATATTCCGGTCAATACGGCCATTGAACCGGTAACGGGCTTCAAAATGCCGGCCACTTTTCTACCGGGAGTCATGGGGGTGTTGTTGAACCGGCTGCTCTCCCGGTGGATCAACTGTACGCCGGTGGTGGATGCAGCCGCGTGCAAACAATGCGGCATCTGCGTGGAACATTGCCCTGTGGGGGCCATGACCATGCCGGAAGACGGGTTTCCCTGTGCCGATAAGAAAAGTTGTATCAATTGTTATTGCTGCCAGGAGATGTGTCCGGAGGATGCCATTGAACTCGAAGGCCGGCTGCTGAGCTGGATACGCCCGGCCAGCAGGTAAGGTCCCTCAACATAAAAACGCCCTGAGAATGTACAACTCTATGAACACCCGAGACGACATAATTATCCCGCCTGCCCTGAAGCCCGGTGATACCTTGGGAATCGCCGCCCCCGCAGGCTGGTTCGAAAAAGAGCGGTTTCGGCGGGGGCTTGCCGTGATCGAAGCCATGGGATTTCACGTGGCGGTGCCGGAGGACCTGTTTAAAAAAAACCGTTACATGGCGGGGACCGATGAGCATCGGGCCCGTCTGTTCAACCGTCTGATCGCCGACGACGCGGTTAAGGGAATTTTTTGCGCCAGGGGCGGGTTCGGGTCCATGCGGATTTTGTCCTTTCTGGATATGGCAGCCATCCGGGCGCACCCCAAGGTGATCGCCGGTTTCAGCGATATCTCTCTTCTGCTGACAGTCATTGCGGAAAAGACCGGTATGGTGACGTTCCATGCGCCGGTGGTAACCTCTTTGGCCGATGCCGAAGATGTTACACGGACAGCCATGGTCGAAGCCCTTACCGGTTCCCGGATTTTGGAGATAAAGGCCGCGGAAGGGGTTTCAATTGTACCGGGAACGGCGGAGGGCAGGGTGACGGGCGGCAACCTGGCCTCGCTCTGCCATCTGATCGGAACACCTTGGCAACCGGACTTTGACGGATGCATCTTGTTCCTGGAAGATACCAATGAACCGGCTTACCGGATCGACCGGATGCTGTCCCAGATGCGGCTGGCCGGCTGCCTGGATGGTGTGACCGGCATGGTGCTCGGCGCATTTGAAAATTGCGGCCATCGGGAGGTTATCCATGAGATCGTACGGGAACAGGCCCCTGCCGGCATACCGGTTCTTGGCGGCATGGCGGCGGGACACGGGCCGGTGAACATCACGCTTCCGCTGGGATTGACCGCCACGCTGGATGTGGATCATCATCGCCTTCGGTATCGTGAAGCGGCGGTGAACGGAAGAAAGGATGTGTCATGACCCTGGATGCGGTCAATGCCATGATGAGGGTGGCGGTGGCAGACGGCATCTTCCCGGGCGGTGTTCTGTGCGTGAGCTGTCGGGGCAGGATTGTATTCCATGAGGCATACGGCCTGGCCGATATCTATACAAAAACGCCCGTCACCACCGAAACGGTTTTTGACCTTGCCTCTCTCACCAAACCCATTGCCACGGCGCCGGCGGTAATGCGGCTGGTGACGGAGGGGGAGGTATCGGTAACAGACCCGATTGGTGGCCGGCTGCCGGGGTTTTCGGAAACGGACAAGCACAGGATCACAATTGCCCAGTTGCTTTGCCATTGTTCCGGGCTGCCCGCTCACCGGGAATTTTTTTATGACCTTGCCCGACTTCCGGCTGGCGAGCGCCGGGCCGCTTTGACCGAACGCCTTGTGGCGACAAAACTTGTGTATCCCCCTGGGGAGAGGGTTCTTTACAGCGACCTGGGCTATATGGTCCTGCGCTGTATCGTGGAAGCGGTGTCCGGCCACCGGCTGGATATGTTTGTTGAAGACAAGGTTTATCGGCCCCTTGGAATAACCGGTTTATTTTTCGTGCCGCTGCATGAAACGGAAAGTAGGGCTGAAGGTATCGATAAAGGCCGTTTCGCGGCTACGGAAGACTGCCCGCGGCGCGGTTTCGTGGTGAAGGGCGTTGTGCATGATGACAATGCGTACGAGGCTGGCGGGGTTGACGGTCATGCCGGGCTGTTCGGCACCACCGCTGCCGTTCATGCCATGATGACGGAATTGCTTGCCATCTATCGTAAAACATCCTATGATGGCACAATTTCCCACGATGCGGTGAAGCACATGCTTGAACCCCAGTTGCAGACCCGCCGCACCTTTGGTTTTGATACACCGGATGCCTATGCTTCCAGCGCGGGGACACGGTTCTCCGGTCATACGGTAGGTCACCTCGGTTTCACCGGTACGTCGGTGTGGATGGATGTAGCCCGTGATATTGTTGTGGTGCTTCTGACAAACAGGGTTCATCCCAACCGGAAAAATGAGGCCATAAGGGATTTCCGTCCGGCACTGCATGATGCGGTCATGGATGTCCTGACGGATTCCGGGAAACCTGATTGATTTTTCAGTAAGAACACCGCATCGAGGTTGAAAGCTTTTTGCGAAGCCGGCCTTTTTTTGCTTGTAACGGCAATATATAACTGATAAAAATACAGACTGCACAGACTGCAAGCGTTTCCGCCCGGCAGGGGGATGTTGCAGAAAATTTTCGGGGCAGGGCATATAGAATTCAGAGCATCGAATCCGATGACAGAAAGGGAGCCATGAATCTTTTATCCAATTCCATCATGGGGCTGTTTTCAAACGATCTGGCGATTGATTTGGGCACCGCCAATACGCTTGTTTTTGTGAAAGGCAAGGGGGTGGTGCTTAGCGAGCCGTCCGTTGTGGCTGTGCGAACGGACAATCGCCTGAAGAACCGGGTACTGGCCGTGGGCGAAGAGGCCAAAAAAATGCTGGGCCGCACTCCCGGCAGTATTGTGGCGATCCGGCCCATGCGGGACGGCGTTATAGCGGATTTTGAAGTCACCGAAGCGATGCTGCGGTATTTTATTTTAAAGGTGCATAACCGACGGAAGTTTGTTCGCCCGCGGATTATCATCGCGGTACCATCCGGCATTACAGAAGTTGAGAAGCGGGCCGTCCGTGAATCGGCCGAACGTGCCGGTGCCCGGGAAGTGATTCTTCTGGAGGAACCCATGGCCGCAGCCATCGGCGCCGGCCTTCCGGTTGCCGAACCCATCTGTAATATGGTGGTGGACATAGGCGGCGGCACCACGGAAGTGGCGGTGATATCCCTGGCAGGGATTGTTTACAGCCGGTCCCTGCGCGTGGCGGGCGATAAAATGGATGCCGCCATCTCTCAGTATATTAAGCGCAAGTACAACCTGCTTATCGGTGAACGCACCGCGGAACTGATCAAGATAACCATCGGAAATGCCTATCCCGACGATGAAAACCTGGAGACCATCGAGGTCAAGGGCCGGGATCTGGTATCGGGCGTTCCGAAGATTCTGGCCATTGATTCCGAGGAGATCCGTGTGGCTACTTCTGAACAGATCGATGCCATTGTGGAGACGGTTAAGATCGCCCTGGAACAGACGCCGCCCGAACTGGCGGCTGATATTGTTGACCGGGGGATTGTGCTCACCGGCGGCGGAGCCCTGCTGAAAAATCTGGACAAACTTCTCCGCGAGGAGAGCGGACTGCCGATTACGGTGACCGAGGACCCGCTTACCACCGTTGCGGTGGGGACCGGCAAGGCGCTGGATAATATTGAAATACTGAAACAGATCATGCTCTGATGTTTTCAAGGAAAATGCTGGTTATAGGCGGTGTCACCGGTTTGTTGATCGTCAGCCTCGTCTTTCTTGTCGTTACCAGTCGGCGCAGTACCTATCCGGTAGGCGGGGGGGCGGCGGGAATGTTGGTTGTTTCACCCCTTCAGGATATCTGCACCAGTTCCGCCCGGTTTTTACAGGATATCTGGCGTCATTATTTCCTTCTTGTTTCCACCGCCCGTGAAAATACCCGTTTGCAGGAAAAGGTCCTACGACTTGAGGCGGAAAATGAGCGCTTCAGCGAGGTGGAACGTTCCAACCGGCGCCTGCGTGAGCTGCTGAATTTTCATGAAGCCCTGGACATGCAGTCGTTTGCCGCCGAGGTGGTGGCCCGTGACCCCTCGGGCTGGTTTGAAACGATGATCATCGATAAGGGCGGGACCGATGGGGTGGAACGGAGCATGCCGGTGGTGGTGCCGGAAGGCATTGTTGGCCAGGTGATTGATGTTTCCCCGTTCTATTCCAAGGTGCTGCTCATCATTGATCCCAACAGCGCCGTTGACGGCCTGTGCCGTCGAAGCCGGGCACGGGGCGTCGTCAAGGGGGGACGGGGCGGCCGTTGTGATTTTAAATACGTGCTTCGGAAAAACGATGTCAAGGTGGGGGATGTTGTGATTTCCTCGGGTCTGGATCAGATTTATCCCAAGGGGTTGCGGATCGGCCATGTCTCCGGGGTCATAAAACGGAACGCCGGGGTGTTTCAGACGGTAGAGGTTGAGCCGTTTGTGAATTTCGATAAGCTGGAGGAGGTCCTGGTTGTTCTGAATGCCACCCAGTACGAATTTCCAGAAACACCATCACAATAGTCCGGCTATGTGAACATCGGAGAACCCGTGTTATGATTTATGCATTCAGTTTTACCGTTACGCTGGTGCTTGTCCTTCTGCAGTCGATAGTGCTGACGGTGTGGCTTCCTTTTGCCGGATTTTATGATCTCTTAATCCCGGTGGTTCTCTATCTCGCCATTTTCCGGTCTGCCGGGGAAGCCGTCCTTATCCTGCCGATGATGGGGCTTTTGATGGATTCGGTGACGGGAGGGCCTTTCGGCCTCTATATTTTGACGTATGTGTGGCTGCTGGCCGGTATCCGGGCCATTATACGGTATATTCACGGCACCAGTATCGTGTTTTTATTTATTGCCGTGATCGTCGGCGTAACGGTGGAAGCAAATATCTTCTGGGTCGCTCAATTGCTGGCCGGCCGAACATGGGTCGTCTGGCCCGATACCCTCGGGCACTTGGTCTGGCAGCTTGTTTTTGCCGGTGTCACCGGCCCTTTTCTGATGCTGGCCACCAAGGCGCTTTTTCAAAAATTGGTTTACTGGCTGGGCGGTCGTATCGCATGATGTGATACTAGCGTACTGTGCTGGTGGAGTGGGATGAATTTTTATCGTACGGTAGATATCGATTGGTTCAAACAGCGGCTGGTGATGGTGATGTTCTGTGTGACGGCCGCCTTTGCCATTCTCGTCGCCCGTCTTTTTTTCCTTCAGGTGATTGAAGGCCGGGAGTACCGACGGCTTTCGGAAAACAACTGCATCCGGCTGCAGGCCATCGCGCCCACCCGTGGGCTGATTTTTGACCGGAACGGCAAGACCCTGGTAGATAACCGGCCGGCATTTGATCTGTCGATTATTCCCAGGGATGCAAAGAATATTGAAACAACACTTGAAAAACTGGCTGCATACACCGGTCTGCCGTTGTCACGGATGGAAACGAATTTTTCGGAAAACCGGGGCCGGAACTCTTACAATCCGGTGGTTTTGGCCCAGGATGTGGGCCGGGAGGTGCTGGCGGTGGTGGAAGCCCGCAAATTTGAGCTGCCCGGCGTGGTTGTGGACTTTAAGCCGCGCCGGCATTATCTCTATGACGGCTTTGCCGCTCATCTTATCGGCTATCTGGGAGAAATCAGCCGTAAGGAGATGGAAAGCGACCGTTTCGCCGGGTATAAATCCGGCAGCGCCGTAGGCAAATGCGGGGCGGAAAAGATATATGACCGGCTTCTGCGCGGCGAGCCGGGTGGGCGTCAGGTGGAGGTCAATGCCAGCGGTCAGGTGGTTCGGGTGCTCAAGACCGTGGACGCGCACCCCGGCAACAATGTGTATCTGACCATCGATTTCGCCCTGCAGCAGAAAGCCGAGTCCCTAATGGACAAACGTGCCGGGGCCGTGGTGGCGGTGGACCCGGCCACGGGCGATGTGCTGGCCATGGCCAGCAGCCCGTCTTTCAGCCAGAACGCCTTTGTTGACGGTCTGTCCGGAGATGCCTGGCGGGCCCTTGTGGATCATCCATACCGCCCCATGGAAAACAAGGCCATCCAGGCGGAATATCCGCCGGCATCCACATATAAGATTATCACCGCCATGGCGGGCCTGGAAGAAGATGTTATTGACACCGAGACCACGGTCACCTGTCCCGGTTATTACCGGTATGGGAACCGGGTTTTTCGTTGCTGGAAAAGGGGCGGCCACGGAAAGATGCGTGTGGTGGATGCCATTACCCAGTCCTGTGACGTGTTTTTTTATCACGTGGGGCAGAACCTTGGGGTGGAACGACTGGCGTGGTATGCAAAGGCTTGCGGGCTGGGACGGCCCACAGGCGTCAATCTGTTTTCCGAAGCCAGCGGACTGGTGCCCACTACCCAGTGGAAACGCAAGCAGCTGGGAAAGCCATGGCATGGGGGAGAGACCATTAACGTGGCGATCGGGCAGGGGTATAATCTGGTAACGCCGACTCAAATGGCGGTTTTGATTGCAGCGGTGGCAAACGGCGGGACCTTGCGAAAGCCGGTGGTCCTGGAGCAGGTGCGGACTGCTGAAGGAAAAAGCATTCGCCGGGGCACCGCCGACATCCTGGGCACGCTTCCCGCCAGTGAGGCCACTCTTGACATCCTGCAAAAGGGGCTGTACGAAGTGGTACATGACCGGCACGGTACCGGCTGGTGGATGGTGCGCAGCGGCAAGGTGGATATCAGCGGCAAAACCGGCACGGCCCAGGTGGTGGCAAGCCCGCCCGAGGGCATGGAAGACGAAGAAGAGATCGCCGAAGCCTTGAAGCCACATGCCTGGTTTATCGCCTTCGCACCGTCAAATGCGCCGGAAATTGCCGTGTCGGTGATTGTCGAGCACGGGGAGCACGGCTCCACTGCTGCAGGGCCGGTGGCCAAACAGCTGATCGAAGCCTATATGGCGGACAGAGAAAGCAAAACATCATGATTGACAATGGTGGATATCGACAATTTGACTGGGGACTGTTGCTGCTTGTCCTTTTGATCGGCATTGCCGGTGTTATTGTTCTGTACAGCGCTTCGGCGTCGGAATTCGACAGTATTCAGAACATGGTATTTGTCAAACAGATTGTATGGCTGGGCATCGGGTTTGTCCTGGTGCTGGTGTGCCTCCTCTTCAATTACAAGAGCCTCGATGGATGGGCAATGGCCATTTATGTCCTCAATATCGCGCTGCTGGTTTGCGTGATCTACTGGGGCCGGGAAGCCGGCGGGTCCCGGCGATGGATCCCTCTGGGGCCGTTTACCATTCAACCGTCGGAATTGATGAAGATAACCATTACCATTATTCTGGCCCGCTACTACACGAGGCATTCCAGCATGGAAGGACTGACGTTGCGCTCCCTTTTTCTGCCCATGGTCCTGACACTGGTTCCCTTTGCCCTGATTGTGGCGCAGCCGGACCTGGGGACGGCCATGCTTATACTTCTGATCGCCGCGTCCATTACCGTATTTGTGAAGATTGAAAAGCGGACCATCGGGGTGTTGTCCGGTCTTCTGGTGATACTGGTGCCCGTTGTCTGGACGTTTTTGCTGAAGTCGTACCAGAAACAGCGGATTCTGACATTCTTCACCCCCGACCGGGACCCGCTGGGGGCGGGATATCATATTATTCAATCAAAAATTGCCATCGGGTCGGGCATGATTTTCGGCAAGGGGTTCATGAAGGGAACTCAGAATGCGCTGGCGTTTCTACCCGAACAGCATACGGACTTTATTCTGTCCGTACTGGCCGAAGAATGGGGATTTGTCGGCACCAGTGTGGTACTGTTGCTTTATCTGCTGGTAATTATCTGGGGGGTCAGTATCGCATATCAGTGCCGGGATGTTTTCGGTATTATTCTCGCTGTGGGAATCAGCGCGATGATATTCTGGCAGGTATTTATCAATATGGGTATGGTGATGGGATTGATGCCGGTAGTGGGGGTCCCTCTGCCGCTGATCAGCTATGGCGGATCGTCGGTGGTGACCTTTATGCTGGGGATTGGCATCCTGATCAATATCAGCATCAAGCGTCTCGGCGTGTGATCGCGACCGGGCGCAGTATTCTGCGTCTGCGGGCCAATACAGGCAACGAATGAAAGGGAGATAGGATATGGGAAAGTCAAAACGTTCGGAGTCAATTACGACATTTCTGGGGTCGGACGCTTCGGTGGAGGGGGTCATTAACTTTGACGGCACGATTCGCCTGGACGGCCAGGTGTCCGGCAGGATTACCAGCAACGGCGGGACCGTCATAATCGGTGAGAAGGCGGTAATCGACGGCGATATTGCCGTGGGTATCGCCATTATCAAGGGAAGGGTCAAGGGCATGATCGATGCCGGTGATCGGATAGAGGTGTATCCGCCGGCTGACATTGAAGGCGATATCCACGCGCCGGTGATTTCCATCGATGCGGGGGTTAAGTTCAACGGTAACTGTGCCATGAAATCCCGGAATGGTTTGCCGGTCCAGAACCTGGGCGAGTGGGATGCGGATTCGGAAAAAATCGGGGACAATGTAAAAAATTTCCCAAAAAACCTTTGACTTTTATTTGGCTTGTGATAAAAGGAAAGTTTAAATTTTTGGTTGGGGCTTGTTGTTTTAAGCGGATTTTGGTGGAAGTGTCTGTTTTTTTGGGAGGTTTTACATGAAGCCTAGAAATATGAGCAGAATTGTTGCAGCCGCGTTGATTGTGTTGTTCTGCGCGGGTATGGCCAACGCTGAAGGTGGTGGGATTACCGTTATGCCGGATAAGTCCGTCATCTGGCAGATTGTCAATTTTATTGTGCTGATTGTGGCGCTGAATCTTGTCCTTTATAAACCCATTCGCAATGTGGTTGCCCGGCGGCAGGAAAAGCTGTCCAGTCTGGATCAGAGCATTCAGATGTTCGAGCAGGATGTGGCCGAAAAAGACAGAGCCTGTTCGGAAGGCGTCAAGACGGCGAAAAACAACGGTGTTCAGGAGAAAAATGCCCTGATTGAGGAAGGCACCCAGGAAGAAAAGCGCATTATCGAAGAGATGCACAAGAAAACGCAGGCAACCATTGCGGAAAACAAGGCGGAAATTGCAAAAAATGCCGAAAAGGCTGCCGCTGAACTACAACAGGAGATTGAAACCTTTGCCGCTACGATAGGCCAGAAAATACTAGGGAGGGAAGTTGCATGAGGTTGTTTTCAACGAATCATTCGAATAGAAAAAAAGCGATTGTGGTGTCGGTGCTTATGGTCTGCATGATCGCCTTTACCGGTGTGGCCCTGGCTGCTTCGGGCGGCGGTCACGGCGGTGAAGCCGCCCCTAAAACATGGGAGGCCACGGATACATACCGGGTTATAAATTTTACGGTGCTGGTGGTGGTCCTCTTTCTGCTGCTTCGCAAACCGGTTGCGCAGGGCTTGAATAACCGGATAAAGAGCATAAAAGAGGAGCTGGAGGACCTGGAGAGCAAAAAGGAAGTTGCCAGAAAGCAGCTGGATGACTATAATGCAAGGCTGGCCGCGCTGGATGAGGAGGCGGACAAGATCATAGCCGATTATAAGCAGCAGGGCGAGGCCGCCAAAGCCAAGATCCTTGAAAACGCAGAAGCAGCTGCCGAAAAGATCGAGGAACAGGCAAAACGGAATATTGAAAACGAATTTGAGGCCGCCCGTCAGCGGCTCAAGGAAGATATTTTTGAAAAAGCAATAGCCAAGGCCGAATCGCTGGTCAAGGAGAAAATCACCTCCGATGATCAGGACAGACTGGTGGATGAATATTTAGATAAGGTGGTGCTACAGTGAAGAATTTCGTGATTCCGAGGCGATATGCCAAGGCATTGATACTGATCGGCAGAGAAGACGGCAAAGCCGATCAGTACAGGGATGAGTTGAACGGATTTGTAGAGGTGATTGAAGCCGAAAGCGCTTTTGAGGACGCGATAATCAATCCGTTGTACCCACTTGAAGAACGAAGGAAAATTCTGACAACGGTGATTGACAAAATCGGAATGTCGAATGTGTTGAAATCGTTCCTCATGCTGTTGTTTGAAAAACGGCGCATTGATCATCTGCGGGGGATAAACGAATTTTATCAAAAGTTGGTTGATGAACTCAACGGCATCGTTCGGGCAGAAGTCACTTCGGCTGATGAACTTTCCAGCGAGGCGGTGGAAAAGATTCGAACGTCGCTTTCAAAAATGACAGGCAAGGATGTTAAGCTTGAGATTGATCAGGATCCTGAACTGATCGGCGGTGTTGTAACGAAAGTGGGCGATATCGTATTGGACGGAAGCATAAAGACCCAATTGTTAAATATGAAAGAATCTTTAAAAAAAGGTGAGAGAGTCTAATGGAAATAAGATCAGAAGAGATAAGTCAGATTATCAAGGAGCAGATTAAGGATTTCGACAAAAAAGTCGAACTGAGCGAAACCGGCGTGGTCCTGTCTGTTGGGGATGGTATTGCCAGGGTTTACGGCCTCTCAGATGTAATGACCCTGGAGCTGGTTGAATTCCCGGGGGGCATTCTCGGTCTGGCAATGAACCTTGAAGAAGACAGTGTCGGTGTTGCCATCATGGGTGAAGACACCCACATCAAGGAAGGCGATATCGTCAAGCGTACCAAGCGCATCGCGGAGATTCCCGTAGGCGAAGGCGTCCTGGGGCGCGTTATCGATACCACCGGCGAACCCATTGATGGTAAGGGCCCCATTGAATCCAGCGAGTCCCGACGTATCGAGATGATTGCGCCCGGCGTTATTGCCCGAAAGAGCGTTCATGAACCGATGATGACCGGACTTAAAGCTATCGATGCCATGACACCCGTCGGCCGCGGTCAACGCGAATTGATTATCGGCGATCGTCAGATCGGAAAAACAGCGGTTGCCGTTGACGCCATTCTGAGCCAGAAAAACACCGATGTTTATTGTATCTATGTTGCCTGCGGTCAGAAAAAATCAACCGTGGCCCAGGTGGCGGCCGTGCTTGAAAAGTACGGCGCCATGGAATACACCACCATCGTCGCTGCCAATGCCAGTGAACCGGCTTCTCTTCAGTTCCTGTCTCCTTATGCCGGCTGTGCCATCGGTGAATACTTCCGCGATAAGGGCCAGCATGCATTGATTATCTATGACGATCTCTCCAAGCAGGCAGCTGCCTACCGCCAGGTATCCCTTCTCATGCGGCGCCCTCCCGGCCGCGAGGCTTACCCAGGCGATATTTTTTACAACCATTCACGACTCCTCGAACGGGCCGCGAAACTTAACGACGAGCTCGGTGCCGGATCCCTTACCGCTCTTCCGATTATTGAAACCCAGGCAGGTGACGTATCCGCGTACATTCCAACAAACGTGATTTCGATTACGGACGGGCAGATATACCTTGAGCCGGACCTGTTTTTCGCAGGCGTTCGTCCGGCAATCAACGTTGGCCTCTCTGTATCCCGCGTCGGCGGCGCCGCCCAGGCCAAGGCCATGAAGCAGGTAGCCGGAAACCTTCGGCTTGATCTGGCCCAGTACAGGGAGCTGGAATCCTTTGCCGCCTTCGGCAGTGACCTTGATGCATCCACGCAGGCCCAGCTTACCCGCGGTGAGCGCCTGGTTGAGATCCTGAAACAGCCTCAGTATCAGCCGCTTCCTCTGGAAAAGCAGGTCGCCATTATTTATGCCGGTACCAAAGGGTACCTGGATAAATATGAAATCGATGTTCTTGCCAAGTACGAGGCCGGGCTTTACCCCTTTATCGAAAGCAAATTCCCCGAACTTTTCACGCAGATTGCTGAGAAGAAGGAAGTGACCGACGATATCGAGGCAATGCTCAAAAAAGCGCTGGATGCCTATGACGAAGACTTCAAGGATACGATTAAATAACAGCATTTGGGTCCGGTGTCGGCGTTGGGAAATCGCCCGGTGCAATGCGGTTTTTATAAATAAAGGTATTTTGGTATGGCGAGTTTAAAGGAAGTTCAGTCAAAGATAAGCGGGGTAAAGAAAACCAAGCAGATTACCCGCGCCATGAACATGGTGGCAAGCTCACGGCTCCGGGGAGCACAGACGGCCATGGAAGCCTTCCGGCCCTATGCTGACAAGTTTTCTGAAGTGCTGGGCAGCCTGGCGGAAAAAGCCGGTGATGACGCATCCAGCCCATTGTTTGTGCCCCATGACGCGGTTAAGAACATCCATATTGTCCTGTGTACATCAGACCGTGGATTGTGCGGTGGTTTTAATAACAAGTTGACCGATAGGGCATACGAAGCGGTCAAGGAAATGTCAGGCGAAGGTGTGGAAATTTCCTTTACCTGTTTTGGTAAAAAGGGCCTACGATGGTGCAAGAAAAACAACCTGCCGGTATGGGATGAGTATATCGGTGTTGTGGGTGCCAAATTCGGCTTTGACGTAGCCTTTAAATCGGGCCAGAGTTTTATCAACAGCTTTTTGAGAGAGGCCTGTGACGAAGTCTACATCATTTATTCAGAATTCGGGGGCATGTCCCGGCAAACCCCGGTACTGAAAAAGATTCTGCCCATTCCGCCTATTGAAAAGGAAGAAACCGCGGCCCAGCAGTCCACCGCCGAAGGAGCAGGTTATCAGGCCGAACACATCTGCGAGCCATCGCCGGATGAGTTACTGGGTGAAATGCTGCCGCGCAATATTTATATTCAGATATACAAGGCGTTGCTGGAAACCTCGACAAGTGAACATGCCGCCCGTATGACGGCCATGGACAATGCCACAAAGGCATGCAACGATATGATCGACGAATTGACACTTGTTTACAACAAGGCAAGGCAGGCGGCGATTACAGCCGAGTTAATGGATATTGTGGGCGGTGCTGAAGCGCTCAGGGGATGATAACAATAATCGATTTGGATCAGTGAAAGATCGATATATCGCAAGAACAGCTTTTTGGGAGGTTATAAATGGAAGAGAATATAGGTAGAATTACACAGATTATGGGGCCGGTTGTGGACGTTGAATTTGAACCGGGAAAACTGCCGCCCATGCTGGACGCACTGCTGATTACAAACCCGGCGATCAGTGATGAGCCCGACAATCTGGTAGTGGAAGTGGCGCAGCACCTTGGTGATAATGTGGTTCGGACCATTGCCATGGACGTTACGGATGGGCTGGTTCGCGGCGCTCCGGCAAAGCATACGGGAAAACCGATTATGATGCCTGTTGGCGAAGCCGGCCTGGGCCGTGTGTTAAACGTTGTTGGTAAACCGGTTGACGGTCTGGGGCCGATCAGCCAGGAAAAAATGGCTCCTATTCATAGGCAAGCCCCCAAGTTTACGGAACAGGACACAACGGTCCACGTGCTTGAAACAGGTGTTAAGGTTATTGACCTGCTGGTGCCTTTCCCCCGGGGCGGTAAGATGGGAATGTTCGGTGGTGCCGGCGTCGGGAAAACCGTTATCATGATGGAAATGGTTAATAACATCGCCATGCATCATGGTGGTATTTCCGTTTTTGCCGGGGTTGGCGAGCGAACCCGGGAAGGAAACGACCTTTACCATGAGATGAAAGAATCCGGTGTTTTGCCGAAAGCAGCCCTGATTTATGGTCAGATGACGGAGCCCCCGGGTGCCCGTGCCCGTGTCGCACTTTCCGCCCTGACGGCTGCAGAGTACTACAGGGATGAAGAAGGTCAGGACGTGCTCATTTTTATTGATAATATTTTCCGTTTTACCCAGGCTGGCCAGGAAGTTTCCTCGCTGCTCGGCCGTATTCCGTCCGCAGTCGGGTATCAGCCCACCTTGGCGGTGGACCTCGGAGAACTGCAGGAACGGATTACCTCAACCGATAAGGGGTCTATTACCGCAGTGCAGTGTGTTTACGTGCCCGCGGACGACTTGACCGACCCGGCCCCGGCAACAACCTTTGCCCATCTCGACGGCACAGTGGTATTGTCCCGCCAGATTGCAGAGCTGGGTATTTATCCGGCTGTGGATCCGCTTGACTCCACCTCAAGAATTCTTGATGCGAACTATATTGGCGACGAACATTATAAGGTCGCCCGTCAGGTCCAGACGATCCTTCAGAAGTATAAGGAACTGCAGGACATTATCGCCATCCTCGGTATGGAAGAGCTTTCCGACGAAGACAAACTCACGGTTGAACGCGCTCGAAAGATGCAGCGGTTTCTGTCCCAGCCCTTCCATGTGGCTGAAACATTTACCGGCATGGCAGGTATTTACGTAAAGGTGGAGGACACGATCAAGGGCTTCAAGGCAATCTGCGAAGGCAAGCATGACGACCTTCCGGAACGGGCCTTTTATATGGTGGGAACCATTGAACAGGCGGTGGAAAAAGCCGAAAAGATGAAACAAGAGGGATAATGACAAAGGGGTAAATGCAGCTATGGCAGAGCAAATTAAACTTTCGGTAGTCACACCGGAAAAAGAAGTTGTCAGTGATGACGCACAGATTGTTATGGCCCCTGGTTCCATTGGTGAATTCGGTGTCCTTCCGGAGCATACGCCATTTTTAACCTCTCTACAGACGGGATGCCTTCATTACAAGGATGCGGGTGGTGTCGAGCACCAGATTGTCGTAAACGGTGGCTTTGCCGAAGCCTTGCCTGACAAGATGACCGTTCTGGCGGAATCCGCTGAAAGAAAAGAGGATATTGATGTGCAGCGGGCGGAAGCCGCCAAGGAAAGGGCTGAAAAGCGTCTTGGTGGCAATACCGATGAACATGTGGATTACGCCCGTGCCCGGGCAGCCATGGCAAGGGCAATTGAACGGATTCGCGTTGCTTCATACTGATCAACCGGACTTTCAGGCCTGTAAAGTTGACTGAAAAGCATTAAAAGGGCAATACCTTCAAAGGGTTGTCCTTTTTTTTCGTGTGTTTGCGAGAAGGAATAATGGAAAAAATAAAGGCAGGAACGGCTATTGTTATTCTGGCGGCTGGGCTGGGAACCCGCATGAAGTCGGACAAGGCCAAGGTTCTTCATGAGGTTGCCGGTAAACCCATGGTGTATTACGTCCTGGATGCCTCACAGCAAGTCGTTGCAAGCCGGGACATCGTGGTCGTTGTAGGGTGTCAGGCGGAAAAGGTCCGCAATGCGATAACGCCCCAATGGGAAGTCTCTTTTGCCTATCAGGCAGAGCAGTGCGGTACCGGCCACGCAGTGCAATGTGCCCTTCCCGCGCTTCCGGAAGATACCGGTGATGTGGTTATCTTGTGTGGTGATGTGCCGTTTATATCTCCCCGGACCATTGAAAATTTACTGGCGACTCATCGCGAGGCCGCAAACGTGGTGACCGTATTAACGGTGAAGCTTGACAACCCTACTGGATATGGCCGGATTGTAGTGGGGGAGGATCAAACAGTCTCTCGCATTGTAGAGGAGGCGGATGCCGATGCGGCGGAAAGAGACATTAACCTCGTCAATGCCGGGATTTATTGCGTAAAGAAGGAATTCCTTGCCTGGGCGCTGGATCGGATTAACACTGATAACCAGCAGAACGAACTTTACCTAACTGATATCGTGTCCATTGCCAGGGACGCGGACCGACAGGTGGGGATTCTCGTTTCATCAGATCCGGATGAAGTGATCGGGATCAACAGCCTCGCAGATCTTAAAAAAGCAGAATCGCTGGCCCGTAATCGGGAAGTGTAAAATTTCTTGACTTTGAAGAAAGTGGATGATTATAATGATTAATACTGAAATGAGGTGTTTTGTTGGAAGAGCCAAGGAATGAAGATGTGCTGGCCCAGTTCGGTGAAATTGAGCAGCGCATTGAAAAACTGTTCGAAAAGATTGAATCACTTGAAACGGCGAATGCCAAATTAAAAGATACAATTGCGGAGTTGGAGCAAGACGTCAAGGAGAAAACGGAAGCGGAAAAGCGGTACGAAGAAGAGCGGGGGGTGATGCGCTCAAAAATCGATGCCCTGCTTGAAAAAATTAACCGCTTTGCCTTGATGGATAACGATGATAGCCAGACCGAGTGAAATTCGTGATATTCATGTAACAGGGTGATCGTTTGCGCAACGAACATATAACACTGCACCTTTTCGGTAAAAATTATAAATTCAAGGCGGATGAAGATGTGCCCAATGCCGATCAGGTGGCCCATCTTGTGGAATCGGAAGTAAGTAAGCTTGAACAAAACGCTGCCGCAAAAACGCCTCATATGAATAATTTTGCTGTCTTAACCCAGGCCGCTTTGAATATTGCGAACGAATTTATTGGATTAAAACAGGATTACGCGAGTTTGATACACGACATTTCCGGACGAACGAATGCCTTGATTGAACGAATGGATTCGTATTTACAGTAAATGGTTTGGATCGCTGGTTGCTATTCATCTATCCCGAAGGCTTTAAGTAAGTTTCGAAAGGCTGGTTTTTATAAAAAGTTTCCCCCTGCCGTGCAAGTGTTTGTGAGATGCTCTTTGTCCCAACTACAACAGGAAGGGAGCCGTCCCTGGTGTCGGTGTGCATGTTCCGCAGTGTCGGAAAAGCCTGAAGACGTCAAATGGCGCCCACATTGTTAAACCCGGTCAAAGACCTAGCAACACGGCACAAGGCAGGGGGATTTTTTAGGCCTTTTTTTCCGTTTTTCATTTGAGGATACTTCCTCCCTCAACCGTTTCTCCTTCCGCAACCACAGTTTATTTCCTACGCAATTCAGCATTGTTGAAGAAAATGCAGGTGGCCCCATTGACGCACTGTTTTTTCTGAACGTCCTAATGCGGTTATAAGGAGAAAAAGATGATTGGAAAAATGATTATTGCCGGAGCGGCCGGACTGGTGGCCGGGTTTCTGCTGGCATATTGGATAAGAAGCAGCGTTTTTAAGAAAAAGATCAAAAACGCCAAGGAAGAAGGCACCCGCATCGTTGAAGATGCCAGGCTTCGTGCTGAAAATCTGATCAAGGAAGCGCGGCTCGAGGCCAAGGACCGGCTTTTGAAGATGAAGAGCGATTTCGATGTGGAAACGGCCGAGGCCCGGTCTGCGTTGAAAAAGCAGGAACAGCGGCTCATATCCAAGGAAGAGAATCTTGACCGGAAGTACGACCAGATGGAGCGCCGGGAACAGGAGGTGTCGAAAAAAGAACGCCGGCTTCAAAAGCGGGATGAGGATATCGGCAAAAAGGAATCCGAATATCACGAGTTGCTATCCGAGCAGAAACGTCAGCTCGAGGCGATCTCCGGGCTGACGTCAGAACAGGCCAAGGATATTCTGCTTCGGTCCATAGAAGACGAGGCGAAGCACGACGCTGCCAAGCTGATTAAAAAGATAACCAACGAGGCGGAGGAGGAAGCCGCCAAAAAGTCCAAAAAGATTATTGCCACAGCGATTCAGCGTTACGCCGGTGACTTTGTTGCCGAAAGAACCGTATCAGTAGTCGAGTTGCCCGGCGATGAAATGAAGGGCCGCATTATCGGACGGGAGGGGCGAAACATTCGTGCGTTGGAGGCGGCTACCGGTATTGATTTGATTATCGATGACACCCCGGAAGCGGTTATTCTTTCTGGGTTTAACCCGGTCAGACGGGAAGTGGCCCGAATATCCATCCAGCGCTTGATCGCGGATGGCCGGATTCATCCCGCCAGGATTGAGGACATCGTCAAGAAGGTGGAGGCGGAAGTGGATGCCACCATCAAGGAAGCGGGGGAGCAGGCTGCCTTTGATGTGGATGTTCACGGTATCAACCCCGAATTGATCAAAATTCTCGGAAGTCTCAAATTCAGGACCAGTTATGTTCAGAATGTGCTTCAGCATTCAGTGGAGGTGGGATTCCTCTGTGGCATAATGGCAGCGGAACTGGGGCTGGATGCAAAGATTGCCAGGCGTATGGGCCTGCTGCATGATATCGGCAAAGCCATTGACCATGAAGTGGAAGGTCCTCATGCGCTTATCGGCTCCAATGTGGCTCAGAAATACGGTGAATCCGCAGAAGTGGCACACGCCATTGCCGCCCACCATGAAGATACAACCCCGGAATCGGTCTATGATCTGCTGGTTCAGGCGGCAGATGCCCTTTCCGGTGCCCGGCCTGGCGCCAGAAAGGAGCTTCTTGAAAATTATATCAAACGTCTTGAGGACTTGGAGAAGATCGCCAGTCAGTGCAAGGGGGTGGCCAATGCCTTTGCCATTCAGGCCGGCCGGGAGCTTAGGGTGATGGTGGAAGGCGAGAAAATGTCCGATGAAGACTCGGTGGTTCTGAGCCGGGACATTGCCAAGCAGATTGAAGAAAACCTCACCTTCCCAGGGCAGATCAAAGTGACCGTCATTCGGGAGATCAGGGCGGTGGAGTATGCCAATAAATGATGGTACGGAAAGCTGTTGGCATAATCAAAATCGGCATCGAAATCGAAAGAGAATAAAAAGAAGATGTCCCGGTCTGTGGATTTGAAGTAATCGATTCCGATAGCGATTGGGATTTGGATTTCGAAGAATCTCAATTAGAATCTAAAATTTCAGTCTGGAGAAAGCAACCCCAATGAGCAGCATCATTGATATACTGGAAGAACGCGGGTTCATCGAGGCCATGACCCATGATGAGGAATTGCGGGATCTGGTGGCGGAGAAATCCGTGACCTGTTACATCGGTTTTGATCCCACGGCCTCGAGCCTTCACGTGGGGAGTCTGGTGCCCATTATGTCGCTGGCCCACATGCAGAAAAACGGTCATCGCCCCATCGCGCTGATGGGTGGCGGCACCGGACTGGTGGGGGATCCCAGCGGCAAGACCGAGATGCGGAAGCTCATTACGGCCGAAGATGTTAACGAGAATATTAAAGGCATCAAAAAGCAGCTTGAACACTTTATCGATTTCAGTAAAAAAACAGCCCTGCTGGTAAACAACGCGGACTGGCTCACCGGCCTTGAATACATCACTTTTCTGAGGGACATCGGGAGGCACTTCAGCGTAAACCGTATGGTCAAGGCGGAAAGCTACCGCATGCGGCTTGAGTCGGAAGAGGGGCTCAATTTCATTGAATTCAACTACATGCTGCTTCAGGCCTATGATTTCCTCAAGCTGTTTAACGAATACGGATGTGTGCTGCAGATGGGCGGCAGCGACCAATGGGGGAACATCGTGGCCGGCATTGATTTGATCCGGCGGGAGCGGAACAAGCAGGCCTATGGCTTGACATTTCCGCTGATAACCACCAGCAGCGGCGCAAAGATGGGAAAGACAGCGGCCGGGGCAATATGGCTGGATCCGGAGCGAACCAGCCCTTATGAATATTACCAGTACTGGGTGAATACGGATGATACCGATGTGCCGCGGTTTTTGTGCCTGTTCACGTTTCTGCCCATGGAGGAGATCGATGGTGTAAGGCGCTTGTCCGGCGCTGATTTGAACAATGCAAAGGCGGTATTGGCGTTTGAAGCCACCCGGATAGCCCATGGCCATGAGGCCGCTGTGAGCGCGCTGAATGATTCGGCGGTAAATTTTGGCAGGCGGCAGATTCCCGCGGATCTTCTGCCTTCAAGCGTTATCCCCAGGGTCGACGACACGGGTGGTGCCGCCGGGGGGGGCAATGCGCCCAGTTCGGATATGCCTTCCACCGAACTGGCATCCGGTATACCGGCCTTCGTTCTGTTTCATTCCACGGGTCTGGCAGACAGCAAGGGCCAGGCCCGCCGTCTGATCAAACAGGGCGGTGCCTACATCAATGATCGGCGGGTTGACTCGGATGATTATCGGGTTTCCCTGGAAGACATGCAGGACGGTAAAATCGTGCTAAGATCGGGAAAGAAACGATATCACACGGTTATAGTCACGCAGGGATAAGCCTTGGTAGATGCAGTGTGGAATTTGAAAAAAATGAAAGTTTTCTGTTAAAAACTCTTGACAAGGCTTTACCAGGAGCGTATAACGATAAGTTCTTGATGCAGTTGTCGGTCTTAAGAAAGTCTGGAACTAATAAAAATATTTCAGAAGAAAAAAAGACGAAAGGCAAAAAAACTGCTTGACAAGATACAAAGACTTTGCTAAATTTTAAAAGTTCAGCAAGTCAAGAAGTCAAGATTGATCTTTGAAAACTAAATAGTAACAGCATGCTCGGATCCGATCAAATCCAATATCGCTTCTGGCTTTTGTCAGAGGCGTTTTAAGTTTAATTGGAGAGTTTGATCCTGGCTCAGATTGAACGCTGGCGGCGTGCTTAACACATGCAAGTCGTACGAGAACTCTCCAGCTTGCTGGAGATAGTAAAGTGGCGCACGGGTGAGTAACGCGTGGGTAATCTACCCCGGAGCCCGGGATAACACTGCGAAAGCGGTGCTAATACCGGATGACATCCGAAAAATCCAGGTTTTTCGGATCAAAGGAAGCCTCTACATGTAAGCTACCACTCAGGGATGAGCTCGCGTACCATTAGTTAGTTGGTGAGGTAATGGCTCACCAAGACGATGATGGTTAGCTGGTCTGAGAGGATGATCAGCCACACTGGAACTGACACACGGTCCAGACTCCTACGGGAGGCAGCAGTGAGGAATTTTGCGCAATGGGGGAAACCCTGACGCAGCAACGCC
>JAXHVL010000067.1:0-13577 GCA_034189225.1 Thermodesulfobacteriota bacterium
AAAGCCTAACCAACCTCGGTAACATTTATACTGTATTTTATGATAAGTATTGTAATTACAAGTATTTATAAACGAGAAGCAAAATAACCCAGGAAGTGGGTCAGCGAAATGGATACCCCCTATGCAGAATTAAAAAACCGTACGGAAATTTAAGGACCTTTCTCCCTGTGAAAAAAGTGCTGATTGTAGATGATGATTCCGTGTCGCGCGGTCTTCTCTCACGTGTGATGAAGCCCTATGCAAAGGACTTTGAAATTCTCACTGCCAAAAACGGCGAGGAGGCCGCCAACATGATGACCGAATCGTCCATCGATTTGATCATCTCCGACCTTCAAATGCCGGTAATGGATGGTTTTCAGTTGCTTGAATACATTGAACAGAATTATCCCGGCACCCCCGTTTTTCTCATGACCGCCTTTGGTTCGGCGGAAACGGAGGAAAAGGCCTATGCATTGGGAGCATTCAAGTATTTTGAAAAACCGCTGAATATGGACGTTCTTACCGACGCCATCTTCGAACAGCTGAATTCCGGTGCGGAAGGCAAAATCAACGGCATCAGCCTGGCCTCCTTTCTTCAGCTCATGGAGATGGAGAAAAAGACCTGTACCTTGCGTATCACCACCGAAGACCATACAGGCAATATGTATTTCCGGGAAGGGCAACTGATAAACGCCGCCACCGATCAACTCAAAAGCCTGGAAGCCGCCTTTGAAATGCTCACCTGGGACCAGATAACCATTGAGATCGAAGGTATCTGCCGGAAAAAAGAAAAAGAAATCAAGCAGCCCCTGATGAATATCCTCATGGAAGGCCTGAAAATCAGGGATGAAAAGGAATCCGAGAAAAAAGAAGCCAAGACGGCCCTTCGCCCCCTCACCGACTTTTCTGCCAGACGGAATACCCGGAAACTGAAGTAAACATCCGGCCCCAGAGGAGCCGGCTTTGGTTACCCCTGCCAGGGGATTGTTAATAGTCTGAACTCACCCTTCGTGTTCTTCGTGTTCTTCGTGGTTCAATTGCCTGGGGTTGATTACCACGAAGAGCACGAAGGACATGAAGATATGTACATCGAATTTTTCTCGTACCCACGTCCGCCGTGGGTATGCAAAATACTTTACGTTTCCCGGTTCCCACGCAGGAGCGTGGGAACCAGGTTGAAATTTCCACTCGCCAAGTCTCCCATAGTATTTTTCTCTGCGATCTTTGCGTGCTTTGCGAGGCCTATGAATCGCAGCGTCACCGCCAGGAGGGATTACCCCCCTGACGGTGAAGTTACAAATACAGACAGCATTTTAACCCGACGCGTTTTCAATCTCGTCAAGCCTTCGATTAATGGCATCAAGCGATTGCTGCAGGCTCTCGGCCTGGGATCGCAGCAGGCTGGATTCGTCCTGGCCGGCTGCCCCGTAAACGGGGGGATAAAACCCGGCGGCCCTGCCGAAACCACGTCCCGGCCCACGGCCACCTCTGAATCCTCTGCCAAGACCGAGTCCCCTGCCGTACCCCGGCATTACGCCGGTATTGGACGGGGCACACAACCCTCGCCGACCGCCGGTCATGGGGGCTTCTCCCATGGGTCCTGTTCTGTCAAAACCTGGCATGATGCGTCACCTCCTTTTTTTTAGATCCGTCCCCAACAGGGGGACCGGCTTTGGTTACCCTATTTTGATGGCTTCGTAAGAAGCTTCCATCTCCGCCTCGGTGTTTTTGCAGCAAGTAACTCGCGCGAGGCTTGGTTCTTTACCACTATTTGCGCTAAACGACCCATTTTTCTTTCATACTTTTCTTTGCTCGCCCAAAGAAAAGTATGCAAAAGAAAGGGCGCCCCGCAGCTTGGCCTTCGGCTTCCCTCGCAGGAACGGTTTTTTCGGCGCGGGCAGAAACTCGCCTGTCATTTTGTGCAGATGCGGTAAACCTCGTCTGCTCATACAGTCTGCCCGCGTCTTCCGAAAAAACCGCCCCTGCTCGGCTGCGCTGCAAGGGGCTGGGCCCGTGTTGCTGTTCAGTTCTTTTCGGCAGACTGAAAAACTTGGCAATAAACTGAAAAATTGAATAAAATTGATATGTTTACAATAAATTGGCAGATTAAGTTCCCTGGAAGTCGCTTACCGACGGCATACTCAACAACCACCGGCTAAAAGCCGGGATGCCGGTCTACAGACCTGTTAATGCGCCGTCTTGAAATTACCATCTTTCTCAGGTTCAAAATGATACTCAAAATTAAATTCGAAACACGAACCACGAAGGCACATGATTCTTGAACTCACCCTTCGTGTTCTTCGTGAACTTCGTGGTTAATTTGATTTGGTATTTATTACCACGAAGGACACGAAGATATATGCATCGAATAGATGCCCGGGAAACGCCGGCATCTATTGAAGCATAGCACATTAAAAGGGAGTGATAAATCTGCCCGCCTAAAGGCGGGGGCTTTAACCTTGAGTGCGACCAGTAAAAAATAGCTTGTTATTTACGGCCGCCGCCCTGGCGACCGCCGCCGCGTCCACGGCCTTTACCGGTACCGGCACCACGGCCGGTGCCGCGGCCCGTGTTTGTTGTATCTCTTCTCTGTGTATCCGGCGTGCAGTTACCCCGGCCTCTGCCGGTTACCGGACCTTCACCGCTCGGTCCTGTTCCATCTCCTCTGGGCATATGATTCACCCCCTTTCCTCTTCTGTGTCGTCTGCCACGTTCACGGTACTCGAAGATACCGCCGTCAATCCGGACGGTCTTGCCGGTCACAAAGGCTTCGGCCACAATCGAACGGGCTTCCCCCAGAATCCGGCCGTAAGTCTGCCTGGAAACTTCCATAATCTGAGCGGCCGTCTCCTGGTCAAGATGCTCGAAATCACTCAACCGCAACGCCTCAAATCCCTCCACGGAAAGAATCACCTCACCCGTTGGTGCAAAATCGACAGGAGAAAACCCTGACGCCGCGGGATAACCGGTTACAAATCGTGTCTTTCGTGGTCTCGGCATACCAGCAAACCGCCTTTCATGTTATTTAGTGCCCATCCATAAATTGCTATTTTGCCCGATTTCTGCGTCAGGCTCAAATTTTAATCCTCAAAATACGCAAAGTATTCCTCCGGTTAAAATTTTCGCCTTCCTTGAACTCGACCAAAATATCTAATTTCTGGACGGACACTATTTATGATCATCCTTTATGATCATTTGATCAAAATATAATCCCATCTCTATTTAATGTCAAGTAAAATTTTGATCATTTGACCAAAATTTAACGATCTACAAGAAAATTGATTTCACCTTTCCCCGCAGGAGCGTGGGAACGAGTAAACATCCGCCCCCAGAGGGGCCGGCTTTTATTACCCCTATAAAGGGGATTGTTTATAGTCTGAACTCACCCTTCGTGAACTTCGTGGTTCAATTGTCTGGAGTTGATTACCACGAAGAGCACGGAAGGGCACGGAAAGAACCACCTGCTCTTTTTTTTATATTGCCGCAAACGACAGAATGGTATATACCGCCACTTATGAAGGCCAAACTGAACATACGCACCGCCGACGCCAGCGCTGTTCATCGCATCCGCACCGCCCTCAAATGCACTCCCCTTACGGCCTCGATCCTTGTCAACCGGGGCATTGATAATGTTTACCAGGCCAAAAAGTTTCTCCATGCCTCCCTGGCCGACATTGCGCCCCCATCCACCATCATGGATATGGATATCGCCGTCAGCCGTATCACCGATGCTCTGGCCAACCGGGAAAAAATCCTCATATTCGGCGACTACGACGCGGACGGCATCACCGCTACGGCACTGATGCTGGGATTCCTCGGCAGTCTGGATGCTGATGTCGACGGATACATTCCCCACCGGATCATGGAAGGCTACGGCCTGAAACCCGCTCACATCACCGAATATGCGAAAAAAAAAGGCATCTCCCTGATTATTACCGTGGACTGCGGCGCAAGCAGCCACGAGGCGGCCGAAGCCTGCCGAACCGCCGGCATCGACCTGATCATAACGGATCACCACCAGATGACTGACAAACCACCGTATGCCATAGCCGTCATCAACCCCGCCAGGCATGACTGCCCTTCCGGCCTGACCGGGCTGGCAGGCGTCGGGGTGGCCTTCTATCTCATCATCGCCCTTCGGGCCCATCTTCGGGACAAAGGATTCTGGAAAGACAGGCCGGAGCCCAACCTCAAACAATATTGTGACCTGGTCACCATCGGCACCATCGCGGACATTGTACCGCTGACCGGCGAAAACCGGATTTTTGCCAAGACCGGCCTTGCCATGATTAATGACGTATGCGCACCGGGTATTCAGGCCCTCATTAAAGCGGCAAAGCTCAGCCGCTCACCCCTGACCGCCGAGGATGTGGCCTTTGCCATCGCCCCCCGGCTCAACGCTCCGGGGCGGATCGACCATGCCAGAACCGCCCTTGAACTCTTCACAACCCCGCCAGGCAACGACGCGGCACAAACCGCCCGCCGGCTGGATAAACTCAACGCCCGGCGACGACTGATCGAAGAAGATATATCCGATGAAATCCAGCGGCTGATGCAGACGGATTCATCCCTGCGCGAGCAGAAAAAAGCCCTTGTCCTGGCCCATCATAAATGGCACCAGGGGGTAATCGGCATCGCAGCAGCAAAAGCGGCCCGTCGCTACCGGCTGCCCGTGGCCCTGATGACCGTGAAAAAGGATATCAGCGTGGGATCGGCCCGCAGCATTCCCGGCATTAACCTGTATGCGGCCATGTGCGAATGTGCTGATCTTTTCGAAGAGTTCGGCGGCCACGCCCAGGCGGCCGGGTTCAAAATCCGAACGGAGAACATCGACCGGTTTGAAAAGCAGTTCGACTATATCATCGGCCGGAAATTGCAGCCCGACGCAAGGGCACCCATCATGGATATTGACGCGGAGATTACATTCAGCGACATATCGGATCAGCTGCTGAACGAACTGGACATGCTCCAGCCTTTCGGGGAAGCACATCCGGAGCCGCTATTTATTGCCCGGAATATAAAAGTCGTATCTTCCTTTCTCATTAATAACCGGCACCTTAAAATGATGCTCGCCCAACCGGTTTCCGGCAATGAAACGCCCATTGAAAGCATCCATTTCAATATCGATCCGGCAACAATCCCCGTACCCCGACGGCTCAAAAGCATAGTGTTCCGTCTCCGCCGCAACACATGGAACAACAAAAACTGTCCCCAGTTGATCATTGAAGCTGCATTTCCCACTGAACAGGACCGTTAAAAAGACAATTTTTTCTTGCATTCATTCCGGTCTGCCGTTATTATTAACTTAATTAAAGAAGACGAACCGATTAATGACTTCCAAGGAACTCGTTTTTTTGTGGAAGGCTAAAGCCTTCCGTTACATGAATTGAGGCCATTATCGAATCAGGGGATATTACCTCGGTTTGTGTAGCGGAGGTCTTTAGACCTCCATAAGTTACTTCTTGCAAAAACACCGCGGCGGGGTTGGAAGCTTTTTACGGGATCATTATCTATATTTAAAGGTAAACAATATGGGAAAAGTGTTCAGCAAAGGCGCCAGAGAATCCAAACTCCTTTCAAAAATCGAGTCTTCCAAGGAATATGAACGACGGACCGCAATCGGCAAAGTCAGAGATCTGAGCGACACCCTGGCCAATGCCATCACCTCCAAACTCGTTGAGTCCGGGCTGGTGGAAACCACCAGCCAGAACAGCCTGGAAAAACAGCTGACCAAATGCCTGGAAGAACTGACCCGCGCCGAGGATTTTGATGTGGACTTCAGCGTCGCGCCTTTCCGCACCATTACCACCAATCCGAATATCGTCAGCCTGTACGTTACGGCCTTTGTTATTGAAAAAGTCATCAATCACAGGGAAACCGTGGATGTTTACGGTTCCGACGAGGATATTTACGCCTGCATCAACCGGCAGGTGAACAAGTATATTGCATGATCATCCGCCATGCGACCCACATTTCATCCGTCACTGGTCAACGATACGTTCCATGACCCCTGCCTGTTCATTAATTTTCTTTTTGAAAACCGCGCCATCGCCTTTGACCTGGGGGATATCCAGGCGTTATCCCCCCGCGACATTCTGAAAATCAGCCATATTTTCATTTCCCACACCCACATCGATCATTTTGCCGGTT
The DNA here is from genome assembly GCA_034189225.1 of Thermodesulfobacteriota bacterium. Lineage (GTDB taxonomy): Bacteria > Desulfobacterota > Desulfobacteria > Desulfobacterales > Desulfosudaceae > JAXHTY01. Next base: position 6,130 of record JAXHVL010000067.1, read on the forward strand.
TTGACAGGCTCCTGCGACTGGCCCTGGGCAGGGAAAAAACGGTTCATCTGTTCGGACCGGATACCTTCCTGGACCGGATCGAGGGAAAACTCGCCGGCTATACATGGAACCTGACGGACAACTATGAACACAGCCTGACCCTTCGGGCCACCGAAATACGGGAAGATCGGTGCATCACCCGCACCTATCCCTGCAAAAACCGCTTCCATCAGCAAGGCGACACCGAAGAAACCGCACCTACGGAACAACTGGTCAGCGAAGACCGGCTCAGCGTCTCCGCGGTCCGGCTGGACCACGGCATTCCCTGCCTGGGGTTCCGCCTGGACGAACGTTTCCACATCAACATCAAAAAAGACGCCCTGACTGCCCTTGGGCTTGCACCCGGCCCTTGGCTTCAGGCATTTAAAACCATGATTTATGCCGGCCGCTCCCGCCAAACCCTTTTTACAGTGCCCAAAGAGGAGGAAGACGCCACATTTCCCCTGGGCGAACTGATAGATCACATTGCCATCATCACACCGGGCCAGGCCATCACCTATATTACGGACGTGGCGTACAGCCCCGCCAATGTGGCTGCCATCACCCGGTTTGCCCGTCAATCCGACCGCCTGTTCGTCGAAGCCCACTTCATGACGGCGGACGAGGCCATTGCCCGTCAAAAATCCCACCTCACGGCCCGCCAGGCCGGCGAAATTGCAGGCCGGTGCGCGGCCGCCCGGTTCACGCCCTTTCACTATTCGCCGCGATATACTGACCGGCGGACGCTCATTGAACAAGAAGCCATGGATGCTTACAACCACTTTTCCCCGTCCTCCCCGTCTTCACCGTCCTCACCGTCCACTGATCGCTCCCGCCAATACCCCTCCAGGGGTTAACTTTCATTCACGGACTGCCGATACCATATGTTTAAGGATAACGTTTTGGGGATACCCCCGATTCATAAACCGGAGGCATAAACCCCTCCGGCTGGGAATATATTTCCATGCGGGTATGCAAACATTTGCCGACTGCAAAAGAATCCGATGTTTTAATCCAATTTTTTAACCATTAAAACAGGAGCTTAAAATACAGACAATGCCGGCACGCCCCTTGCTTTAACACTTTTGTGACAACGATTCAAAAGGCGGCCGGTTGTTTCCCGCATGCTTCGGGAAAGGCTTGTAGCCCCGACAACACAACGAAAGCAATACCATGACCCTTTCGGTAAGCAATTTTCAGGAAAGCGGCAGCGCGGGCACGGTGCAATATTCCGGGCTGACCTCGGACACCCAGTGGGCCGACCTGGTTGACGAAATGGTGGCCATTGAACGCATCAATATCAACCGGCTGGAATCCTGGAAGAGCGAGTGGGAAGAAAAAAATACGGTAATCAGCAACCTGGAATCCCGGCTACTCACACTGGAAAGTACCGCCAAGGACCTCAATGCTGAATACAAGTTTTACAAACGCACCTCCACCTCTTCCAATGATGATGTGGCGGCGGTCACCAACACTGATTTTGCCAAGACCGGGGCCCACTCTCTGACGGTGGGCAGCGACATTCCCCATATTCTGGGATCCCAGATCGTGGCCGACAACACCGCCGCCGTGGGCACCATCGCCGGCACCAACTACGGCCAGGACCTGACAATCAACGTGGGCGGCAATACCATCACTGTTGACTATGTAGCCGCGGCAACGGAGAGCAACGGCGAATTTGACGCCAACAGCTCGCTTGAGGGTCTTGCCACGGCCATTAACAATGCCGCCGGCAACACCTATGTCACCGCTTCGGTGAGGGAGGAAAGCAGCGCAGCCGGCGGCTACAGACTGGTACTCAGCGCCGACACCGGCGGCAGTGACAACCGGATCGATGTAACCGGCAATCCGTTGAACCTCAATTTCAACGACAGCGCCATCAGTAACACCGTGGAAACAGCCTGGACCGGCGCAGCTGCCACCACCCACGGCACCTCCACCGTCTTCGAAGACCGCACCTACACGTTCACGGCCACTGCCAGCGGTACCGTCGGCCAGAGCGGTTCCCTGCTCATCAACTGGAACGACGATGACGGCAACAGCGGCACCCTGGAAGTGGGCAACAACTATACCACCGGCAGCGAACTGTCGGTGGCCGACGGAATGTCGGTGAGATTTGAAGCCGGCAGTATCACAAACGGCGAGGAATTCAAGGTCAACGCATACGGCAATGTTCAGGATCCAGGCACCAGTCAGATGAACGCCGGCTCGGCCACCCCCTCTTCCGGGGGGCATTACACCGGGGACGTGAATAACAAGTTTGAATTCAAGATACTGGACAGCGGCACTCTGGGCAGCGGCGCGATTGATGTCTCCTGGAAGGATGCCTACGGCAATACCGACACCTTTACCATTCCCGAGGGTTATACATCCGGCCAGGCCATCGATGTCCATCAGGGGGTCACCGTGGCGTTTGACACGACCTTCAGCGACACACTGACCGCCGGGGACAGCTTTACCGTCAATGTAACCACGCCCACTATACAGGCGGGCCAGGACGACGGCCTGGCCCGGTCGGAAATCCAGACGCATGCCGGTTTTCCCGACGACCTGACCACGGCGGTCACCACCTCGGACGGCAGCTTCTCATACACCTACAACGGAACCAGCCGGGCAATGATCGTCCCGGCCGGCGCCACACTGAAGGACCTGGTAGGCCTGATTAACAACGATGCTGAAAACCCCGGCGTGACGGCCGCCATTGTCAACGACGGCAGCGGCCTGAACACCGCCTATCATCTTCAGCTTACAGGCGACCAGTCCGGCGCCGCTTTCGGCATAAAGAACATTACCGGTTCGCTCACCAACTTTGACACCGGCGGCTTCGCGGAGACCCAGAATGCCCAGAACGCCATGGTAAAAATCGACAACTACCCCTCCGATGAGGATAAATACCTTCAACGGAACACCAACACCATCAATGACGTGATCAGCGGTGTGACCCTGTCCCTGCTGGACACGGGCACATCCACCATCACCGTATCCAATGACACCGCCGCCATCAAGGAGAGCATTAAGGGCTTTGTCGATGCGGTAAACGAGGTCATGGATTATATAAAAGCCATGAGCGCCCATATTGAAAAAGGCGACAAGACCTATGACGGCCCCATGATCGGCAACTATACCTTCCAGATCATTCAGCAGCGGCTGAACGGGCTTCTGGCAGGGAATGTGAAAGGCCTGGCCGACACTGACAACGAATACACCCTGCTGTCCCAGATCGGCATCAGCACGGCGTCTTCGGAAATGTCCATCGAATACAACGAGGAAACCTGGACCAAAACCGCGCGCCGGTGGGAAGTAGACACAGCCACCCTGGACAAGGCACTCAACAGTAACATTGAAGATGTCTGCCGGCTGTTCGTTAACGACACGGAAAACGACATCCAGGGCATTGCCGAACAGATCCGGGAAGAGGCCGAGACCCTCACCAATGACTATGTGGAAAGTAACCGGGGCATCCTCAGCGTGCTGGAACACAACTACAAGAGCATTATTCAGAACATCGACAAAAAAATCGCCAGGGAAGAAACCCGGATCGCCATGGTAGAGGAACGGCTGAACAAAAAATTCGCCAACCTGGAGGCCCTTCTCGGGCAACTGGGCGGCCAGGAAGATTCACTGAATGCGATGATCGATCAGTTCAGCAATGACTGATAATAACCTTTAAAACGGGTAATGGAGGCAAAATGCAACACTACGCTTACACCCAGTACCGCCAGACGGAGCTAAAAACCGCTAACAAGGGAAAACTGATTGTGCTGCTTTACGACGGGGCGGTCAATTATCTGTTCCAGGCAAAGCAGTGCGCCGCCGACAACGACATTGCCGGCACATGCGCCAAAATCAACGCGGCCCAGGACATCATCACGGAGCTGCAATATTCCCTGGATATGGATAACGGGGACGTTATCGCCAAAAATCTGTTCGGGTTATACCAGTTCATGACCACCCACCTGATCAAGGCCAAAATTCAGCGGGACGGCACCGAGAATATCGACGCGGTCATCGGTATGCTCAAAACGCTGAATGAAGGCTGGCGGACGATCGCTATCCAGCCAGAAGATCAGGTTGTGGATAATACTGAAACGGGCGCACATCAAAGGCTTACCCAGGGCATTGCCATCTAGTGTCATGTCAATCGTCATATGTTAATAAAATCCGGGTGAAAGGCTAAAGCCTTCCGCTACATGTGCATTCTTATGCCGCCATCGACAAGTGTAGCGGAAGCCTTCAGGCTTCCAGTTTCCAGGTGGCATAAATAACAATTCTCTGTTGACATGACACTAGACCGCTTATTTAATGCAACGAAAGGTCAGGCCATGAGCACTTTTACCGAAACCGCAGAAGGCATGCAGCATGTATTGCGACACCTGGAACAACTGGTGGTACTGAGCGAGACCATCCACCAGATGGTAAAAAATGGCTTTGCCGAACAAACCACCCCCCTGATGCAGAAACGGGCGGGTATCATCGATGGCCTGCAACAGCGCTGGGGTAAAAACGGGGAGCGGCTTCCAGGCACTATCGCCCCGGAACTGTTGCCATTGCATGCGGCCATCACGCACACCTGCCGGCGGGTCCAGTTCATGGATAAAGCCCTTGCCACGGCCATCAAAAAAGAAAGTGCGGCGGTGCAGTCAGAAAAGCAGGCAGCGGCCGGTGCATTAAAAACCCTGCGGCAGTTCATGCCGTATTACCTCAAAGAGCCGTCCCAGGTCAGTCTGACCGCATAGCAACATGCAAAACACACCGACAATGAACAGGAGGCCACCCGCAATGAAGCTGCCCGACTGGTTTGACTGTGAGCCGGCGGAACGCTACCGTACCGCCCACCCCAACAGTTCTGGCCCCGCCCCTTCCCGCCCTGCCTGGCAGGACTATCCGAAATTCATACAGGACAGCTCCACCATTCTCCTCGTCAGCACCAAAGACCTGCTGCTTCCGGAAATCCAGAACGCTGCGGACCGACTGGGTTATGCCTGCCAAACATTGCGCATCAGCGATTCAACCATGGACGCCGGTAAGGTATACCGCATGTTCGTGCATGCCATCAAAACCATCCGTCCGGATTTTGTCCTGACCGTGAATCATCTGGGGCTTGACCGGGAAGGTCTGATCGTCAAGCTTCTGGAGCAATGCCGGCTGCCTTTTGCTTCCTGGTGCGTTGACAGTCCTCACCTGATTTTGAATCAATATGCCAACACCCGTTCGCACTGGCTTTCTTTGTTCATGTGGGACGCCGATTACCTGCCGGTGGTCAGGCAGGCCGGTTTCAAACGGGCCACCTATCTCCCCCTGGGCGTGGATGAGACCATTTTCTCGCCCGGCAACACTGGAGAATCCCCCCTGCCGCCGGCCTTTGTCAGTTTTGTGGGCAACTCCATGGCCATAAAAACCGCATCCGTTCTGGAGCGCCACCGTATCAACGGTGCCTTACTGAAAAACGTTGATCATCTGGCCCGGGTCTTTGAAAAATCATCCCATGTCAACGTAAGGGATTTAATGGCAGAACAATTTCCCTCGCTCTTCAGTGAATTTCAAACCCTCACAGACGAACAGGCTTATGGATATGAAACCGGTGTCATCTGGCAGGCCACCGGCAATTATCGGCGGGAGATGGTCAAACAGCTGAAACCCTTTAATCCAGTAATTGTGGGCGATCCCGGATGGCAGAAGGTCATCGGCAATGGTTATACCGTGCACCGGGAGCTGAATTATTATCAGGAATTGCCCTGGTTTTACAATGTCAGTGAAGTCAATTTCAATGCCACCAGCCGCCAGATGAAAGGCGGTCTCAACCAGCGGGTTTTTGATGTGCCCGCCTGCCGGCGCGTGCTGTTAACCGATCATACCCGGCAGCTGGAAAACCTTATGGAACCCGGCAAAGAGTTACTGGCCTACAATGATGCGGACGAGATCGGTTATTGGCTGAACAGAGTAAAAAGCGACCCCGCCTATTACCATCAGGTCGCTGAAAACGGGTACCGACGGGTGCTTGCCGAACATACTTACACACACCGACTCACAGATCTGGTGGAAACCATGCGTCGTCATTACCGGGAAGGCACATAGATCATTCACCGCGCAGGCTCAGAGAACGCAAAAAGCAAATCATCTCTGCGTCCTCTGCAGTAAACTCAACAACCACCCCGGCCTTTGTGTGGCGGGATGGGTTGAAAAAAACGGCTGAAAGCCGGGATACGCGTCTACAGACCCGTTAATGCTCCGTCTTGAAATTACCATCTTTCTCAAGTTCAAAATGGTACTCAATATTAAATTCGAAACACGAAGGCACGTGATCCTTGAACTCACCCTTCGTGTTCTTCGTGAGCTTCGTGGTTCATTTGAGCTGATATTTATTACCACGAAGAGCACGAAGAGCACGAAGATATATGCATCGAATAGATGCCCGGAACACTCCGGTATCTGTTTTAATCATTGGAACATTTGATATTCGGATTTGTTTCAAATTTCTAATTTCGAATTTCGCGCTTTGCTCCTTACCGGCATAGCCTTTTATCTCTGACCTGGCCCAGAGGACCAGGTTTTATTGACTGAATAAAAAAGGTCTGTTGACAGCCTGGTCTTACTTTTGCTTGAGCCGCCGCATGAGTTCGCCGGTAGTTTCCTTCAGTTCCAGACGCTCTTTTTCCAGCTTGTTGATGCGGGTTTTATACTCGGTGAGTTTCTGCTTATAGGTATTTTGAAGCGATATTTCTTTTTTCTTGAACTCGTCCAGCAGCCGCTGCTTAAGTTCCTTGTTTTCCTTAAGTTTTTCCGCAGCCTCTTTTTCCGCATTCTCCCGGATTTCAGCGGCTTCCTTCATCTGCCGGGCAATAGCTCTGTTAGCCTTTATTTTAAGGCCGACACGAAGGCCGATAAGCCCGATAATCACGATAAGGGCCCACATGATCACGGTGAGAATCACTTCCTGGGACACCACGAACAGGGGCAGAAGGCTGTCCAGGCAAACCACGATGCCCTGAAGCAGATCCTCGAAAAAAATGGCAATGGACTCAGATGTGGTGCTTTTGGCAAAAGTCTCAGCATAATAGGTCTGATAAAGGTAATGACCGGCATGGGTGAAAAAAATGCCGGCGATCAGCCACAGAAGCTTCTCCGGGAACCTGCCCATTATTGTCGTCCCCTCATCTCCGTATTGGTCATATCAATAATCGTCATTGTTTCAACGGGGTTCGCAAGATAATGTATTTTTTTATGGTATATCGAACTTTTCCGATAAGGTCAAGGACAGGGCATGAGCGATCAGCCGAACAAGCCGGTTGACGGAAAAAGAACAGGCCAATGCTTCATTTTCCCGATGAACGGTTTTACGCTTCTTGCCTTTGACGGCTTCGTAAAAAGCCCAATATCTGCGTTGCGATGTATCTCTCGTCATGTCACGTACAGTGTAGGGGCGAACCTTG
>JAXHVL010000068.1:0-23696 GCA_034189225.1 Thermodesulfobacteriota bacterium
TTTTTGTGGAAGGCTAAAGCCTTCCGTTACATGAATTGAGGCCATTATCGAATCAGGGGATATTACCTCGGTTTGTGTAGCGGAGGTCTTTAGACCTCCATAAGTTACTTTCTGCAAAAACACCGCGGCGGGGTTGGAAGCTTTTTACGAAGCCATCAGTCCTTGTTCTCATGACGAAACATATAGCAAAGCGCCGCCGCCACAAGTATCAGGGCAAGTCCGAGAAAAAAATGAAATGTCATTTACGCCTCCTATACCATCGAATAAACATGCAACTGTTTTTCCGGGCGGTTCTCTTTTTCCGGTCGCTCCGAAACCCGCGCTGCTTCGGGTTCTGATACCACGAACTCAATGGTGCCGTATTCTTTCCCGAGTTCGTTAATAACAGCATCCGTTTCGCCGGACTTCACCGTGTGCCTGAAGGAGATGCCATGCTGCTCCGCAGTTTGCCTGAACGCCTGAACGTTTTCCCGGGACCGGTCCTCGAATTCCTTTATTTTACCGTTGGAAGGCCCGATAAACGCAAAGGTTTCCCTGGGGACCGGCGCGATGTTCAGAGCCAGGATCTCATAGGACATGCGCTGCGCCATCTCCAGAGCATAATCGATGATCCGCCGGGAAAAGCTCTCCCCTTTGCCGATCACCAGCAGCAGTCCCGGCTGTTCCTGCGCCTGCTGGGAATCAGCGACGGTTGCCTCGTCGGCTGGTTCGCCGGCTTCGGCAAATGTAAGGGTTTCCTGGTATTCATCCATTTTGTCGCGCACCGACCTGCCTCTGGCGATCAGTTTATGAAATAATGATTTCATTGTTCCTCCTTTAACTGCTATTATTGCGACTGTTTTGTTCCTGCCTCCGCCCGCCGGGCCACAAGGGGAACGGGCAGTCGCCTCTTCAGCTCTGATACAACGGCGCTGTGCTGATGACGGGCACGCCGCCCCATCGCTGGGACGGCCCTGTCCGATGCCGCATCGGCGTCACTTTCCGTCGCCGGCACCGTGTCATCGCAAACCGTATCATCATAAATCGCCAGCACCACATCCCGGTGCTGGTTCACATATGCCTCGATCTCCCCGTGAACATCACCGGTACGGACTTTTACCCGGTACTGGACGTTCTGCTCATTCTTTTCCGTAAGCAGGCGCCTGATATTGGCGGCGGCTTCATCCATCAGCGCCCTGGCGGTATCGTGCTCACCGGTCTCGGCAAAGGTTGCCGCCACCATGGTGTTCTCCATATAGTGACGAGCAAAATGAAGCTGTTTTTTCAGCCGACTCAGCCGCCCCTTCGCAATCTCCGGGTCGATAATATGCAGAATATTCAGTTCTGCCCGTATCCGCCGACAGAGGCTTACAGCGTAGTCAAAGACCTGCCGGTTCGGGCACATGCCGTCGATGGCCAGTAATACTTTTCCCATGATCCATGCCTTTCCAAACGCTCTTTACATCCTCAGTTGCGGTCTGTTGTCGGCCTGAACCCTGGCCGTCTTTTTTTTGCGCCGATGTTGACGCTGCTGCCCCGGTTCAGCCATAATGCGAAGCGCCGTTTCATGTTCGTTTGCTTCGGCAAAGGTAACGGCCACCATTATGCGCTCCAGTCTTCTGAGTGTTTGTAATGCTTTCATTTCTGCCTCCTGTTGTTAATGAAATGGCATGCGCCTGTCAGCACCTGGCAATCGTAACAGCAAAGGCCATGCCAGACTGTATTATTTGTATAATATATTGTTTTTGTTATATTATTTAATATACTCAAAAATTCCCTCCCACTACTGGCTATTGCAATATGTAACGCTTTGCGGACTCTCCAATTTTTCTTTTTACTTACAGTGCGTTATGGATATTGCAAAAAATGCACAGCCATTGCAAATCGCAATAGCCGCTATTTGCTCCGCCTGGCACCATTCGTGTCAATTCGTGTGCATTCGTGGGCGGCGTGGCAGTTTTCCACGAATGCACACGAATCTTCACGAATACGCATATTTCACGATGGATGCAGGACCTGGCAGCCTGGCTGAATCAGAATCGCTGCTTGCAAAACCGGAAAATTCATTGAATAATAGTAAATTGAGCTCACCTCAGAATCCAGACCGGAAAAGGACGCTTCCATGGCACTTTTCAAAAAAGAGGACAAACCCGAGGCATTTGCGGAAACCACGGAAATCGAGGAGTGGCGGGAAAAGGTCAGGGCCGCGGCCATGCCCGAAAACGTGACCGGGATCGCCATGAAGGAGCTGGACAAGATGGCCCAGGCCAGCCCGTCCAGCGGTGAATACACCATTGCCCTCAATTACATCGACTACCTGCTGTCTTTGCCCTGGCACGCGGTTACCGACGACCGGCTGGATATCAAGCATGCCGAAACGGTGCTGAACGAGGAGCACTTCGGCCTGGAAGAAATCAAGGACCGTATTCTGGAATACCTGGCCGTTCGCATCATAAAGCTGTCCCGGCAGTATGCCATCCTGGTGGTGGACGACGAGGCCCGCACCCGGAAAAACCTTGAGCACGTGCTGACCCGGGAAGGCTACCTGGTGATGACCGCGAAAAACGGGGCCGATGCCCTGGAACAACTGGATAAAACCCCCGTGGATGTCATTATCACCGACCTGAAGATGGACAAGGTGGACGGCATGGAGGTGCTGAAAAAGGCCCGTGAAAAAGATCCCGGCGTGGAGGTGATCGTTATCACCGGCTATGGCACGGTAACCAGTGCGGTGGAAGCCATGAAGCGGGGATCGTTCAATTACATCACCAAACCTTTCAAGCTGGAAGAGATCCGCGCCACGGTACGGCAGGCCCTGGGCGCAAAAAAGCAGATGCTGCGCGCCAAGGGCCCGATCCTCTGTTTTGCCGGCCCGCCCGGCACCGGTAAAACATCCCTCGGCATGTCCATCGCTCACAGCCTGGGAAAAGAATTCATCCGCATCTCCCTGGCCGGCATGAAAGACGAAGCCGAGATCCGCGGCCACCGCAGAAGCTACGTGGGCGCCATGCCGGGCCGGATCATTCAGGAAATCCGGCGGGCCGGCACCAGCAACCCGGTCTTCATGCTGGACGAACTGGACAAGCTCGGTCAGGATTTCAAAGGCGATCCCGCATCGGCCCTGCTGGAGGTGCTGGACCCCCAGCAGAACGCCGCTTTCACGGATCACTACCTGGACGTGCCTTTTGACCTGTCCGCGGTCATGTTCATTGCCACGGCCAATATCGTTGACCAGATTCCCGGACCGCTGCTGGACCGGCTGGAAGTGCTGAACCTGTCCGGGTACACCGAAGAGGAAAAAGAACGAATCGCCTTTGATTACCTCATTCCAAGGGCTGTCAAAGACAACGGGCTGGAATACCATCCGCCGGCGTTCAACACCGATGCGGTCCGCGCCATTATCAGCGGATACACGCGGGAGGCCGGCCTGCGGGACCTTCAGCGCCGCATCGATGCCATCTGCCGGAAATCGGCCCGGGACATTCTCGGGGGCGACGAGGCGCCGGACGATCTTACGGTCGATGCCGACACCGTGAGAGACTACCTGGGCCCCCGGAAATACCACGAAGAAATGGCCCAGGCAGAGGGGAAGGTCGGTATTGCCACGGCCCTGGCATGGACGGCATCAGGCGGCGAAATTATCTTTATCGAAGCCACAAAAATGAAGGGGAAAAGCAAGCTGATGATGACCGGCTCTCTGGGGGACGTGATGAAGGAATCGGCACAGGCTGCCCTGAGCTACATCCGGAGCAACGCTGAACGCCTTAAAATTCCGGAAACATTTTTTGACGACCAGGACCTTCACATCCATATCCCGGCCGGGGCAATCCCCAAGGACGGCCCTTCGGCCGGGCTCACCATCGGGGTAGCCCTGATATCCCTGCTCACCGGCCGGCCGGCAAAGCCGAAAATGGCCTTTACCGGCGAGATCACCCTGAGCGGCCGGATTTTGCCCGTAGGCGGTATCCGGGAAAAGCTGCTGGCCGCCCGCCGGGCCGGCGTCAAATCCGTGGTCCTGCCGGCCAGAAACGAAGCCGATGTGCAGCACATTCCCGATCCCATCAAAACCGACGTCGCCATCATCCTGGCCGATCAGTTCGATGATATCGTAGATTCGGTGCTGGTGCCGGAGCGGGATTGACTTCCAGAGCACTTGCCATAGATTTCTTCGCTCCTTTCAGTCCCTCGCAATGACAATGCATTGCTGTCCTTGCGCAAGGAACGCCATAGGTGAAGCAATCGCTGACATGGACATTGCTTTCTGAAAAAACACCGCCGATGGGATCGGGATATTACGATTTCATCAAGGCCCGTGAGCATCAAGTATGCTTCGAATCGTTTCAGCAATTTTGAATTTGCCAACAGGCTTCAAGAGCAACTCTTTTATGCCGGCTGCAACGACCGTTTCCCTGTCCAGTTGTTCGCTGAACCCCGTACAGATAATAACGGGAAGCAACGGTCGGATGGCAAGCAATTCCCGGGCAAGCTGTAAACCGGTCATTCCCGGCATAGTCATATCCGTAATGACCAAGTCATAATCATCCGGCGCGGCTTTAAACACGTCCAGCGCGGTCATGCCGTCATGGCACCCCACCACATGATACCCCAGGCTTTTCAGCATTGTTTTTTCATATTTAATGATAGCCGGTTCATCGTCTACCAAAAGGATACGTTCATTGCCGGTTTTATAGCCGTCCGCGCTGACGGTTTCGGCCATATCCACCGGCTTTGATGTTATCGGGAAATAAATGGTGATAGTGGTGCCTTTTCCTTCTTCACTGTCAACGACAATTTCTCCATAGCTGGCTTTGACAATGCCGTAAACCACGGCAAGCCCCAGGCCCGTTCCTTTTCCCTGTTCTTTAGTGGTAAAATAAGGTTCAAAAATCTTGTCCATGACGCCCGGAGGGATACCGAACCCGGTGTCCTCAACCGACAGAACGGCATACGGGCCGGGTGAAACTTGCATGCGGGAAAAAGAATTCCTGCCCAGCACCTTACACCAGAGCCGGACCACTATTTTCCCGCCATTGGTTTCCACGGCATGCAATGCATTGGTGATAAGGTTCATCAGGATCTGGTGCAACTGTACCGGATCGGCCATCACCGGGCCGCAATCGTCTGCAATCGCCTGCTCGATCTCGATATTGGCGGGGATGGTGGCTCTGGATAATTTCAGGGCCTCTTTTATCACCGGCTGGATTCGGACCGGCAGCATCTTATGTTCGGTCTGCCGACTGAAAGTGAGTATCTGTTTAACCAGATCGCCGGCCCGTTTGCCGGCATTATGAATTTCCCGGGCATACTCCCGGAACCTGTCGTCATGGGGCAGTTCATCCAGGAGCAGTTCACTCATACCGATAATCGGAAAAAGAATATTATTGAAGTCATGGGCGATACCACCGGCCAGGCTGCCGATGGATTCCATTTTCTGAACCTCCTGAAGCCGCTCTTCGGTTTTTTTGCGCTTTGTAATGTCGGTATGGGTGCCGATCATGCGGCGCGCCCTGCCGTCCTGATCTCTTTCAGCCGCCATACCACGCCCCAGGATCCACAGCCACTGCCCTTTTTTTGTCTGCATGCGGTATTCGATTTCAAAATCCTTGCGCCGGTTTTCCAGGCAATCCATGTTGGCCCTTACAACCATCTCTTTATCGTCGGGATGAATAAGGCCTTTCCAGATATCCACATGTGGCGTAAGTTCCCCTGATTCAAACCCCAGCATGGCGGCATAACCGGGACTGTAATAAACCTCATCTGTCTCCACGTGCCAATCCCAGAGCCCGTCCTTGCTGGCTTCCATGGCAAGCGCAAACCGCTCCCGGGTTCTCTGGAGCTCATGGTTCAGTGCCTGCTGGGTTTGCATTGCGGCATTTCGGGCTTCCACATCCCGCTTGATGCGATCGATCATTTTATTGATGGCATCCACGATGTCATCCAGATCGTCCGGCCTTTCATCAGACGGTTTATTCCGCCGGAGGGTTATTTTCCGGTCAAGTGAGTCGATATTCAAGGTGGCGGCAAAAGCCGCAATTTTTCTCAGATGCCGGATTGCCAGTATCTGCATTATCCACAGGATACAGAAAGACATCAGAAACGTTTTCAACGCATTGGAAGCGACGATCATAATAAGGCGATCCCACAGCCTGGCCCTGACAGATGCCAGGCTCACCCCCACATGAAGCGTACCGAGATCGATATCACGTTCATTTCTTTTGTAAACCAGGGGATAGGTCTGAATGATATCATGAGACCCGTCGGCATCCCCTGTTGATGCCAGGATCGTCTCCTTGCCGTTTTGCGTTTTTGTCACCTTGACATATGCGACATCCCGTAACTTATGAATTCCTTCCAGCAATAGCCGGAGGTGTTCGGTATCCATGTTGTACCGGCTGGATAAAACCGAAGGCACATAGCTTCTCCGAATCATGGCCAGGTCATCGTCAATCTCCCCCACATCCTTCTTATATTCGATGAAAAGCTGAATCCCGGTAATAATGGCCGCAAAAAAGGTGCTGCACACAATAACGTAAAGCAAAAGCCGGTAGGAAAGCCGGTTATTGAGAAATTTCATTAGCTTAAAGCCTTTTATTCACCCGGCAGGAAGCTCATGCCGGCTTCCTGTGCAATGCGTTCCAAGGAAAAATCGTAACGTGTCAGCGTTTTGTTGTGGACCTTAGAAAATTTCCTGAAATCAATGGCAGGGTAAGCATCGAACAGCTTCAGAAAAAAAACTGCATCTGCGGTTGTTGCCGTGTAGATGGGCACGCTGATTTCCGTGCCAGCATCGTCGGCAAAATCGATGCCTTGCAGGTAGTCATGAAGATAGATCAAAATTTCGGCATAGGTCAGGATGCCGCCCGCCACCGTGGCGACCAGCCTGCCCTCTTTGACATGGCGCAAACCGTTCCGGGAAAGATCCAGACCACCCACGAAGCATGTTTCGCCCGGGACTTTACCGGCATTTGCCGCCGCCCGTGCGGCCCCGATGCCGAGCTGATCGCTTGCCGCCCAGATTACGGAAGCTTCGGGATACCGATTCAGCAAAGAGGCCGTCACTGCCTTGCCTTCCGACGGCGACCATTTCGTGGGCACCACTTGCAGAAGTTGCGCTTTGGGATCGGCGTTAACGGCCCGCTCCAGCCCTTGCCTGCGAAGCCGGGAGCCGAACCATGTATGATCGCCACCCACGCCGACCACATGAATATGGCCGTCAGCTGTAAAGGCTTTTGCCGAATGAGCGGCTGACAGGAGGGTTTTTCCCAGCAGATATCCCTTGGCCGCCTCATCTTCATAAAAATATCCGATCCACTCGGGGAATTTCTTCCGGGGCGAATACCCGATTGCCGGCATCTCGGACGGGAACAACGGTCCTTGAATGAAGACCGGTATATCCAAAGCCGCGGCGGTTTCAAGCAATGGTGCGGTCTGTCCGAAGGCAACGGAAAATATGGCCCCGTCCGGAGTGGGTTTTTTTTTCAGAATCCGGATGCCGTCGATGGATTTTGCAAACCGGTCGGCCACATCGAATTCATGGCACTTGACATCAACCCCCAGGTCTTCGCCCACTGTCTTCAGCAGCTCGAATACCCGGGGCCAGTATGTGTTATTCTCGCTCGTGGGCGCAAAAAAGACAATCTGCGGCACGGCAGCCGCGGCAATGTCCACAGAATGCAGACAGGCCGTGACAATGAAAAGCATCGCAAAAAAAAGACGGGCAACCCTGCACATAATCTCTTATCTCGTATGATTTTGGGGAGGTTTCCAGTCTGAATGGATGTGTCTGGACAATATCGTATTTTTAAATTGTAATCAAAACAAGCCGATAAGTCAATACCGGACCAAATTCAGCCTGAAAGCGCCACATTAGTGCTCAGGAGTATAAACCCGCAAAGCAGCATTTCCAATTACCGTTTGCCCTTGACATCCGATCATGATTATGATTTAGCATTACAAGAAATCGAAAAATTAATGATTTTTTACAGGGAGGACCCGCCATGATACGCAAGATCGCCCTCGCCCTTTTCAATGCCGCCATTATCGCCCTCTTGTACATTATTGTTGCCAATATTGTTTACTATTTTACCTATGACAACACCATGTGGGAAAACTGGAACTACTACGGCTGGGTGCAGTATTCCTATACCGCCGGCCTCATGCTGGTGTTGGTCTCCATTTTCGAGGTAGTCAGAGCCATTACCGGCAGGAAGTGATCCATAAGGGATGCGGAAAGTAACTTGGACGATTTTACCGATCTCTTCCAGGTAAATACCGCCGGAGGCGATGTGGTCTGCAAGGTCTATCCAGTTCATAGTCGCTCAATCTATCCTTTTCGTTCCGCCTAACGTTCAGAAATATTGTTCCCGGTATCACCCTCTCTGTCCGCTTTCTCAATTCGCTGTTTCTGAAATTCGGCCCGCCTGGCCCAATCAGAATCATCCCGAAGATAAAGCCGCGCCAGTTCGTTGAACCGGGCCGCCCGCTGGTAATGCTTTTGTGCCAGCCAGGCCTCGGCCAGATAGTAATACGCGGAGCCGTTATCCGGCTGAATGCCAACGGCCCGCTCAAGAACCCGGATGGCCCCGTCATAATCCTTTTTCTGAAGGCGCTGAAAGCCGGACTGCACCAGGTTGTGGGCGGCCGCCATTCTGGCATGGCCGGCATGACCGGGCTGACCGGGCGCTTCTACCATCTCCGGCGACGGAAGGCCTTTGTCCGGCGGCTTTTCAGAAACCGGCGGGACGCCGGCACATGCGGAAAGCCAGACCACCAGCAGAACCGGCAACAATATTCCTGACAATCTAGGGATCAAGCTGTGCCTCCCTGCTTTTTTGATGCCGACGGGGCCGGCCGAAAATGCGACACTGCCGCTCATGCCGGCAATGTAATGAATCACCGGTTTTCCCATTGTCTTTCCCCCATCATTGCGTAAAAATCAAGCATATATGGTAAAAACAGATCGGTCAATGGCGAGTCAAATTCAGATGGGACACCTGGCGGCAGGTGACATGACCAGAGATGCAGCGTAACCCAAATCCTTAAGCGGGCATTGGACTTTTTACGAAGCCCTCATCCTTCATTTGAAGAAATCTTTCACCCCGTCCATCATCCGGCGGAACACGCCGGACTGCCCGTGAATATGGCATTTCCGGTCCGGCTGCTTTTTCGCAAGAAAATATTCCGTATAGGTGTCCGGGCACTGGAACAAGACCGCAAGCTCGCCGCTCTGCCGGCACACCTTGCGCTTAACGATGCCGGGGGGCATGGTAAAGGCCTTGCCGGCAATATGGCCGGAAACGGATTTGACCAGCTCGGCAAAGATCGGCAGCGCTGCGCTGGAGCCGGTGGACCACACGGGATCGTTGTTGTCAAACCCCACCCATACCAGGGCAAGAAAATCCGGGGTGTATCCAACAAACCAGGCATCCCGGTAGTCGTTGGTGGTGCCGGTTTTCCCGGCCAGGGGAAAATCAATCCCCCTTTCGCCCAGGGATTGCGCGGTCCCGTCCTCGACCACGGATATCAGCATATCGGTGATCAGAAAGGCCTTTGCCGGGGAGAGCACCCGCTGCATATCCATGTGGCGCTGCACCAGCACATTGCCGGCTTCGTCCACCACGTTCTTTACCGAAAGGGGAAAGGGCTGAATTCCGTCGGCGGCAAAGGCGCAATAGGCGCAAGCCAGCTCCAGCGGGATTACCTCGAACGCCCCCAGTGCGATGGAAGGGTAAGGTTGCATGGGGGTGGAAAACCCGAATGTTTCGGCCAGCGCCGTTACCTTTTCCGGGCCGCCGCGCACCACCATGTCCACGGCCGCCCGGTTGCAGGAGCGTTGCAGCATCTGGCGAACCGACAGGGTTTCTTCCGGAAATTCCCCGAAATTCTCCGGGGTCCACGGATGGCCGTCGATATTGTAGGTGGTCTCCCTGTTGGACAGGATATCGGACGGTTTGAACGTATCCAGAAGGGCGGCCGTGGCAATGGGCTTGAAGCAGGAGCCCGGCTGACGCCGGGCTCGGGTGATGCGGTTGAACTGACTCCAGGCATAATCCCGGCCGCCGGCCATGGCCAGAATATTGCCCGTCCGCGGATGCATGACCACAATTGCCCCTTGCAGCCGCTTTTGTGGGTCATCGTGCCGAAGCGCCGGCTTTTCTGCGGCCAGCCGGGCAAGGCCGTTTTCAAGGGCCTTTTCCGCGGCCGCCTGAACATCCGTGTCCAGAGTGGTATAGATAGAAAAGCCCATGCTGGACAGAATATTTTCCGCGTAAAGCGCGCCGAGCTGTTGGGTCACATAGTCCATGAAATAGGGGGCCTTGCGGCTGTATTTTTCAAACCCCACGGTATTGATGGGGGCTTCAAGCGCGATGGCCAGTTGATCGCCGGTGATCCACCCCTGTTCGTGCATGGCATGAAGCACCTGGTCCCGCCGTTCCCTGCATTCCGCGGGATGGGTATAGGGCGACAGCATGTTTGGCCCCCTGATGAGGCCGGCGATGGCGGCGGACTCGGAAAGCGTCAGGTTTTCCACGGGTTTGCCGAAATAAAAATACGCGGCCTCGCCCACCCCGTTGATGGCGGCCGATCCCTTCTGGCCCAGGTAGATTTCGTTCAGGTAAATTTCAAGAATCTCATCCTTGCTGTATTGAAACTCCATGGTCAGGGCGATGAACAGCTCATGCAGCTTCCGCCGATAGGTGCGCTCCGGCGTGAGGAAATAGTTCTTGGCCAGCTGCTGGGTGAGGGTGGAGCCGCCCTGGCGGATTTCGCCGTGCCGGATGTTGGTGTACAGGGCCCGCAGGATGCCCCGCGGGTCAGCGCCACAGTGATCGTAAAACCGGTGGTCTTCGGCGGCCATCACCGCCTGCCGCAGGTGCAGGGAAACTTCTTCGATGGAAACTACCCGCCGCAGTTCCCGCTCCCTGCCGAAAAATTCCATGAGCACTTCCGGGTTCAGTTCCACCAGGGCCAGGCGCTCGCCCGTATCAATGCGGCGGATGTGCCGGATTGTTCCGTTTTTAATGGAAAGAATAGCCGGAAACCCCTGACGCTCGTTATCCGGCAACGACAGATCCCTGAAATAGATCTCCATGTCGCTGTCTTCCACCCGGTATTCCCCCTTTATGCCGGGCGGCCCGGATGTCCGGTGGTATCCCAGCTTTCTCAGCTTCTCTTCAAAACGCAACCGGTCCAGGGGCTTACCGGGAAACAGCAAGGTGCTGTCCGCGTAAATAGTCGAAGGAATATCCCACCGCCGGCCGGAAAAACGCTCCTCAATATTGCCGGCCAGGTACCAGCAGTACCCGGCGCACAACATCAGGACCAGCACAAAAAAAATGCCGCCCCACACGATTACTCTTTTGAACAATGCCCCCATGCCAGCAATTTTCTTCCAATATCATTCGGCAAATAATTGCCGGGTCCGGTCATAGATGTCCTGATATTTATCCACCAGATCCCGCCGAAAATCAACATGAATATGATTAATGAAGGATTCCGATTTTTTCAGAACTTTGCGGTAATTTTCCCAGAGCTCGGATAATTTCTGGCGCTGCGGGGCGGAAGCGTTTTTCATGGAAGAAGAATACCGGTGGACCTGGGCCAGGGCTTTTTCATAAATATCATCCAGGCGGGAGGCGACCCGGTCCACTTTGAGGGTCTCCTGGGTGATCATATGAAAATGGTGACCCATGACGGCATAGGTGAACACTTCGGCAAAGAGCCCGGGATTGCGGATCAGGTTGCGGCTGAGGAATTTCAGGTACTGCCAGCCATAGGGGGTCAGGGACTGGAACAGCAGGGATTTCAGCAGGGTCCGGACATCCAGCCAATGCAGTTTCCTTTGTTTGAAGCCGGTATGGTGCAGATTGCCCAGGAGCAGGTCACAGCGGGCGAAATAATTTTTCAGGTTGTGGTCATACAGGGTGTCGAGGACGCGTTTATAGCCTTCTTTCAGCTTTTCTTCGTCCATGGTGGGCACGAAGTTGGTGGTCATGGTGTGGGTGTTGTTGCCTTCCAGGTTCTCGGAAAGGATGCGGCCTTCTTTTTCCAGACGTTCAAACAATTTGGTGCCCGGCAGGGCCTGCATCATACCGACCATGGCCTTGGGAATCCCGACCTGCTGGATGAACTCGATCTGGCGGTCAAAGATGTCTTCGGTGTCACTGTCAAACCCCAGGATAAAACCGGCGGTGACTTCCATGCCGTGTCTCTGGATTGTCCGCACGGCTTCCCGCAGGTCGCATTTCAGGTTCTGGCTTTTGCCGGTTTCCTTCAGGCCTTCTTCGGAAGGGGTTTCAATGCCGATGAAAACCTGGTCAAAACCGGCCGTATTCATGGCGTTCATCAGGTCTTCGTCTTCGGCCAGGTTGATGCTGGCCTCGGTATAAAATTTAAACCGGTGCTTGTTGGTTTTGCCCCATTCAATCAGGGCCGGCAGCAATTCCTTTTTGACTCGGTTCTTGTTGCCGATAAAGTTGTCGTCCACCATGAAAATAGAGCCATCCCAGCCCAGCCGGTAAAGGGTGTTTATTTCTTTAACAATATTGGGGGCGGACTTAACCCTCGGCTGGCGGCCATAAATTACCCAGATATCGCAGAATTCACACTGAAAGGGGCATCCCCGGGAATACTGCACCGCCATGGAGCTGTATTCATCCATTTTAAGCAGGTCAAAACGGGGGACAGGCGTGTCTTCCAGGTCGGGGCGGCACGGGGCGTGGTAAACATGCCGGGCGGTGCCGTTTTCAAAGTCTTCCAGGAACTCGTTGATGATGGTTTCCGCTTCTCCCAGCACAAAATGATCCACCCCGTCAATGGCCTGATGGCTGGAGGTCGGGTGCGGGCCCCCGGCCACTACCGGTGTGCCGTACTGGTTACAGGCGTTAATGATGTCGTTCATGGAGTTCTGCTGAATAATCATGGCGGAAATAAAGACCGCGTCCGCCCATTCGATGTCGCTCCCGGCGAGAGGCTCAACATTCAAGTCCACCAGCTTCAGGTTGTATTTTTCCGGCAGTAGGGCTGCCATGGTGATCAGCCCCAGCGGTGGCAGGCAGGTTTTCTTGTTGATGAATTTCAGGGAGTACTGAAAGCTCCAATAGGTATTATTGGGGATTTCCGGATATACCAGCAGTATGTTGTTTAATCGGCCCATGCCCGACTCCTTTCATGGCGGCTTAAAATTGCTCAGCCGGATGCCGCTTAGCCGCATTTTCGAATGATGGGGCAGATTGCCCTCCTTCCTTCTCCTTAATTTCAAAGTAAGACACTCAGGGGGGGTGAATCAAGTTAAAATGCCGGGAAATTAAACCTTTACAAAATTTTTACAAAGAAGAACGATCATAAGGCATGTGGACACCATCCTTAACTCGAATGATAATTGCGAAAGCACCTGCCAGTTTCTGAATTAAGTATGGTGTCCCCGAATTGACGAATTGATAGCGGATTGATGGAAGCAATTGCAGCGCCGCCGGTTATGACACCTGCTTCATGGAGATGGCATCCAGGGGGCAGGCCTCGATACAGTCCCAGCATCCCATACACATATCATGGAAAATCATAGGGGGTTCAAATGGACCGTCGATCTGCTTGATGACTTTATGTTCACACGCGCCCACGGCCGGGCAGATGCCGTTTTCCGGATCGCACTCTCTGGGATTGCAGATTTCATAATCGACCATGGCAAAGACTTTTTTGGGCTGCATGTTCATTTATATCATTATCCTCTGATTTTAAATTATGGCCTGCCGCACAGGTGTCTTTTTGCGATAAGGCTTTACGCGCATGTCTTCCGTTTTGCCCTCCTGTCAATGATTTTTGCCTTAGTCAATATTGACGGCTTCGTAAAAAGCTTCCAACCCCGCCACGGCGTTTTTGCAGTAAGCAACTTATGGAGGTCTAAAGACCTCCGCTACACAAACCGAGGTAATATCCCCTGATTCGATAATGGCCTCAATTCATGTAACGGAAGGCTTTAGCCTTCCACAAAAAAACAAGTTCCTTGGAAGTACCATAAAGAGATATTTTTATTTCAACCATGAAGAGCATGAAGAGCATGACGATGAAGGAATCATCTGTCTGCCTTTTCCGTGTCTTTCCGTGGATTCCGTGGTTAAAATAAGGTGCTTTGATTTTGAATGAATTTCCATCTCCAGGAACCGTTCCGCCATGAAATATAGAAAGAAAAATACGCCGAGCCCCAGGGCGAATATCATCCATTCCCCGGTGGACGGGGCGTATTGCATAAGCCCGTTGACGGTTTCCACGCCGGCCCCTTCGTTGCCGGCCCGCATGGGCGGAAGCTGCCCGGCCACAATGAAATTAAAACGCGTGAAAAACATGCCGACCAGAAAGACCAGCCCGGCAATGCCGCTGACAGCCATGCTGCGGCCGCGGTTGGCGACCAGCATCCCCAGGGGGAGGATCAGGGCCATGAGCACCTCGCCTATCCAGAATTCGGGGGCCAGAGGACCGGCGATCAACGTCATAACGGCGGCATAGGCATCGCCGGGCTGTGAATAAAGGGATGACAGGACCTTCCAGACCAGCAGCAGTATCATGACGCCGACACTCAGGCCCATTAGCCTTTCCAGACTTTTCATGGCGCCCTTGTATGTTTCGGGAATTTTCAGTTTGTAAACGATGTTGTACACCACCATCAGGAGGGCTGCACCACCGGCAATACCGGAAATCACCAGAAATACCGGAAAATAAATGCCATGGTAAAAGGGCCGGGCCGAAAGGGAACCGAACACGAATCCCAGGTTGCTGGTGGCGATCACCCCCACCAGTAGGCCAAGAAACCCGAGAATGGCCGCCAAACGGTGATTGACACCGGAAGGATAAAAGATAACGATGAGCTCGAGCCCCAGAATCACCAGTTCAACAGTATAGAACAGTCCCATCCAGACGATGGGGGCGCTGAAGTGAGGGGACAGCAGCAACAGGTACATCAGCCGGAAAGGATGGCCGAGCTCCATGCCGATCTGGGTAAACCCCGCCAGCAGCACCACAAAGGCCAGCATGACGATGCGGCGGCTCATTTTTGCAAACGATGCCACGCCGAATGCGTGCCCCAGACCGCCGATAAAGGCCAATCCCGTGGAAATGATGACAAAATAGGCGTAGGTGGCGATAAGCAGGCCCCAGGGCACCTGCCGGGTAACACCGTAAACCGCCTCATGACCCTGCACAAAGACCCGGACCACGCCGACCAGCCCCAGGGCCAACAGCAGACATCCGGCAATGATAAACGGGAGGGCCGGAACATCCCGGTTGATGCGGATCAATGAACGTATTTTTTCTATCCGTATGGCCATATGCGCCTCCTAAATCAAGTAATAAAGCCTGGGACGGGTGTTTTTTTCAGATTTCAGCCGGTAGTGTGAGCGGGAGATCAGAAGCCGGTAAACCTCGCTGTCGGGGTCATTCAGGTCGCCAAACTCCCGCACCCGGGTCGGGCATGTTTCCACACAGGCCGGCTCCCGGCCTTCCTCCAGCCGGTGAGCGCAGAGCGTACACTTTTCAACTGCGCCGTGATGCTCGCTCACAAACCGCGCGTCATAGGGGCATGCCGCCATGCATGCCTTGCACAGAATACATTTCTTATAATCCACCAGCACCACCCCTTCCGGCGTCCGATAAGTGGCTTTCGTGGGGCACACGTGTTCGCAGGGGGCGTTTTCACAGTGCTGGCACTGGGACGGCTGAAAGGCCTGGTGCAGGTGGGGAAACCGGCCCTGCAAGGGCTGCTCCGTCACCCAGATGCGATAGGTGTCGTCGCCCACCGGCACCTCATTCTCAAATTTGCAGGCCACGGTGCAGGCCTTGCAATTGAGGCATTTTTGTGTATCAAATACAATTGTGTATCGTTTCTGTCTCATTATTCACCTCAAGCTTTCGTGACGGTGACAAAGGTCTCATGCATGCAGGCGCTTCCGGAAATGGAATCCAGCACATCATCGAGAATCTCGGCTTCCGAGGCACCGGTTTTATAAACCCTTGACATCCAAGGCGAATGCCGCCCCCAGCCGTTCACATAAAACAAACAGTCCGGCCGGATTTTTTCCGTGACATAGGCCTTGATCCGCTGGGCTCCGATATGACTTTTGACGATTACTTCGTCGCCGGAGCGGATGCCCATTTTGCCGGCTTCGTCCGTGTGAATCCAGAGCGCGTTTTCCTTTTGAATCTCCCATAAATAGGGATTGTTCTGGGTGCTGGTATGGGTGTTCCATGCGGTTCTGCCCACTAGGAAACGGTACTCGCCTTTTTCGGGCAGTACCTCGGGTTCGCAGTATTTGGGCAGCGGGAAAAGCCCTGCACTCTTGTACCGCTCGTTGAAAAACTCGATCCTGCCGGTCTTGGTCTTGAAGCGAAATCCGGGTTTTCGGGTGTAACCGTAACGGGGACGGCCGCCCTCGGTGGTGAAGAACCCTTCCTTGAGCAGCTGCTCCCAGCCGCCGGGATGGGATTTGACCTGGTGCCTGATGAAGTCCTGAATGGGTTTATCCAGGACGTCTTCCACGATGTCTTTTTTAAAGGTCGTCAAATCCGCCGGATCTATATCGTCCCAGAGCGAATCGATCTTAAGCATCTCATGAATGACGCCCCCCGCGATTTCAAACATGGTTTTGGTGTTGAACATCTTCTCGATCATGGGCTGACGGAAGGCCACCACCGGCCAGATACCGCTCAGGCTGTGGGCCGGGTCCCATCCCTCCAGGTAGGTGGTGTGCGGCAGCACAATGTCCGCATACCATGCCGTATCCGACATCTGCTGGTCAATGACGCATATAAATTCCATCTTTTTCAGCATTTCAAGCGTCTTGGCGGTGTTCGGCACGGCCTGGACCGGGTTCTGTTTGAAGCAGACGAACCCACGCACCGGATAAGGATTGTCGTTGAGCACGGCTTCTCTGAAAGAAATCCAGCTTCCGTCCTTTTCACTCAAAAAGGCGCAGGAATCCGTTGGCAGACCGGTGCCGATCATGGGGCACTGGACCGCTGAGGGCACCACGTCCTTGAGCAGGTTCGTGGCTTCCTTGTCCATCCGCTCCCGTGTTTCCATGAAAAAGGGGAACACGATGTTGTGGGCGTCCAGGTCTATGGAGGATTTCGGGACCACCCCGCCCTTTGTGTCCCAGCAGCCGCAAATGGCGGCCAGTATGGCGTAGGTCTGGCGCACATAAACCTCATGGGTATAAAAGGAACTGCGGCGGCCCGGGTAAATGACGCTTCTGGGGGCGTGATCGGCGAATTCCCGGGCGGTTTTAACGATCTCCGCGGCCGGAATTTCGCACTTGCCTTCCGCCCATTGAGGGGTATATTCCTGCACCATTTCCCTGAGCTGTTCAAATCCGTGGGTGTAGGTTTCCACAAACGTTTTATCATACCGGTTCTCATTGATGATAACATGCATCATGGCCAGCACAAAGGCCTGATCCGTGCGGGGTTTGACAGGGTACCAGCGGTCGGCCTTGGCGCCGGTCTCTGTAAACCGGGGGTCGAGCACAATCAGCTTCTGCCCCTTGGGTTTGTATCGCTGGAAATCCACCGAATCCGGCGTAATCAGGGCCTGGGCGCGATCGGAGCCGAGCATGATCACGAATTCCGCATTTTTAAGGTCCGCGTCCGGGTAAACCCCGAACACCGACGACCATCCCTGTATATTGGAAGACAAGCACAGGGTGGGATGCCTGACCGTATTCAGGGAGCCGAAGCTGTTGACCAGGTAGTAATAAAATTCTTCCTGGAATCCTTCGGTGGAGGCAAAGGCAACCGTGGACCGGTTCTTGTATTCCTTCTTGAGATCGGCTAGATTGCGGGCCACGTATTTGAACGCCTCGTCCCAGGAAATCTCCTTCCACTTTCCTTCTCCCCGTTCGCCGGTCCGCAGAAGCGGGGTTTTGAGACGGTCCGAGCTGTAGGGCAGGGCCGCCCCGGCGTTACCCTTGGCGCACAACATACCCCGGCTTTTAAGATGTTTTTTGTTGGGATTGATTTTACGGAGTTTGCCGTCCACAACCTCCCCGATGATGCCGCATTTGTTGACGCACATGGCACAATTGCTGGCTATGAATTGCCGGCTGCCGGCCGGGACCGGATCAACCGGGCCGGAACCCGCCCGGACCAGGGTGCTCAGACCGGGGGAGAACATCATACCGGCGAGCGCGCCGGTGCTCAATCCCAGAAATTTTCGCCTGCTGATCTTTTTATCGTGTATTGCCATAACTCACCTATTCCGCTTTTTTCGACCATGCGTTTTCCGGAAATCCGGGGATTATTTCATATATCCCCGCCGTGTCCCGGATAAATTCACGCAGAGCGCGTGCCGCGATTCTGTAAAAATCCAGGGTCGCGTATTGGTCGATTCCCGGCAGGATCGCTTCGATGACGGGCTGGATATAATTACCGGTGACCTCCACAAGGGCCCGGGCTTCAAAATGGCCGCCGGTGTCTGCCCCTTCCGAGCCGGCCACCGACCGGACCAGGGTGGCGGCATATTCCAGCAGGATGGTCAGATGGTCTTCCAGTTCCTTTACTGAAGGATCGAGCTGAAAGCCGGTTTCGGCCATTGTCTGCCGCAGTCTGTCATACGAATCGCCCATCAGGCGGCCGTCGTCGATATGGTAGGCCGCATAGGGCACGGCCGGCACAAAGCCCTTGTTATTCACAAACAGGCCGACATATTCGGCCTGCAAATCCTCCGATGGCGGGACCTGCGGCACCTGCCCCCCGTATGCCGACAGAAAATCACTGAATGTCTGCAAATTTTCTCTTATTCCATGATACACGGCATCGTCCGGATACCGGAATAAAAGGGCACTGAAAAAAAAGCAGTTTTCCAGCACCACGGCATGCGATTGATCCGGTGCCGCAGGGCGTTCTACGATGTTTTGTCCCCAGTCGCCCATGCAATTATTCACAGGTAGCCGGTTGTGGTGAATCATAGGCGTGGTTGTACAAATAGGTATAGATGTCGTTCAGGTCGTTTTGTGAAAGCTTTTTCCACTCGTCCACGCATTCCACCCGTTCATAACGCTCGAATGCCCGCTGCCACTGGGCCTGTGTCTTTGAGTTCGGGGACAGTGCCTGGGCCGCCGCTCCGCCGTCATGGCAGGTGCGGCAGCTTTTCCGGTACAGGTATTTGCCCTTCCGGTCATTGCCGTCCGCGGAAAAGGCGTCGGCGGCAATGGCAATGCCCAATCCGCCGCAGAAGATAAGAGCGATAAGCATCAGGCCGATGATTCGTCGTGTGTGTGTCATGGTTTCCTCCTTAATTTGACGGCTTCGTAAAAAGTCCAATTTCTTTGTTGCGCTGCATCTCTCGTCATGTCACGTACGGCCAAGTACGCTCCATTCCTCGAGATTTGTGCGCCTCGAACTTGAACTTTTTACTTTGCCGTCCCAAAATTGACTTTTTACGAGACCATCTAATTGGGATCTAAAAAAGTCTTGGATAATGATTCAGGCCGGATCGTGCGGTATGCCTCAGCATACCACAACCGGCCCGGTTTGTTAGTGCCCATCCATAAATAGCTATTTTGCCCGATTTCTGCGTCAGGCTCAAATTTTAATCCTCAAAATACGCAAAGTATTCCTCCGGTTAAAATTTTCGCCTTCCTTGAACTTGACCAAAATATCTAATTTCTGGACGGACACTTGTTAATGATTACCAAAAGCCGGGCCACGCGCTTTATTCATCAGAACCGAAGGTTGGCGGACAGATATCCGTTCCAGACTTCGTCAATGACCGGGTTGACCGCGTCCAGGGCGCTGATCTCGGAGATTTTCACAGGCTCGCCCAGCGGGTTGCCGCTTCCGGTATATTCGTAGTCATAGAACTGGCCGCCGACCTTGAGGAAAAAGTTATTGCCGTAGATCGGCTGAATATAATAGGCTTCATACACCTGCCCCCGGGTGGCCAGCTTGCTGCCGACAAGGGAATCCTCGGCGCCGGTGAAATTGAACCAGTACTCGGACCCCCAGTTGTATTCCAGGCCGAAACGGGCGTCCAAAAACGGCATGGGGCAGATCACGCCCGCATAAACACTGTAGCCGTCCCGTTCCTGCATGTCGTTGCCGGAGCTGAGCAGGCCCATGTTCATGAGTTCGTAAAAAGGGTTTTTCGAGATTTGTGTCGGGTTCGTGTGGGTCCAGGAACCGGCCAGAAACCAGTCGATCCGGTCTTCCGGCGTGGGGATTTGGGAGCGCAGCAGCAGGGAGGCGGCATCCCAGTCCCCGATGTTGGTCTGAGGCTCCATCCGGGAAATAAACCCGCCGCTGTTCTGCGAAAAGTAGTATTCATCGGTGCCGTCGCTACCTGGATTGCCGGTTCCATCTAACTGGTCCGCCTTGGAGACGGTAAACGGCATGACCGTCAGGCCTGTGAAACCGTCGGTGATATCCCAGGCATGGGCATAGTTGAGCATGAGGCTGGTGCTGCCGTTGTCGTACAGGTCTGAGATAAAGCCGAACATGTGGACGTCCTCTAGATCGGCCTGGTTGTAATTCAGCGAGGTGCCGTTGCCCCAGTCGTTTTCATACGACACGCCGTAGCAGAGCTTGAAGGATGCGCCGGGAATGCCGGTCACCTGTTCCAGGCCGAAGGACAGCGAAGCGCCGTCGAACTGCCAGTTGATGATGGTGGCCAGGGGTGATCCGCCGACCATGCTGTAATTGCCGTATTCCAGGGGCGGCCCGTCGGTGGAGGGTCGTCTTCCAGCGGAGAAACTGTAGGGAACGTCGCCGGCCTGGTTTTTATAAACGAAATAAGCCCGTTCCAGCCGGAGCGTATCGCCGTGGGGAAGGCTTGTGGAGTTGCCGTCCATGGTTACATCGCCAAGGCTTCCCTGGTTGAATTTCACGCCCGTGCTGTCGCCGAATACCTTATAGGCGGCGATCCGGCCGCGAAAATCCACATGCTGGTTCAGCCGGCCCATTATGTTCAGCCGGAACCGGTTGGTGAATATCACGTCATTGTCCGCGTCGTATTTATTCGGCGCGGGAATCATGCCGGCTGCGGCCATGCTGGCCATGGCCTGCTGAATCTGGGTCTTTGTACCGCCGTTAAAGCCGGCGGGATATGAACTGAAAAACTGACTCACCAGACTGCCGGGCGCCATGCGGATATCGTTGTAATGGATGGAATCCCCGCGGGTTCTGAAGTCCACACCAAAAGAAATCTTGTCCGTGGCGGTATGGAGTTCCGTTTTATCCACACGCTCCGACAGGGATTCAATATCTTCTGTGTTCCATTCCTGGTCCTTTTCCATTTTTTCGAGTTTCTTCTCAAGCTCCTCGACCTGTTTTTTCAGGTCGTCGATGCTTTCCTGGGCGAACCCCGCGGGTGCCAGGCAAAGGGTGAGCGACAGAACCGCCCCCAGTATCAGACCGAAGGGGACGGCGCGGCGGGATGTGCATTTGTGTCTCATTTTTAACCTCCCTTGTTGAGTATAGACGTTTTATTGATACATTTTACTGGTAAACCGAATATGTTAAGCAACGAGCGTGCCGGCATTTCCCAAAAAATTAATTTACTGAAAAAAATATGAAATTGTTATTCGGGCTTGCTGTTTTCAGAAAAAATTGTTAATTTTTATTAACATATGTTAACAAAAAACTAACATATTGTTTACAACAACCGAAACAAGGGATTGCAAAAAATGTATCTCGGCGATTACTGGAAAACGATTTTTGATACACTTCATGACGGCCTGGTCGTGGTTGACACCGCGGGCCGTATCCTTGCCGCCAATGCAGCGGCCGAGCATATTACCGGATATGCGGCGGAGGAACTAGAAGGCGCAACCTGCCAGATATTGAACTGCACGGGATGCAAATTTGAAGGCAAAGGACGCGGCGAACAATGGTGCCGCATGTTTGCGGCGGGAACGGTCCGGGATAAGAAATGTCAAATCACCAAAAAAGACCGGCGCACCATCCATATACTCAAAAGCGCCCGTGTCCTGCGCGACGACACCGGCGAAATGATCGGGGCGGTGGAGACCCTGACCGATATTTCTCAGATTATCCGGCAGCAGAAGGAGATCGACACCCTTCGGCAGACCTACCAGCTGGATCAGGGATTTTACGGCATTCTGGGCAAATCCCCGGTCATGATCAACCTGTTTGAGATGATCGACAACGTTGCCCGGTCCGAGGCCCCGGTCATGATTTCGGGCGAAAGCGGGACGGGCAAGGAGATGGTGGCCAGGGCGCTGCACAAGGCCGGCCACCGCAGAAACAAGCCCTTTATCAAGGTAAACTGCGCCGCCCTGAACGAGAGCCTCCTGGAGAGCGAACTGTTCGGTCATGTGAAAGGGGCCTTCACCGGCGCGGACCGGGACCGGATCGGCCGGTTTGAAGCCGCCCACGAAGGCACCATACTGCTTGACGAGATCGGGGATATCGCCCCTTCAATCCAGGTCAAGCTCCTCCGGGTGCTGGAAGAAAAGAAGATCGAGCGGGTGGGGGATCACCATCAGCTCCCCATTGACGCACGGATCGTCACCGCCACCAACAAAAACCTGGAACAACTGGTGCGGGAAAGCCGGTTCCGGGAAGACCTTTACTTCCGCATCAACGTATTTCCCGTTCACTGCCCGCGGCTCGCCGACCGCATGGAAGACATCCCCATGCTGGTCCGGCATTTCATCCACCGCAACATGGCAAACGGCGACAAAAAGATTTCAGGGGTAACGCCGGCGGTATTGAAGCACCTCACCACTTACGACTGGCCGGGCAATATCCGCGAGCTTCGCAACGCCATTGAATATGCTTTTGTGCTGTGTCCCGGCGGCACCATCGACGTAACGCACCTGCCGGCCCGCATCACCGGCGGCGGCGCGCCGGTAACCGAAAAAGCGCAGACGGTTGAGCCTCGAGGGGACCGGGACCGGCTGGAGCATACATTGCGGCAGACCGGATGGAACCAGTCGGAAACCGCCCGCCGGTTGAATATCAGCCGAGTTACCGTCTGGAAAAAGATCCGGAAATACGGCATTCAGCGTCCATGGGAACAGTAAACATCCGACCCCGGAAGGGCCGACTTTGGTTACCACGTCGGCGAGAAAGAGATGAATATCATCGCTGTGGTTTTCTGCCAGCCCAATGGCGTCCCTGGCGTTGACACACAAATTGGCCAGAACCTGGTCGAGCTGGGAGGTATCCATATAATCGTTGGGATTTTCTTTCTTCGGGATCGGAATCGCTATCGGGATCGGAATCGACGCTGTAGGCCGCTTGATCCTCTCGAACTTAGGGATGCGAAAAAAACCAATATACCTGAATTGTGCTGGATTTTGATTCGTATTCAAGGCGCATCAAAGGGAGCATATCAGGATGACCTTTGATGCAACAAAGAATATGGGTCAAAAGACAAGCAAGGCGGGTATATTCGTTTTTTCCGCTTCCCTTAGTAGCCTCTTCCGCCGAGACGGCTGAGCATCGCGGCCATCCGGTCGAGTTAATCCAGTTTCTCGTGTACAAGCGCCATATCTCTTCGATCCCGATAGCGATCCTGATTTCGATTTGGATTATCCCAACTAGTGTTATGTCAATCGTCATGTGTCACTAAAATCCTGGTGGAAGGCTAAAGCCTTCCGCTACATGTGCATTCTTATGCCGCCATCGGCAAGTGTAGCGGAAGCCTTCAGGCTTCCAGGTTCGAGGAGGCATAAATGACAATTCTCTGTTGACATGACACTAGTGCC
>JAXHVL010000069.1:0-21475 GCA_034189225.1 Thermodesulfobacteriota bacterium
CCTTGTGTTCGCCATCTGATCGGGCGAACACAAGGTTCGCCCCTGCAAAAAATTCCTCGAGATTGAAATAGACACGCCGCATCTTGAACTTCCAAGGAACTTAACGTGGTAATTCATTTAAAAACCAAAGCATCTTTTTTAACCACGGAATACACGGAGAAAACACGGAAGGAACCATCTTGCACCCTTTTCCGTGCCCTTTCCGTGTATTCTGTGGTTAATCAAACAGCAGTGGATTGCAATCACGAAAGGTAAAAGTGGCAAAGCAATCTTTCGATCACGCCATAACAAGTTACTTTCTGTGAAAACGCCGTGCGTGGCGCTGGAAGCTTTTTACGAAGCCGTCACCTTTTGGGGAGCATTGGAAAATTTGATATTCGGATTTGTTTCGAATTTCTAATTTCGTGCTTTGCGCTTTGCGCCTTACCGGCATAGCCCTTTATCGCTGACCTGGCCCAGAGGACCAGGTTTTATTGACTGGATAAAACAATGCATTGCCCCACATCATAACCGGTCGCACGGCACATCCCCCAGCCGGGCTTCCAGAAACCGGTCCATGAGGTCTTTGTATTCTTCCACTGGAAAATCGGCGCCGCATGACCTGCAGCGAAGATAAACCGCCGTTCATGTTCTGTAGAGCCGGACGGCTGCCCCGCATTTAAGGCAGGCCGGGCCGCTTTCACCATCATTGTCCAACTTCCACATTGTTTGACTCCCTGCGCTGATCATTGTAAACTCAACAGCATTGTAAACTGCGTAAACGGCAATATTCTGTGCCAGGAAGCACACGTTGTCAAGGTAAATGGACCGGGTAAA
This sequence comes from Thermodesulfobacteriota bacterium, assembly GCA_034189225.1. Classification (GTDB taxonomy): domain Bacteria; phylum Desulfobacterota; class Desulfobacteria; order Desulfobacterales; family Desulfosudaceae; genus JAXHTY01. Next base: position 817 of record JAXHVL010000069.1, read on the forward strand.
TGGGCTGATAAAAAAAGATTGACAGGATGATGACTTTCCCGTTTGATGAAGAAGGCTTTTTACAAAACCCAAAAACCTGGAGGTATGCATTATGCCGAAGACCCCCTTCTTCTGGTACGGAAACATGGCCGGTGCGATCGCCGGCTGGGTATTCATCATCGCCGGGCTGATCTTCCCGCTGACGGGCGCGTTGAAAATTCTGTGGATCGTGATTACGGTGCTGTGGGTGGCGGGCCATCCCCTGGAGCTGATCGCTGCCCTGCCCATCGCCAGAAGCGCCGGCTATACGCCGGGGCAGGCCGTCATCAACACCCTGATCTTCGGCATCACCTGGTGGATCCCTGTCAAGCTCGGGGTTTTTCAACCATAAGGGGTCGTCCAGAAATTAGATATTTTGGTCGAGTTCAAGGACAAGGAGGGCGAAAATTTTAACCGGAGGAATACTTTGTGTATTTTGAGGATCAAAATTTGAGCCTGACGCAGAAATCCGGCAAAATAGCAATTTATGGATGGGCACTAATTGAGATTCAGCGTGGACATAAGCTCTGACAGCTTGCGCAACGTAAACGGCTTGCTGATATAGCCGTCGGCCCCACGCTTGAGGGCGGTGTCTTCATTGCCGGGATACCCGGACATGAGGATGCATATCTTTCGGGGATATTGCTTTTTTACCTTCTCAAGGAATTCCAGCCCGTTCATGCCGGGCATGTTGATATCCGACAGGATCACATCAATCCCGTTGAGTTTCTCCAGGTGGTCAAACGCATCTTCGCCGCTTTGAAACGACAGCACATTCTGCTTCATCTTTCTTGACAGAACAGTGGCGGTTGTGCGCCGGAAAAGATCATCGTCATCAATAACCGCAATGCTGTAATGCTTTTTCACCATCATCCGCTCCCCTTCCTTGTTTATCGTATTTGCCACTGAATTTTCCATTGATCAAGTGACCAAAGACAACGTAAGCCAGCCACCCTGTGCCAAAACAGCTCTTATGTTAATACTAAAAGGGATTTTCGTCCCGCAGAAAAAAAAACCGGAGAAAGTGTTCGCCGAATATCCGGGTTAAGCATTAACCCGGATATTCAAACGAACCGGAAAACCTAACATTCATTGGGGAAACAATTAAATGTCTGTTTGGTGCAGTTTTTGACTGCTCTTACGTTTTAATCATTCAGCCCCTCCCTGTCAAACCGTGAAAACCAAAGGTGTTCCGATTCCGTTTTGGTAATTTTCGACATCTTTATCCGCTTGTTTTTTCATGATAAATACGCAATTAAACCCCATGTTATTGTTTTTAATAACAATTTTTCTGAGCCGCGTATTCTTTTCCATTACCGGCGCTTAAGCAGTTATGAACATTTTATCAACACCCCTGCAAGAAACCGGAAATGTCCATTTTCGACGTTTTTCTTTAATTTTTAACCGATTTCAAAAAAAAAGGGGGAGCGGAAACCGCTCCCCCTTTTTTACTGCTTATAAGCCGTTGCGGCTTATCCGCCGATGAGCTGGATCGCCAGCTGCGGCAGCTGGTTGGCCTGTGCAAGCATGGCAGTGGCTGCCTGGGCCATGATGTTGTTCTTGGTAAACTCCGTCATCTCGGCGGCCACGTCCACGTCAGAGATACGGCTTTCAGCGGCCTGGGTGTTTTCGGCCTGCATGGTGAGGTTGGTGATGGTATTTTCAAGTCGGTTCTGCTTGGCACCGAGGCTGGCCCGCTGTTCGTCTTTGGACTGGATGGCCGTGTCAACAACAGCCAGGGCTTCCTGAGCGCTGTGCTGAGTGCGCAGAGACACACCATAGGCGGATACAGAGGCCTGACTGGAGACTGCCCCCTGAGTGGATACCGCCGCCTGGGAAGCAGCCGATCCGATGGACCCCTGGCTGGCCAGACTGGAAATGCCGCCATAAGCCGCTTCACTGGCAATGGCGCCTCGTGAACCAACCGAACCCCGTGTTGTCGCTGCGTCAACCGACCCCACACTTCCAAAGCTGCCAACAGATCCATAGGAACCCTCTGAGGCCACGGATGCCCGGGAAACAACGGAGGCCTGGGAGGCTACGGAAGCAGCGCTTGTCTGTGAAGCCACACCCGCCTGGGAGGCCACGCTCGCCTGCGAAGCAGCCGAGGACACGGATGCCACCGTTCCGATGGCCGCGTGAGAAGCCCTTGATCCAAGGGAAAGCTGGGAGGCGATCGAAGCCTGACTTGCCACCGAGGTCTGGAAGGTCGAACTGGCCACACTGGCCTGGGAAGAAACGCCACCAACGGACCCAACCGAGCCCTGGGACGCCACCGAGGCCCTGGAGGCAATGGAACCCGCGCTTGCGGCGCCACCCACTGACCCCACCGTTCCCATCGAGGCAGCCGAGGCCACAGCACCCTGAGTCGCCGCCGATGCGATGCTGGACAAACTGCTCTGACTGCTTGCCACGCCGGTATAAGCGGCCTGGGAACTCACCGAGGCCTGGCTGCCGACCTCAGCTTGTTCTGCATTGCCGGCGTTCACGGCAAGGGCTTCGGCCGTCATGTTGCCGATGGACACATAATAGTAGTCCTGGGCCGAATCATTGCCCGTACCGAAATGGATTTTCAGACCCGACGAAAGGTCACCGTTTAACAGCTGCCGGCCGTTGAAGTCGGTGGCCTCGGAAATACGGGTGATCTCCTTTGCCATTTCATCAAACTCATCGTGCATGATCTGTCGCTGGGCATCGGTATAGGTGCCGGTTGACGCCTGTTCCGCCAGTTCCTTCATACGGATGAGCTTTTCGTCAACAACCTGAAGCGCGCCTTCCGCCACCTGGATCATGGAAATGGCATCCGACGCGTTCCGGATGCCCTGGTTCAGGACTGCGATGTCCGCCCGCTGCTGTTCCCGAACGGCCAGACCGGCCGCGTCATCCGCCGCCGAGTTGACCCGGAGTCCCGATGACAGGCGCTGGGTCGATTTTGACAAAGCGTCATAAACCCCGCCCAGGTTCCGGGCGGCGTTCAACGCCATCATATTGGTATTAACATAAAGAGCCATGTGCTATCCTCCTTGATCAATAAAATTGCGGTTTTGTGTTTCAGGCGGAAGCCCGAAACGGTGAGACATATAAAGCTGACAGGATTCATCCGGCATCCGTGCCGGAAAAATCAGAACACACCTGCTTGCATCACCTCCTTATTTCAGTTTTGATCAGCATGTCGATGTCATGTCTTATTAATCCTTATCGACAGATAAGTACCGAAACTTAAGAAAAGAGATGCACGATGGGAGGGATTTGTTTCTTTAATGGACACCGGAAAGGAGGAGAGGCTTTTTTTGATTTTTTGAAAATATGGGAATTGTTTTTAAAGTTTTTCATGAAAAAAGCCGATGGTATATTAAAGTAAAATACGTTTTTTCATGGTTGTGCAGCCTAAGGAGACCGTTATGGACATTAAATCGATAAACTCTTCAAACCTTGCTGAAATCAAGCACGGTGAGCCCGCGATCCGGCCCCAGAAAGAATCTGGTAACCGGCAGAGCAGCCTGAAGATCAACGAGGTCAACCAGAAAGACAAAACCGGAAAACCCGGAAAACAGGGAGAGGACCCCAAGCTCACCCAGCACCTGGAACAGATCGCCAAGGCGGTTGATGAATTTCTGAAGACCACGGGCTGGAACCTGAAGCTGAAGGTCAACGGGGACACCGATCGGGTGGTGGCACTCATCGTATCAGAAGAGAAGGGGGAAGTGATCAAGCAGATCCCGTCAGAGGAACTGCTTGAGCTTTACGCCAAAATGGAAGAAATGGTGGGGAAGCTGGTCAACGACAAGGTTTAATTTCGCCTGAAAACCGGATGCTCATGGGAATATGAACCGTTATGAATGATAAACTGCGCCGCCTGCCGGCGGGTCGGATTGATCAAAAGTGGCCCCATGAGGTTGGCGGTAATCTCTTCGGCCGATTTGCCGGCCGCATTGACGATCACATAAACCTCCAGTGACGATTCCTCGCTTTTGTCCCACCCCATCTCATTGATCACCGCGCTGGTATCCACCGAATAATCCTGGACAAACAGCCAGGGCCGGATGATGGAAAATGCCAGCCCCGGGTCATCCACGCTCTGATACCATAAAAAAGGGCGGGTCCGGGGAAGTTCCAGCACAATAAAATGCTTCTGATCCGGGAAACCGGGCATGCCCGCCGGCATCGTGACAATGCGGTCATCTGTCACGTCGATGGTGCCGAACTGAACCGTCTTGAGTTCCACGTTTATTCTCCGTCTTTTCGTTGTTGCCAGATCCGGGCGGCATCTTCGATGTCATCGGGCGCCCCGCCGGCCGAGCGCACATTTTCATTCCGGATTTTCTCATACACCTCGTTCCGGTGAACGGCCACATGATGTGGGGCCTCAAACCCGAGCTTTACGCTGCCTTTTTCCAGCTGAACCACCGTCACGACGATATTATCGCCGATGCGTACCTTTTCATCCACTTTCCGTGTCAATACCAGCATTACGCCCTCCATGGCCCGTAATGGTTTATATACATTATAAATAGTCGGCCAGGCTGAGGCTCATCACCCGGGAGGTGGACGTCAGGGAGGCCTTGTAGGCGAATTCTTTCTGTGAAAGATCGGCCACTGCCTCGGTGACATCCGCATCCTCGATGGACGACTTCCGGTCCTTGTACTGGAGCTTCAGGTCCTCGATGGTGGTCCGGCGCAGCTCAATCCGTACCTTTCTGGAGCCGGTCTCAGACATGATGCTGGTGATGCGGTCATGTTGGCTGTCCAGTACCGGCATCAAAGCTGCCACCCGGTCGGCGTCATCCGCCTCCAGCCCCTGCTTGATGTCGATGAGATTCTTGAAGATACCCCATTGAACGCCGTCCCTGCCCGAATAATTGTCCGTGCCGGTGCTGTCCGTGGCTGAAAATCCCAAGACCGCGGCCATGCTGTTGTCCGCATTGGTGCCACTGCCCCAGAGCAGCTGAAATTCAGACACATCGCCCGCATGGGGGCCGTCCCGGACAGTAAAGCGTCCGGCGGTCTCGTCGTAGCTCACCTCGTAATCAATATTATTGGCCGAGGCTGCCCGCATCCGGCTCTGGATTTCCGCGACCAGTTCATCCGCGGAATATGTGCCGGGGGGGACGGTCGCGGTGAGTTCCGTAGCACCCAGGTCTTCACTGAAATCGATCATGTTGTTGTCGTCATCCACCAACACCGTGGACTCGCCGAATACGGCCGCGCCGTCAAACCCCACGGCCACCTCGGAGGTGGGCCCCGATTTGATGGAAAACGGGGTGTCGTTGCCGGCGTATTTCACCATGCGCGGATCGGCTTCATTATCTGTCTCAAAGGGCCGCATGTCGGTGCGACCGCCGCTGAAGATATACTGCCCGTTCACCTCCGTATTGGCGAACTGAACGATCTGTTCCAGAATGCCCTGCATCCGTTTGGCTGCCGACTGTCGTTGGGAAATGCTGTAAGTGCCGTTGGCCATCTGTTCGCTGATCACCTTGGCCTCGGATATCAGGTTGTTGACGCTGTCCAGGGCGGATTCGCCGGCGTTGAGCCAGGTCTCGCCGGCGCCGATATTCCGGTCATACTGATCAATGGCCGCCACCGAGGACTTCAGTCCCAGGACCTGGGTAAGGCCCACCGGATCATCGGCAAGGCTGTTGATCCGTTTGCCGGTGGACACCACCTTATTTGCCTTTTCCAGGCCCAGAAGATTCTGCCGCAGGTTGAACTGGGCGTTTTCATAAATGGAACTGTGGGTGACGCGCATGGTTCATGCTCCTGTTATCGCGTATTAATCAGCGTCTCCATCATCTCATCCGTGGTGGTGAACAGCTTGGCCGCCACGGAATAGGCATGCTGAAACTTCATCAGGTTGACCATTTCCTCGTCCAGTGAAACCGCGGATACTGAATCCCGCTGTTTGGTGATCTCCGTAACCATGGTTTCGCGGTAGGAAGCCTCCCGGCTGATGCTCTTGGCATTGATCCCGATGGAACCGATCAACGACTGGTGATAACTTTCCACCGACGTCTTCAGGCTTCTGGATGAGGCATCAGCGCCCCGGGTAAAGGTCCATTCGGCATTTTCTTCCCTTGCCTGCTGCAAAGCTGCCATGGCCAATGCGTTCCGGTTATCCCCGGCGGCGATTTCGCCGGAATCCCCGTCCACCTGGGCCGCCGCGATATAGCTCTTGTTGTCCATCAATTCATTCACCGCAATGGTGTTGGCGTCGCCGCCGGTAAAAAAGGTGTTCAGCCCCAGTGCCGCGGAAAGACCGGAATCTTCGGCACCGTCATCGGAGAACGCGTAGCTGTAATCCCCGCCGGCCACATTGGCCACGTCGAACTCGACATACCCGTCGTTGGCCACCGGCTCATCAAACTGAACGGTGAAGGCTTTCACGCCGTCCAGTGTTACAGAAAAGCCATTGTCCATGTCCATGTCGTCAAGGGCGGACACATCCACATCCACCCCCGGATAGACGCCGGGCGGCACGGACCATTCATCATTGCTGCGCTCCACCCGGAAGCCGCTTGCCGTTGCTGAAAATGCGTCATAATTATCCACCTTTATCGTTACATTATTCCGATCAATGCCGGCGGCCGCCCCCGCCGGCGGCTCCGTGTCCACGTACCGCATATTGGTCAGCCGCAGCCCCTGGCCGGTTTCCGAGAGACTCAGCTTATTGTCTTCGGTAATCCCGGCTTCGATTCCTGCGGCCTGGCGGTTGAACTGATCCTTGAAGGAGGAAAGCGTCCAATGCCAATCCGACGGATAATTGACGGTGGCGGCACCGTCTTTGTCCGTGGTCATGGTGAAGGTGTCGCCCTCAAAAAGGGTGCCCGCGGAAAAACCCATTGTCATGCCATCGATGGTGCCGTCCCGGGGGATCTCAATCTCGCCGTTGGCATCGATGGTGACGGTGCCCGAGGTAATGCTGTTGGTCCATTCCAGTTCAATGACATCGGACCCGATGTTGCCCCCGCTGACCACATCAAAGGTATAGGTATCCAGCACACTGTTGGCCGCGCCGGAAACGGAAACCGAAAGGGGATCTACCGCGCCGGCGCCGTCAGTGTTGACGGTAAAGGTATTGCCGGCCACCAGGGAACCGCTGGCGAAATCAACCGTCAAACCACCTTCTACGGTAAAAGGGCCTTCTCCAGACACGTCGATGGTGCCGCCGGCGCCGGTGGGGCTACCGTCAACGGCAAATTTCTCCCATTCAATCGTGCCGTCGGACCCGTAAAAAAGAGAGGTGGCGGATGTGGTGCCGCCGGCGCCGGCGTCCAGCAATTGGTTGTCCGGCCGGGTGATGCCGAGTCCCGTACCCGTCCCTACCGTCAGGGTCGCGGCGTTTCCGGAACCGGAACCATCGTCATCTGCAAAATTGGTGATATTCACGGCGGAACCGTCGGTACGCAGGATCGACACCGATGCGTTGTTCCGCATGACCGTATACGCCCCGCCCAGGCCGGCGGCGTTCAGGGCCGTTTCCAGGCCGGCCGCATATTCGGCCGGGGTATCGTCCCCCGCCGCCACCGTGTAGCTCACGGTCGTGCCATCCACATCAAAGGAAACCGTATCGCCCACATCAAAATTGGAAAACCCGTCTTCGCCGCCCAGGGTAATGATGGACTCGCCGGTGGTGGCATTGACGCCGGCGCCGGTATCAAAAAGACCGCCCGCACCTGCCACGTTCCCCGCCGTGTCCGATGAAATCGTATACGCCGGGTCCATGAAGATGGTCATGGTGCCGGAAACGACGGCGCTGTCCGAACCGCCACCTTCCGTAACCGTAGCGGTGTTGAAGGTAACGGAACGGGCGGCGCCGGCTGTAGCCGCAGCCAGTGAATCGTCGTCTCCGCCTTCGGTGAGGGACACCGGCGATCCGGATCCCCCGTCCAGAGTGGTGGCGCCGGCCTCCTGGATATGAACATCTGCGGTGGCGGCCAGTCCGGTATTGTCGTCCCGGAGGTTGTCCACGGCGAAATCATTGCCCCCGTCCCGGTGAATCACCACCCGGTCATTGACAGTGTCCAGCCGGAAGGTGTAGCCCGCGGTGGTCAGGGTCTCGGCATTGTCGCCCGTGGTCAGGGCAGAATAAAGGTTCTGGGCGTCTTCGGCCGTCGTATTGCCCTTGGCAAAGGAAACCGTGATGCCGTTGGTGCCGGTGGCGTCATCCGCCAGTTCAAAAGAAACCGTATCATCCGCCTGAGAACCACCGAAATTACCCACCGCCACGGCCGTATTGTCAGTATAGGAAAAATACTCAATGCCCAGGGTTGTACCGCTGTCGCTGGTGATGGTGAGTGTATCCCCGCTGCCGGTCAGCGCCAGGTCCTCGTTGTCGTTCTGTCCATTAATGGTATCGATGGCGCTGTGCAGGGCGGCTTCGTAATTATCCTGGGTGGCGGCGTCATCCGCGCCCACCTGAAAAGATATCCCCTGGGACCGGCCGCCGGCATGAAGGGTGAAGTCTATGGCATCCCCCTCGCTGCCGGTGAGAGCTGCGCGGGAAATCCCCCCGATATCCGTTCGGGTGTCGGATGCATAGGCCGTTACCCCCTCCAGCCGGGACAAGGCCTCGGCAATAGAGGCGGCCGACCGGGTGGCGTCACCGCCGCTGTCCGCGATGTCAACCGTATAGGTGGACGCACCGTCGGATACCGTAATGGTCTGCCCGGCAATGGCACCGTCCAGGGCGCTGCTATAGTCCGCACCCGTTTGATCGGTGCCCAGCCCCACCCCGTCGGCCTCGGTGACCAGAATATCCCCGGACACGCTGCCGCTTTCGGTGACGGTGAAAACATACTTGTAGTTGGTGGCGCCCACGGCATTGCCGGCCCAGGTATCCGCGGATGCCCCGGACAGTCCCATGTCGATATTGACTTCCGAATACCGGGCCGATGCACCGGCGGTATCCTTGATCCACAGCTTGAAGTCTTTTGAATAATCGATACGGTCGCCGAAGGTCAGGGTGGACAGCTGGCCACTGTCATCCGTTGCATAGGTGCCGGTCTGGCCGCTGGAAAAAAATTGCAGGCCGGCACCGGCGCTTTGCTGCTTATTCACTGACCAGACCAGAGACTTGGCCATCACATCCAGATCCGCCTTGTACTTGGCCAGATATTCGTCCCGCATGTCCAGCCACCCGGAGATGCTGCCGTCGCTTACATTGTCGGTGATGTCAATGCTGCCCCCGTTGGGGGTGGTGTAAAGGAGCATGCCGCCGCTCCAGTCCAGGGAATATGAATCCACCCCGTTGACCAGGGGCTTTCCGTTGGCCGTATTCACGGTGATGGACCCGTTGGGCTGCTCAAAGGTATCCACGTTAATGGATTTTGACAATTGTCGGATCAACCCGTTGCGCTGATCCCGCAGGTCGTTGGCATTCTGCCGGGTCTCCACGGCCACGATGCTTTCATTGAGTCGGGCGATTTCTTCAGCAATGCTGTTGACTTCAGGAATCTCGGCGCTGATCCGGCGCTCCAGTTCGGTTTCCACGTCGTTCAGGTCCGCTCGCAGGTTGTTGAGCCGCTCGGCCATAAGGGAGGCCTTCTCGTGCACCACCACGCGCTCCGCCGACCCATCCGGCATATTGGCAAGGTCGCTCCAGGCGTTCCAGAAGTCCGACATCAGGGTACTGATGCTGTTTTCGGCATCTTCATTGAATACGCTTTCCACCACGCCCATGTATTCGCTGCTCTGCTCAAACCGGGCAAGCGAGGAAGTTTCGGTGGTCACCCGCCGTTCCAGCATCGCATCGCAGGTCCGGATGATTTCCTGCACCTCGACGCCGTTGCCCATCATCATGCCGGCATATTTCACGGGATTTCTTGCGGAATGTGGGGCCTGCTGCCGGGAATAATTTTCCGTGTCCACGTTGGCAATATTGTGGCCGGTCACCTGGATGCCCGTCTGCTGGGCAAACAACGCGGACTTGGCGATATCCAGCACTGCATTTAAACCGCCCATGGATCAAACCTCCCTGTGCAGAAACATGTTGGCCCCGTCGGCGGTCCCCGCGCCATTCGTATACGCATTGCCGTAACCATTGGCATGCCCGGCCGGATCGACCGCGCTGCCCGTGATAACGGCCATAAGGCTGTTGACCATGTCCAGCTGTTCGTCCACAAACCGTTTGTTCTCTCCGGCCATGGCCATGACCTCCCGCTTCAGGGCCATCAGCGACACCTGATGGGATTTGATACGACGGCTGTCACCGCCCGGCACCAGGGACAAAACCGTATAGACAGAAAACGTCGCCGGGGTCATCTGGTGATCAATGGAAGCCTCGGTCAGCGCCGACAGGATCTTGCCGCGAATTTTTTCAATCTTGCGCACGGTGTCATGCTTTTTTCCGGAAAATTCCCACAGCGCGTCCGTGTCCAGCTCCCGGTTCAAAATAATCCGCCGCTCCTGCTGCAGCCATTCCTCAAGATCCCGGTACAGCAGAAATTTCTCATGAAACAGGGTTTCGATTGTTGTCATTAAGCTCATCTGTTTTCCCGCCTTTCACAAAACCATCACACCGTCTCATCCGCACTGAGCTGATCATACAGCGTGGCGGCCAGTCCCAGGCCTTCGCCCTCTGCACCCCCCTGCGCCAGCTTCTGATAATACATGGAATTAAAGATATCCTGCTGAAGGCTGTCGCCGAACAGGCCGTCTTTGGGAACGGTCTTTCGCATGGCCTGGAACATCATATTCATCAACACCGATTCAAAGTCCACGCAGGCTTTCTTCAGCCTGTCCGCACCGTCGGCGAAATCATTGCCGGCGGACAATTGCGCCTGCCCATTGTTCTGGTTGGCGGCGACATCCCGCCGCAGCTTGGAGGCGACCGCGCTTCGGCCGACGATCCTGTTTAGATTCACACCGTTAAGATGGTTCGCAATTCCGGTTCCGTTGTCTGTTCTCATGGGATCACCTCTTTATTGATATGAAGGTTCGTATTGCATCTGTCATTATATAATCTGCAGCTCAGCCTGAAGCGCGCCGGCCGCCTTTATGCTCTGAAAAATACTGATCAGGTCCCTGGGCGAAACCCCGATGGCGTTCAGCGCCCGGACCAGATGCCCGATGGTCGGGCCTTCAGGCATCAATATCACATTGCTATTTTCTTCTTTGACGTTGATCGCCGTCCTGGGCACCATCACCGTTTCCCCCTCGGAAAACGGTGCCGGCTGGGACACCTGTTCCGTTTCTTCCACGGTTATGCTCAGGTTGCCATGGGATATGGCCACTGTGGAAATCCGTACATTCTCACCGATGACTACGGTGCCGGTTTTCTCGTTCACCACGATTTTAGCGCACATATCCGGAGAGACTTCCAGCGTTTCAATGTCGGCAATGAACGAGGGCACCTTGTGCTGGCGGGACTCGGGAACATTTATCAGCAGGGTGCCGGAATCGGCGATTTTAACGGTTCCATCACCGGCAAAGGCATTAATGGCCGAATGAATGCGCCTGGCCGTGGTAAAATCCGGGTTAAAAAGGGCCAATGTCAGTGTTTCCCGGCCGTTCAGGCGAAGGGGAACCTCACGTTCCACCGTGGCCCCTCGAGTCATCCGGGCTGTAAGCAGGTGATTTTTAGTCACCGAACCGGCCTCGCCCGAAGCTCCGTAACCGCCCAGGGCGATCGCCCCCTGGGCCACCGCATAGACCTTTCCATTCGCGCCGCGCAATGCCGTACGCAGAAGGGTGCCGCCTTCGAGGCTCGTGGCATCGCCTACCGACGACACAGTAATATCGATCTTGCTGCCAGTCTTGGCAAACGGTGGCAGGTCGGCGGTCACCATGACAGCCGCCACGTTTTTGACATTAATCTCGCTGTCGTTCACGTGAAGCCCCAGGCGGTTCATCATGTTGGCAAGGGCCTGGTTGGTGAACTGGGTGCGGGACTTGTCGCCGGTGCCGTTCAGCCCCACCACCAGGCCGTACCCCATGAGCTGGTTGATCCTCACCCCTTGAATGGCAGCCAGATCCTTGAGCCGAGCGGCACGGGCGTCGGGCAGGCCAGAGACCATCAGCAAACAGGCCGTGAGCATCACCAGGCGAGTGAATCGTATTTTTTTTACAGGCATGTTCATTTTCATATACCGTATCTTCATGGTTTCCCGCGTTCCATTAAGCCCGTTCATCCTCATTAAAACGGCCAGGCCCGCGACAAAATCCGGGCCAGCCAGCCCGGGGCCTGGGCTTCGGCCAGCACGCCTTTGCCGGCATAGGTAATGGTCGCATTGGCCAGATAGGTGGATTCGATGCGGTTGCCGGTCCCGACATCCTCCGGCCGGGCGATGCCTGAGACCGTTATGATCTGGGTCTCATTATTGACCTTCATCTGTCGCTGGCCCTTGATCACCAGGTTGCCATTATCCAGAACCTTCACCACCGTGGCGCCCACCGAGGCCGTGATCCGGCCGCTTCGATCGCTTGTGCCTTTGCCCTCGAATTCACTTTCCGTGCGGGCGGAAATCAGCTTGTCTGTTAACGAGCCGCCGGTACCCCGGTTCAAATTCCTATTCATCGCTTCCAGTGCCCGCATGTATCCCATCAGATGAGGGATACCCAGATCCACCTCGTTGGATTTCTCCGCCTTTGTATTGGCTTCCATGCTGGAGGAGGTGTTTTCCACGACATCCACGATCACCGTGTCCCCGACCTTTCTGGCCTTGCGGTCCACAAACAGCAGTTCACTTGAGTCATTCCACAATGAACCTTCAGCCGGCGGCTGGACACGAGCGGTATGGACCGTTGGTGTCTGGGATCGTATGGACTGCGGATGGTTATCCTCCGCCCCTGCGGCTTTCATTTTCGGGGCGGCGGCGCATCCAGCTGATACCATTACGGCTGCAGCCAGCAATCCCGCTGCAATTTTCTTGTTCAGTGGACCGGTTTGTTCGATTTTCTGCATCATTTACATATCCCCCTGTCCTGCCGCCGCCGCATTAGAAGTTCACCTTGACCGATGTGCCATCGGCCACCCGTGCGGCAATCACCTGGCCGGAACTGATATTTTCAACTTTTATCTGATCATTTTTCCGGCCGTCATCCCGGGCGATGCCGGTGGTTATCACTTTCAGGTACCGGTTTTCCGCAATAATCTTGATGCGGTCGCCCCTGTGAATCAGATACGGCACGGAGAGCATGTTGTCCCGCAGGTATGCACCGGGCATAAGATCACAGGACAGCCGCTTGCCACGGGCATAGGGTTTATCCGTCACAAGATTGGAGGGGGCCTTGGCGATGTTCATCTCCGTCATACAGAGATCCTCGCCGGACAATATCGATCCCCGCCGCATGCGGTGCCGGACCGTTACCACCGGTGCATACCGGTTCACCCATGCCGACAGGGTTACCGAGCCGGCGGGAGCGCCGTCAACGGCCACAGCCACGTTCAGACTGACCCGCTTCATCATGGGCTTGTCGTATTCCGGAAAATCAAAGGAAAGCTTACCGTCCGGTAAAATGGTGTTACCGATTATTTTGAAATCGTTGATCTCGATACGGCCGTCCCCGTCCTTTTCTTTTACATATGCTTCAAACCGGTCCCGAAGTATTTCCGCGGGCAGGGCCTGGCTGAGCCGCCGCACAAACACATATGCCGGCGCCGCGATGCGGATATTGTCCGGCAGCCAGCGTTTTGAACGAACAATGGAAACAATCCGGCTGGCGGCAATGGCCTTATCCTCCCCCGGCCGGGGGGTGGCATTGATGCGGATCTCACCGGCTTTCTCACGCAGCACCGGGTTACCCGTCAGTTTTGCAATATGCTTCAGAAAAATCGTGTCCCCGCTGACATCTACGCTTTTTTTCACATCGATGCGCAGCGGATAGTCGGCGGATTTGCCGGGTTTTGACGTATCGGCGATTACGGAGGATGGCAAAACCATGACAGCCAGCGCCGCAGCCAACCCGATTTGTCGAAATGCCCTTATTATGATGTTGCCCTGTTGCATGATAAACACCCGCCTGTTATAAGTATTGAACGGTTTCCCGCCTCATCAGCGTTTGACATTATTGGCCGTATCCAGCATGGCATCTGCCGTCTTTACGGCCTTGGAGTTGGCCTCGTAGGCCCGCTGGCCGGTGATCAGCGCCACCATTTCCTCGACTACGCTCACATTGGACTTTTCAAGAAACGTGTTGGAAATGGTGCCAAAGCCTTCAGTGCCGGGATTGCCTTCGATGGCGGCCCCGGAGCCTTCCGTGGGCCTGAAGAGATTGCGGCCCGCCGAGTAAAGTCCGCCGGGATTGGCAAAGGTGTAAAGCGTCAGCTGGGTGGTGGCCAGAACTTCATCGCCGGCCCCGTATGCGGTGAGCTGACCGTTGGACTGAACCGACACAACGGTGGTTTCCTGGGGCAGGGAAAATTCCGGCTGCAGACGGTCTCCAGAGTGATTGGTTATGTAGCCCTCACTGTCGGTGGTAAAATTGCCGGCCCGGGTATACATATCTTCCTCCCCGCTCTGGATGCGGAAAAAACCATCGCCTTCGATGACCATGTCCAGGTCGTTGCCGGTCTGAACGAAATCGCCCTGGGTAAATATTTTTTGAACACTGGTGGTCTTGGTGCCCATGCCCACCTGAATGCCGGTGGGGTGCTGACCGCCGTTGGCCGTTATCGCGCCGGCAACCCGCTGGGTCTGATAAATCAGATCCTGAAAATTGGCCCGGCTCTTTTTGAAACCGGTGGTGTTGACATTGGCCAGGTTGTTGGAAACAACGTCGATGTTGGTCTGCTGGGCAGCCATTCCGGATGCTGCCGTCCAAAGTCCTCTGAGCATACGATACCTCCTATTTGAACTGGCCGAGCTTGTTCACTGCCGTGGCATTGAGCTCATCAAAGGTGTGAATCATTTTCTGATACGTCTGATAAATGCGTTCAGTCTTGATGAGCTGCGCCATTTCTTTGACGCTTGAAACATTGCCCATCTCCAGAGCCCCCTGCTTGACAGCGACCCGCTCCGGGGCCCTTTCCTGAAGGGGGGCGTCATCGGCTGGTGCAAACAGCGTATCCCCGGCTTTTTTCAGGTTGTCATAGGAATCAAAGTCCACCACCGCCAGAATTCCGGCGGTGGTGTTGCCGACCCGGACCTCACCTGTATCATCAATCACCACGTCACCGCCTTCGATCACAATGGGGCCGCCATCGCCCATTACGGGGTTTCCGTTCTGGGTGACCAGGGTGTTGGTGTTGTCCAGGGTAAAATTGCCGCTGCGGGTATACCGGATGCCTTCGTCGGTCTGTATCTTAAAGAAGCCATCGCCGGTAATGGCCACATCCAGCTTATTGCCCGTGCTCTTGACAGGGCCGTCCGAGAAATCGGTGTTCATGCGGTATGACAACATCTCGCCAAAGGAAAGAATATCCTTTTTAAAACCGGTGGTATTCGCATTGGCGATATTGTTTGCCGTTATCTCGAACTTTTTTTCCTGCCGAAGTCCGCCCTGAACCGGCCGTGCCATCTCATGCAGCATCTGTGGAGCTCCTTCAGTAAAGGGTTAACATCAAGGGGGAATCAAACCGCATTGACGTACTAACTCCTTGAAGCAATAAGAGTGCCAAGTGAAAGGCTTCGGGATGCATAACAGAAAATCACAGAAAAACAAATAGTTAAAAATTAATACCCGGGAAAATAGAAACAGGTTCAATATAAGGGGGAAAAAAATGCCGGTTGAATATTTTTTGGACAAGTGCCGAAAAAACTATTGACAAATTTCTGCACCCCTGACTATAAACTAACAAGTTTTACGTTACAGTTTTTAAGTAATCGCCAATAAGTGAAGGGAGATCACGATGGCCAGTCTTAAAAGAAAAACACTGTACGCAATTTTTATAGCCGTTCTTTTCGCAATGACCAGCGGCTGTACTTCTATTCACACTTCCATGATCAGGGCCGGCATCACCATCGCCCACCCCGCCGTGAAAAACATTGAGGTCGGCATTTTCCAGCAGGACAATCTGGAGCTTACCAGGCAAGGATTGCCGGGCACCATTATGCTGCTTGAGGGAATGCTGGAAACCTCCCCCCATGACATGCTTCTGCTGACCCTGGGCGCCAAGGCCTATACCGGGCTCGGCATGATGGTGGAGGATGACTCCCCGAAACAGGCCACCGCCCTTTACACCCGCGGCGCGGAATGCGGGATGCGGGCGTTGAAGCAGCACCGGGGATTCCGCAAGGCGCTGGAAGACGGTAAAAGCGTGGCTGAAGCGACAAAAACAATTGAAAGCGAAAAATATCTGCCGGCCCTGCTGTGGACGGCGGCGAGTACGGGCCTCGCCATACTTCAGAATATGGGAGATCCGATGATCGTCGTGGACCTGGGGAAATTCCAAACCATGTCCAAGCAGATCAATAAAATTGACAGCGACTATTATTACGGGTTTGCCCATATGTTCCTGGGAATTACCAACAGCATACTGCCGGCCACTTTCGGCGGCGACAAAAAATTGGCGGAGAAAGAATTTAAAACCGTCTTTGAAATGAACGACGGTAAGTTTCTGCTTCCCATGGTATTTTATGCAAGATTTTATGTAACCGATGATGCGCTTTATAACAAAACCCTGCGCAAAGTTATTGAGGCGCCGGATGATCTGATGCCCGAGATTGCACTGATTAACCAGATTGCCAAGGCCAAAGCACGGCATTATCTCAAAGAAAAAGGGGAGCCGGTTGAGTAATGAGAATTTTATACAAGATCGAAAGAATTATTTATAATGTCGAATTGACGGCCATTGTGACGCTGCTGCTGGCGCTTTCCGTGTTTGCCTTCGGGCAGGTTGTGATGCGGAACATGTTTTCTTATTCCATCATCTGGATGGCCACGTTTAACAACATCGCACTTCTCGTGCTGGCAATGCTCGGCGCAAGCATCGCCACGTCAAGCTTCGAAAGAAGCCACATCAACATTGACCTTTTTCAGGGGATACTGCCGTTTCCTTACAACAAGTACCTTAATGCGCTTCTGACGCTTATCGCCAGCGCGGCGTGCGTACTATTCGTGTATCTGGCTATGCACTACGTAATGGTGACCAAACACGTCGGGAAAATCGAAGAGGCGGTCCACCTGCCGGAATGGGTAATCACCATGATTTTTCCGGTATGTTTCTGCTCCATGGCTTACAAATTCTTCATTTGTTTTCTCAGGGACCTGGTCGACATCAAGGATAAAATCAACAGCAATCGGATTGATGCTGACAAGTAAACGGAGGAACCGGCTTGAATTTTATTATTTTAGGGCTTATTTTGCTGGCGGTTTTCGGGGAACCGCTGTTTATTATCATCGGCAGCGCGGCATTTGCGAGCTTTTATTTTCTTCTTAATATCAGCCCCTCCACACTATTCACAGACTTTTACAGGCTGACGACCATGCCCGTGTTCGTCGCCATTCCGCTTTTTATTTTTTCCGGCTATGTTCTGGCCGATAGCCGGGTACCGGAAAAAATGCTCCGGTTCACTCATTCCCTTCTGGGGTGGCTGCCCGCCGGTCTCTGTCTGGTGGCGTTGATCGCATGCTCCGTCTTTACCGCCTTTACCGGGGCCAGCGCCATTACCATCGTTGCCGTTGGAACCCTGCTGTATCCGGCCCTGATCAAGGACAACTACCCTGAAAATTTCACCCTCGGCCTGATCACCACCGGCGGCAGCCTGGGTACTCTTTTCATGCCCTGCCTTCCGCTGATCCTTTACGGGGTCATTGCCAGCCAGCAGGCACCCCTCAACGTGGAGGATATGTTCATCGCCGGTCTGATCCCCGGTCTCCTGCTGCTTGTGTTGATGTGGGCATACGCTTTCTTTTTCGGCGTCAAATATACAACCAGGGAAAAATTCTCCTTCCCGGAACTGGCTTCCGCCACCCGGGACATCATATGGGAACTGCCCCTGCCGTTTTTCATCATCGGCGGCATTTTAAGCGGATTGTTCTCCGCCCCGGAAGCCGCGGCCATTGCAGTTATATACATACTGATCATTGAACTGTTCGTCACCCGGGACATGAACGCCAAAACCCTGATTCAGGTAATCCGCAGAAGCATGATCATGAACGGCTCCATCCTGATCATCGTCGGCATGGCCCTGGGCCTGACGGACGTTTTTGTGAACCTGTCGGTGCCGGACAAACTGTTTTCCATCATATCCGCCAATATAAGCAACAAATATGTATTCCTCATACTCCTGAATATTTTTATTCTGGCGGTCGGCACTACCATGGACATCTTTTCCGCCTGTGCCGTTGTGGTCCCCATCATCGTCCCCATTGCCGTAAAGTACGGTATCGATCCCGTGCACCTGGGAATCATCTTCCTGGCAAACCTGGAGCTCGGGTTTATTACCCCCCCCATCGGCATGAGTCTTTTTATTTCGTCGATAAAATTCAACAAGTCATTCCCGACCATACTGAAATCGGTTATTCCGTTTTTTCTGATTCTGGTTATCGGGCTGCTTTTGATTACTTATATTCCGGAGTTGTCCCTATATTTACTGAAATTCACCGACCAGAAAAATTTAATTGACCCTGCGTCATTGTTATAAAATCGTTATACCTTATCCATAAGGAGGAAATGCATCATGTTTTTGCAGTATTTATCTTTCAGAAAACCCTTGCAGTCGCTGGTCCTCGGCAGCGTCGTTTTGTTGTTGATGGCTGTACAGCCTCTAACCGCCGCGGCCATGTCCCCCCAGGAAAGCAGAACCGCAATACACCAGACAATTTCGGCCTTGTGGACCGGCGCGACCATTTCACCCGCATTGGAAAAAAAGCAGACAGCATTAAAATCCATGCTCGAATCCGGTGCGCTGAGCAAGAGCGACCTGAAGGAGATGGTGGGTACGGCGGTCATGAAACTCATGGGTGAGAAGAAAACCACCCGGTATATGTTCAACCAGATCGCCGAGCCTTTCAACGCCCTGTTTTCCCCACACCTCGAATGGGAAGCGGTGAAAGAAATCATATGGTCGAAAAGCTCCGCTCCCGTGGATGACCAGGTGGTCATCACCATCGGCACCCTGGCGCCCCCGGGAACCCCTTACTTGAGCGTTCCCCGGACAACGATTAACCCCAGGATCAACAAACTCACCAACGGTAAAATTAAAGTTAAAATATACGGCGGCGGTGTCATGGGGGAGGATACGGATATCCTCCGAAAAATGGATATCGGACAGCTCACCGGTTGCGGCAGTACCGCTCTCGGTGTTTTAAAGGCCGCGCCGAACATGTCCGTCTTCACCACTCCGGGACTTTTCAACAGCTACGACGAAATCGATTACATTTTTAAAAAGTTCAGAAAACGGATTGATGAAGAGTTCGAAAAACGGGGCTACATGCTGGCCGCCCTTATCGACACCGGCTTTTTCCATATTTATTCCAAAAAGAAATTCACCGACCTGGATGATATCCGGCACCGTAAAATGCTCACATGGATGGGGGAGGTGGAAACCACCCTGTTTAACGAACTGAACATCAACCCCACGCCTGTTGCCGTTCCGGAAGTGATCTCCGCCCTGAGCACCGGCCTGGCCGATACGAACCTTGCGCCGGCCGTCTGGATGCTGGGAATGCAGGGCTATCAATACGCAAACTATTTTACCGAAACCCCCTTGCTTTATTCACCGGCCGCTGTTATTGTAAGCAGCAGCTTTAAGGACAAGCTGCAAAAAGAGATCGGGGTCTCGGACCTGTTCGCCCACAATTTAAAGGAATTCATTCTGTCGGAATACAATGTGATCGAGACCATGTGGCGGGAGAAGATCCGGACCTATGAACGAAAAGCCATGGCCGCCTTTCAGCAGAAATGCGGTATGAAGCCCGTGTCCTTTCCTGAAAAAGACAGAAAGGCCATTGAAAAGGCGAACATAGCAGTCCGAGAAAAACTTGCCGGAAATGCATATCCACGGCAACTGATGGAAGAAGTGTTGAATGCGCTGGCAGAATACCGAAAAAACCAACAGTGAGGAGAGGAGGGTAAACAGTGGTTCAACAATTCAAGAAAATTCTTTTTCCGACGGACCTGTCCGAGCACGCGCGGTATTCGTTTAATTATGCGGCCAGTATCGCCGCCCATTACCGGGCAAGCATCGTAATTCTCTATGTGGTTGAAGGCGATGCACCCCAGAATACGCGCAACATGCTGTCGGTTTTCCTTGGCAGTGAAAAAATGAGAGAACTTGAGAAACGACAGGATGAATATGCACTGGATGCCAAGGATATTCTGATTGGGAAAAAACAGGATGCGGAAGTGATTCGGGACGGGTTGAACCTGTTGTATGAAGATGCCAAAAACCAGTTTTTCGACCATGAATCACCCGATGATGAAATTCTGGTCAAACGGGGCGACATCGTCCACAAGATATTCTCCGTGGCCAAATCCCGCAATTGTGATTTAATCGTCATGGGCCATGGCAAATACCCCACCCTGACAGAAGCCGTTATCGGCTCAACCACAAAAAGCATATTGAAAAAAAGCACTGTGCCGGTTCTTGTCATCCCCATGCCAAGGGGTAACGGGTGATTGTTTTGTCACCACCATATGTTGGGATAATCCAAATCGAAATCGGGATCGCTATCGGGATCGAAGAGATATGGCGCTTGGGCACGAGAAACTGGATGTCTATCGTCTTTCGATAGGCTACGTTGCATGGGTTTACGAGAA
>JAXHVL010000007.1:0-5457 GCA_034189225.1 Thermodesulfobacteriota bacterium
AAGGAGTTATAGACCCAATTGGCTGTATTTGGAAATGAAAGTGATGTCCGAAGAAAAGAAGAGCTACATGAATTTAATGGAGATGCTGGAGGGTGTTTCCGCGAAGCGGTTTAGTTCAACGATTAATCGACTGCCGAATTGTAGTAATATACTACGGCTGTTCGGCAGATGTTATGGCGATAGACTGCAATTTTTGCTGGATACTACCATTATTGAGGGGAATATGCAATTCATTTCGTTTGATATCACCACCCTGATTTTTGTAAAAACATGTTGACATGAACAAATGTTCATGCTATTGTTTTTTAAAAAAATGATACATTACCATAGATTTTTTGGGGAGGGAAAAATGGCCAATAATCCTAAGCTATTGGATCAAGTACGGGTAACTTCTCAATAAGTCCTGGCAGAGAGGTCCTTCGTTCGCGGACTCACTCAGGATGACATTTTGCAACTTATTGTTTTTATTTATCATTCTGAACGAGTCTTCGAGTGAAGAATCTCTTTGCAGTCAGTTCTGCCAGGACTTATTGAGAAGTTACAAGTACGGGAAGTGATGCGAACCCGGCATTACAGCATCCGCACGGAAGAAACCTATATCGGTTGGATCAAACGTTTTATCTATTTTCATAATAAACGCCATCCCAAGGAGGTCGGTATAAAAGGCGTCGAAGAATTTTTGACGCATTTGGCGGTCAACAAAAACGTGGCGGCATCCACCCAGAATCAGGCTTTTAATGCGTTATTGTTTTTTTACAGAGAGATATTACAGTGTGAATTTGGAAATCTTGAGAATGTCACAAGGGCGAAAAAGCCGCGGCGTTTGCCGGTGGTATTTTCCAAAGATGAGGTGCGGTCCATTCTGGAGCGCCTGGAAAAAGGGAAATGGATTATGGGCCAGCTTTTGTATGGTGCGGGACTGCGATTGATGGAGTGTGTGCGGTTGCGGGTCAAGGATTTGGATTTCTCATACAGGCAGATAACTGTTCGTGATGGCAAAGGCAGCAAGGATCGGGTTACGATGATGCCGGAAATCGTGATTTCCGATCTTCAACAGCACCTGGAAAAGGTGAAAGGACTGCATGATCAGGATTTAAAAGCAGGCTTTGGCTCGGTTTATTTGCCGTATGCATTGGAACGAAAATACAAACATGCGGACCGAAACCTGGCATGGCAGTATGTTTTTCCTGCATCGAAAAGGGCAATTGACCCGCGCACCCGGATAGAAAGACGCCATCATATCCACGAGTCGGTCCTGCAACGGGCTGTTAAACAGGCCATTCGGGATGCCGGCATCAACAAGACAGGCAATTGTCATGCCCTGCGGCACAGCTTTGCCACCCATTTGCTGGAGGCGGGGTATGATATACGGACGGTTCAGGAATTGTTGGGCCATAAGGATGTCTCAACGACAATGATATATACCCATGTGCTGAACAGG
The DNA here is from genome assembly GCA_034189225.1 of Thermodesulfobacteriota bacterium. GTDB lineage: Bacteria > Desulfobacterota > Desulfobacteria > Desulfobacterales > Desulfosudaceae > JAXHTY01. Next base: position 1,442 of record JAXHVL010000007.1, read on the forward strand.
GGCGGCCGCGGGGTGCAGAGCCCGGGAGACATGTTATGGAAGAATTAACGTTGCGGCAGAAGAGTGTGTTTGATGTGATCTGTTCGTATCACCGGCGGCAGGGGTATTCGCCGACGGTACGGGAGATTTGCGACAAGCTGGGGCTGGCCGGGCCTGCCGGGGTGCACCGGATTCTGGGGGTGCTGGAAGAAAAGGGATTTCTTGCGTTTACAAAGGGAAAAAACCGGTCCTGGCGGCCGGTTGGCTGGGATGCGGACTATACCATGCCGGTGGCAGGGCGGATTGCGGCGGGTGAGCCCCTGGATGTGTGGGACAATCCGGATGAGCGGATTGCCCTGGACCCGTTGCTGTACGGGGATGAGGCGTGCTTTGCGCTTCGGGTGTGCGGGGATTCCATGGTGGGGGTGCATATTGTGGACGGGGATCTTGCGATTATCCGGCCCCAGCCAAGCGTGGATTCAGGGGAGATCGCCGCGGTGATGGTGGAGGGAATGCTGTGGGAGGCCACCTTAAAGATTGTGAAAAAGCAGTGGAATCTGTTGGAGTTGCACGCGGCCAATGAGGCGTATCCGCCCCTCCGGTTTATGGGCGGCGGCAGGAAGCGGGTGCGGATCGTGGGGAAGTATGTGGGGCTGGTGCGGCGGGAGGGGTGGGGCTAAGGGGTATATCCGGGCGGTCAAAATCGGTATCGGTATCGCAAGGTGCATTCGCTCATTTCAACTTGCGCTTGGCACGAAGGGTTAGACATAAAATCTTTCCTGTCCAGGTTCGAAGTCCGCTCGATTTCTGTCTTAAAAGTTTATAACCTCCTGCCTTTCGGGAATGGCCAATGAGTTGCCGTGGTGCCCGTTTTAATTTTATTATTGAAGCAATACATATGGAAATTCAGTAGTGTCCGGTTAGGTTCCCTCTGTGCCAATGATAGTGAGACACCCACCCCTTGCAAAATTAGAGAAGGGCGGGTAGGAGTAACACTATGAAAACTATACAGCTAACATCACCAGACGGCAAGAACAAACAGGCGACGCCCATGGCCTCAACGGAGGGAGCCCGTAGGGCGACCGGAGTTGAGGCCATGGGCGTCGGGTCGCCGCCAGACCCGGAGGTCACCGAGACCAAGCCTCGCCGAAAATTTACGGCACAATACAAACTCCGTATTCTGGCGGAAGCCGATGCCTGTAGCGAACCCGGTGAGATTGGCGCATTATTACGCCGGGAAGGCATTTATTCATCCTATCTGACCGCTTGGCGACGGCAGAAGGAAAAAGGATTGCTGCAAGCCATGTCACCCCAAAAGCGCGGACGCCGGGCAAAAGAAAAAAATCCGCTGATCGGCCAGGTGGCGCAACTTGAAAAGGAAAACGAACGGTTGCGTAAAGAACCCAAAAAAGCCTCCATCCTCATCGAGGCACAAAAAAAAATGGCGGAGATCCTGGACAGCCCTCTGTATCCCGACGAAAGCGACGGCAACAGATGATTCAATTGGTTGAAGAAATAAGTCCAGAAACCGGAAAAAAAGCAGCCTGTGATGCGTTGGGAGTCGCCCGGGCAACCTTTTACAGGCGCACGGTCAATAAGCGGCCTGCCCCTAAAGTCCGGCCGGCTCCCCCGATGGCGCTGTCTGCCGAGGAACGACAGGCAGTGTTAGATGTTTTGCATTCGGATCGGTTTTGCGACGACGCGCCGCATCAGATATATGCCAAGCTGTTGGATGAAGGGGTTTATCTTTGTTCCATCCGTACCATGTACCGGCTTCTGGCAGCCGCCCACGGCTGTGTCAGGGAACGAAGAAAACATGTGCAACGGCCTCATTACGTCAAACCGGAACTGCTGGCTACCGAACCGAATCAGGTCTGGTCATGGGATATAACCAAACTGAAAGGTCCGGCCAAATGGACTTATTTTTATTTATACGTCATTCTGGATATTTTCAGCCGCTATGTGGTTGGCTGGATGGTCGCCCACCGGGAGCTGACCGCCTTGGCCAAACGGCTGATCGGTGACAGTTGTCAAAAGCAACAAATAAAACAGGGCCAGTTGACCCTGCATGCCGATCAGGGCGCAAGCATGAAATCAAAGGGTGTCGCTCATTTGCTGGCCGACCTGGGGGTTACCAAAACCCACAGCCGGCCGCATGTGAGCAATGATAACCCCTATTCTGAATCTCAGTTCAAGACCCTCAAGTACTGCCCGCAGTTCCCGGATCGCTTTGGTTCTATCCAGGATGCCAGAACCTTCTGCCAAAGCTTCTTCAGCTGGTATAATAAAGATCATCGCCACTCGGCCATCGGCCTCATGACACCGGAACAAGTCCATTACGGGCTTGCCGAAAAAATATATAAAAACCGATCAAATGTGCTTCAACAGGCATTTGATCAGAACCCCCAACGATTTAAAGGAAGAAAACCCAAGCCCCAGGATTTGCCCAGGGCAGCCTGGATCAACAAACCCGAAACGCAAGAATTAGAGTCTAATTTATTAACCAGCGTGTCTTATTTTCATTGACATATTCCGTTTTGCATCTTTGGAGCCATGTTTTTGTTCTTTGAAAAAATATTCTTCAGTGGAGCTACCGGCATCCCGAAGTTCATTTTGAATTTGTATTCTTAATTCTCTGACTCTTTTTATGTTGACTCTTTCTCCATGGGTTTTATGGCAATAAATAGCAAGGAGAAGATAAGTAATCAGCCCAGCGTATATTTGCACCATCAGTCCGTATCGACTCCTTGCAATCAGATGGTAAACTTTTAAGTGACGTTTCCACCAGGCAAAAAAGTTTTCCACTTCCCATCTGAGCTTATAGACATCGGCGATTTGCTCGGCTGTCAAATCCCTGCGATCGGTTGTCACCCAATAATCGATATTATCGACCCGGTACCCGACAAGACGTACCGGAACCTGCGTTTGATTGTTGTTTTGTTCGGTTCCCAACAAGACTTCGGCATCATAAAAAACGATACCGTCAGGGTTAATATTGTATCGCTGTACCAACGTCTTGGTGGTCTTGGCTTTGATGCGGATTACAAAACTCTTGCCTTCGGCCTGAAGAGAATCAAATGCGGCATGGTCTTGATATCCTCGATCGCCTATGCCTGTTTGTCCCGGAGAAATTATTTGAGGGACAAATGGTCTTTCAGCACCATTGCCGTCGGTTAAGTAAAATTTGGTGGGAATTCCCTGGTTGACATTAAAGCCCATGTGTATTTTAACTTTTTTTGAATTTTTCCGGTAGTCAGCCCAGGCCATTGACATCACTGCGTCGATGAGCGATCCATCAATGGCAACCAATTCGCCCAAAACAGCATGTCGATGGGGGAGAACTCCGGATGCTTCATTGCAAAGGCTTTCATAAACCAATTGGAGTTGCTCCAAGCCTCTATTATTGATGGCTTCGGAGAAACTGCTTTTTTGGATACCCTCTTCGGGAGCGATATGTTCACGGGCGAAATTATCCTCCTTGAGGACTTGTACAAGATGGCGACCTGAAGTATGTTCTTCAAGGTGGTAAAAAATTAACGCTTTAACCCGGCAATGCAAAATGTTGAATATCAGCCGGTCTTCGTTGTACTACCGGCCCAAGCCTGTCAGTTCTGAAGATTTGAAACTGATGCGTTTAATTGATGGCCAGTATTTAAAAACACCTGTTTGGGGCAGCCGTTCAATGCGCAACTGGCTTCGCCGTATGGGTTATAAAGTCAACCGCAAGCGTGTTCAGCGGCTTATGCGGCTTATGGGAATTGAAGCAATTTATCCCAAGCCCAAAACCAGCCGGCCTCATCCAGAGCATGGTGTTTATCCGTATTTGCTCAAAGGGATGACAATCGACCGGCCCAATTAGGTTTGGACGGCGGATATCACTTATATTCCAATGAGCCGCGGATTTATGTATCTGGTGGCAGTGATGGACTGGCACAGTCGCAAAGTGCTATCCTGGAAATTATCCAATACCCTGGATACAAATTTTTGCGTTGAGGCCCTCCAGGGGGCATTAACCCGCCATGGACCGCCTGAAGTTT
>JAXHVL010000070.1:0-13387 GCA_034189225.1 Thermodesulfobacteriota bacterium
ATGGCACAGTTGAACATTGAGCGGGCGAGTTTTCATGGTGAATGGAATTACAAAATAAAGCCTCAGGAAACTATGTATTTTGGGTAATATTTGTACATGTTATTTTAACTTAGTCCCTAAGGGCAGAATTTCGATGGCGGATAAAATTGCCTCCAGTTGTTCTGTCAGCCGGGCGGACTGTTTTTTGTATGCACCGTACCGAAGTTCGGCGGCAATGATAAGGTTTGTGCAAACTTTTTCTCGCCGACTTTTTGGATTTTATCGGTAATTTTTCCGGAAGGATTTCGGACAAGGTCTGAGATGATGTTGGTATCAAGCAAGTAGATAAACTGATGCATGGTTATATGTCAATGTTATCGGGTGGTAGTAGCCCCTGATCAACGTCGGGGAAATCCTCGTTAATTTTATTCAGCCCGGCTAATGTTTCAAGCAAAGATGGCTTTGTCAGGGGTTTTATGATTAATTGTTTTCCCTTTTTTTGGACTATGGCTTCGTTGCCGGGCAATTCAAGGTCTTTGGGAATATGCAAAGACTGATATTGTCCGTTTTTGTATAAACGCACGCGATAGTTTTGTGTTGTGTTATTTTCTTTTCGCTGAATATTCATGATTTGGCCTTTTGGAATTTTTGATTGAGATATTTTGATAATATGTCCCGAGGGTTAAAAATGCAAATGAAAATTGAAAGTAAGTGGACGAGGGAAAATCGAGGAGTTGGAAGCTTTTTACGTGGTCGTCATATTTGAAAGGGGTCTATCAGTCTCACCCCCGTGTCACTGAAATCTCTGGCATTCCTGGTTATCAAATGGGTATCCTGGGTGATTGCCGTTGCCGCAATAATTGCGTCAGGCAGTTTGATTTTCTTTCTCTTTCTGATTTCGATTACCGTGTCGGCTACAGATTGATCAATATAAAGAACTGTCAACAGACCCAATAGTTTTTTTATATATTCTTCTTCTATAGACGGCTTCGTAAAAAGTCCAATAGCAGCAAAGCGATGCATCTCTCGTCATGTCACGTACGCCTAAGTACGCTCCATTCCTCGAGATACATCGGCGCCTTGATCTTGAACTTTTTACTTTGCCGTCTGCAAGCGACTTTTTACGAGTGCATCTTCTATAGGGTCATCGAAATCATAACCGAGAATTTCCATGTATGTAATGACTGAAATAAATAATCCATCAAACCTCTCAATAAAGTCCGGAGAAATCGGCTGTTTTGAGAGATAAATAATTATATTGCTGTCAATCAGAGCGTTTTCACCATTCATCACGGATTCATTTTTGCCACTCCACGGGATCAGAAATTTTTTTGAATGGTTTTACTCCCTTGTATTTTTCCATTAACATTTGGATATTTTTTTTTGTATTTCCAGAAATCCTGGTATCTGATTGTCCCTGGATTTTTTTCTGAATCTTTTCCCATTCCGCAATTGGAATTATAACTGATACCGGGACGCCTGATTTATCGGTTATATATTGGTGTTCCATTGTGGGAATTCCGGGGACAGTATATATATTTTAACACGCTCAACCGCGATTTCCACCTTCGGCAGGCTGAGAAAGATCAGTTTGACTCGATATCCAGCCGATCACCACTGTTGAATATATCGAGCATAAATACGTCCACTCAAGGTGGTCTCAAAGGCGAAGTTTTCCCCGCGCCCGGCATATTCAATTATTTCTTTAAGCATCAGGCGACCTGCCTTAATTGCCGCCTCTTCCGGAAAAAAAGGGGACAGACCGGAAGCGATCAGGTCGGCATTAACAAAAGCCGGGCACTTGGCTTCCTTTACTAAAAATTCTTTTGCAAATGTGGTTTTACCGGCGCCGTTTGGCCCGGCAATAATAACAATTTTGGGTTCTTGATCCATTCAATCGGGTATTTGTTATGCAGAAGTGTCAAAAAAACAGTTCATACCCTGTCCTGCCGATCCTTTATGATATCATCCGATAAAGAGCCGTTGCATTTTTCTAAAATTTTTCGCGTTCTACAGACAACTGCTTTTTTCTGCGTGGGTCCGTTGCAGGTCTGTGGCCATTGCTGTGCCCCATCATTCCAACAACCGTGCTGCAACTCCGAGCATTTCCGCTGACTGAAAAAAGGACTTATCCGAGGTGACCAGTTCCAAGGCCGCATCCGCGGCCATGGCCAGATGCAAGGCATCCAGCGTTCGCAGCGGGGTCGCAAATAGCCCTATCCAGCTTTTGGCCAGCTGCCAGTGATGATTCTCCACCGCCATCACCTCAAAAAGCCCGGCCGCTACATGGGAACCGAATTTTGCCAGAACGCGCTGTCCAGCCGCACTATCCAGTTCATTCATCCGTACCTTTCGTGCCACCGCCGAGGTCAATTCCACTTCTGTCAAAACACTCAGGGCCGGCTTCGCCTGAGAAAGCAGTACCGCCTGTGCCTGCTGGCTCAGTTCCTCCGGACAATAATAGGCCACAAGCACACTCGTATCCACGTATACCATTAATACCGCTCCGCTTCCCGACCAGCAATCACCGTCCGGCTCAACCCATCTCCTTTTACCGCAATTGCTGACCTGAAATCACTCAAATCCGGCAATCCTTTTTTTGAATTTTCTGCTGGCACCAGCCGCGCCACTTTCTTTCCCCGCCGCAGAATGAACACCTCTTTTCCTTTTTGCGCCTGATCCAGAAGGGCGCTGATCCGCCTTCTTGCTTCCTTTACATTAACCTCCATCAAATCGTCCTCCTTATATTAGTTCCACTCCAGCAAAAAACCTTATGTACATAAAAATAATAAGAGTTCACAAAAAAGTCAACAAAGTACACTTGTAAAGAACAACAAATTCGAAATTTGAAATACGAAATACGAAACAAATTTTAAATCCGAATTTTTCAATTTTCAAAACAACTGATTGCAAGGGTGTGTGTTTTGATCATTAAAGGGGTCAAGTCTGCTCTTGACTCATGTCGGCCTCTTTTCGATGCCCATGACCTCTCCGGGGTAGCAGCAAAATTCCAGGGACGGGGGATGTTCATGATCAGATATCGGGGATAATCGGCGGCCGGGGTTTGCCGGGCGACCTGAAGCGCCTGCCCCGGGCCTTGTTCCATAGATTTGTTGTTCAGGAATTAAAGCTTCTCAACTCGGTAAGAGTAGCCCCTTCAACTCATCATATTTTCGAAACTGCTTGTCAAATGATATTACCTGCGCGCCATTTATGATGGCTGTTGCAATAATAATTCGATCAGCTGGATCGCGGTGATGATCAGGAAGATTCGCGGCAAGCACTGCTGTTTGTCGATCAATTGGCAGACATGTTGTTTGAGCTTCGTAAAGTGCCGTATTTATCCATTGCTCCGCAGAGGCAGAAAGTGCTATTCGGCCGCGATTCGCAAGTAAAACAACTTCCCAACAGCTGATCGAAGAAACGCAGGCCTCCTCCGCATTTTCTATGAGTTCTATCAGTTCTGAACCGATGTCCTCTGAAATCAGCCAACGCACCCAGATATGCGTATCTAGCAGGATCATTGAAGCGCATCCCATTCATCTGGGGGAATTGCTGGTGCGATCAAATCATCATGGATGACAGTGTTTTTTAATTCCGCCGGTGGTTTTCGACGGGAACCTCCAGCAGGTGATGTTTTTTTCGTACTTAAGACTATTACTTCGACAATATCATCACCCATATTCGCAGGCAGCTCAATCGTGACCCGGCGGTTTGTCGGTTTGGCTGTAAATCGTAATGCTTCCATGATCAATACCTCCGAGAATACGGCAACATGCTGGCGGGTTGATTTTTTATTGTTGTTTGAAGCTTATTGGTTTTTATATCAAAAAAATGATTAAAACTCAAGAGGAAACTGTAAAGGGGTCAAGTCTGCTCTAAAGGGGTCATCTAAAGGGGTCAAGTCTGCTCTTGACTCATGTTGGCCTCTTTTCGATGCCCATGACCTCTCCTGGGTAGCAGCAAAATTCCGGGGACGGGGAATGTTCATGATCAGATATCGGGGATAATCGGCGGCATTTTTCTATAAACCCGGCTTCTTTAAATATGGATGCGATCTGTTTGTTCCTTGGGATGGATGCTGAGCTTCCGGAAAGAGTGTCATTAATACTGATACCCTGAGGCAGCGCGCCTGGTTTGATGAATTTAATTCTGTTATCAAATATTTTTTGTGTTCAAGCGGTTAAAGTTTGAAATTCGGGGACAGTATATATATTTTAACACGTTGATGAAAACACTCTCATTCTGGGCCGAAATATAAATACTGTCCCCGAATTTCCTACATTTTTCAATTACCCGGCCCAGTTCTCGGTCCGCAGCTTTTCCACTCTGCTGAACTCTCTGGTATTATTTGTTACAAGTATCAATTTCATCGTTCGGGCAATGCCTGCAATCAGAAGGTCAAAAGGGCCTATGGGTGTTCCTTTTTTTTCAAGCGCTGCTCTGATTTTTCCCGCCTCAGATGCTGCATTTTCATCAAAGTCGATTATATTCAATGGCAAAAGAAATTTTGACAACGCTTTTTTTGATTTTGCGGGGTGTTGACTTTTTTCTATGCCATATTCAAGCTCAAAGACCGTTATTGAAGAGACAGCCACGTCCTTTGGCGCATGTTGCCTGAATTTTTCAAAAACTTCGTATGGCCGGTTTTTAATCAGATAAATGCAGATATTTGTATCAAGAAGGTATCTGACCATATTTAAAAACCTTCTCTTTCTTGCAGATCGGGCTGATTCCGGCCATCTTTCATAAAATCATCCGGAAATTCATCAAGTGATTCAAATAAAGCATCCCAGGTTTCACTGATCGGTTCAAGGATCACACGGCCTCCCTGCCTGTATATTTTCACCTCTGTTCCAGGCATTCTGAAATCTTTTGGCAGCCTTACCGCCTGGGATCTTCCATTTTGAAATAATTTTGCAGTTTGCATTTATACCCCCATATAATATATACTATGAATATATACCATAGAGGCTGCTGTGTCAATGATATTATGGAAAATTCGGGGACTGTATATATATTTTAACGCGTTGATGAAAACACTCTCATTCTGGGCCGAAATATAAATACTGTCCCCGAATTTTCCCGGTGGATTGGGCACCGGTGGCTGAGCCACGGGTTTTATTGTTGGCTTCCTTCGGGAGATGGCTGTGCGTTTCATGGTTCACCCTTATTACCAACCATTCCTTTGATATTGGGACTTGTTTCGAGTTTCCAATTTCTAATTTCGTGCTTTGCTCTTTTTCGGCATCGCCATCTATCGGTGCCCAGGCCTCAAAAACCAGGTGTTATGGCTTAACATTGCACCTCTCCGGCCTTACCCCCCCATTGCCGCCAGCCGATCCCGCACATCGCGATACCAGGGATCGCGGACATACAGCATCTTATAGAGTTGCCTGGCCTTGAAATGAATATTGTTTTTCTCATACAGTCTGCCCAGCTCATACAAAAATGGCTTCCGTGCCGGGTACTTGCCAAGGCCCTGTTCGAGCACATGGATGGCGGCGTCGATGTTGTTGTTGCGGTCATAAGCACGGGCCAGATGGTGATAAATACCCGGCGGAGGAGGGTCGTCCGCTTTGTCCATCCGCATGGCCTGTTCCAGCAACGGCACATAGAGCGTATCGTCGCCGGTGCTCCGGACATACAATGCCATCCGGTAAAACACGGTGGCATTTGTGGGAAGGTTGTCAATCATTGCGGCCGGCTTGATGCCCAGGTCGCTCATAAATCGAAAAAACCGGCGGCTTTTTTCAGGTGAGGCCACCATTGCGCGGCGCACAACATCCAGCGATTCCGCCCGTCGGCCGGCGGCGAACAAAAACGCGGCATGCTGCTTGTAGGATGAAAGCCGCATGGGGGCAAATTCAACTCCGGCTGCCATCAGGGCATCGGCGGTTTCCATGTCTCCCCGGCTGTAAGCGATGGCCAGTCCGGCTTTCTGGAGGACCTCCGCCCGCATCGGTGACTGCCTCAAGGCACGGGAATAGGCCCGGGCGGCACCTTCGGCATCGCCGGCAAAAAGGCGCGCATCGCCATGAATCAAGGCATAGGTGGGTTCAAACGGGTCAACCGATGCAGCGGATGCGGCGGCGGATTCTATCTTTTGCAATACGGGCAGAGGTGTGTTCAGGGTGATGGATTTGCCTTTAAAAAATCCTGTCCGGGTCTCGCCAAGCCACACCCCAAAGGTGATGACCATCATGATAAGCCATACGCCCAGCACGCCGATCAAGGCACCAAGGGTGGTCTTTCCCCCGCATACCGGCAGGTAAGTGGCCCCCAGCCCTCTTCGCATCCGGGTATGGGCAGCCGATACCATCAGGGCAAACAGAATCGAAAAATAGAGGGCATTGGCCGTAATCCGCAGGTTGAAATCCACAATGCCATGAAACAGAATCGCAACGATTCCTGACGCGGCCCCCGTGCAGATGAGAATGGCATATCGCTCCCGGCGGGTTTTAAGCCGGTTGCGGGTTTTAATAAAAAGGCCCGCAAACAGGAGACCGAACAGGCCGCCGGCAATGATTCCACCTTCTGAGAGCAGTTCCAGGTAATCATTATGGGCATGGGCGATCACTGTATCCGATGAAAAAAAGGTCTGATAAGCCGGGAACACCGTCTCAAAACTGCCCAGGCCGGTGCCGGCCAAGGGAAAGTCCGCGATGATGCCGGTACTGTCCCGCCAGTAATGAAACCGGCTTATGCCGGCCTCGTCCGAGGGCAGAACGGGCAGTTCCCCGAAGCGAAGGTCGATGCGGTGCCACCCGAACCAAGACACGGCAAGCAGGATGATACCGGCAAATATAAAAATTCCCTTATTGCCGGCGACAAGGGGGCGGGTCCTGCGATTCATGGCCACACCGGCGCCAAAAACCACCAGCGAGGCACAGAGACTGATAATGCCTCCCCGGGACAGGCTGGCAAATACCGAAACCACCATGATCACGGCACAGAAACAAAGCAGCAGAAAAAGTGGGGTTTTTCGGTCCTCGAAAAACCCGATAACTTTCTCCTTGAAGGTACCGAACTGCCGCATGGGGCGATGGGCCACGGCAAGGGCCAGGGTCAGGGGCGTCAGCATCTCCATCAGGCCGGCATAGTGATTGTGACAGACATAGGATCCGAACACCATGGCACTGACCGGCACATACCGGAACCAGAGGGCATGGTCCGTGGTAAAAATCGACTGAACGATGGCAAAAAAGGCGAATAAACCGCCGAAACAGGCCAGGGCCAGGAGGGTCCGCTTGAACATGGTTCTGTCGGCCAGCAGTTGAATGGCCAGTATATAACCGCCCAGGCAAACCGAAAAAATAGCCATCGCCATGATGGTTCCCTTGATATCCATGGAAATTCTCCATGAACGGGCATCCGTCAGTAAACCGGCTGTTTTTTCCCATACGGAGAGGGTTTCCGGCGAAACAAAATCCAGGAAACCCGCCGGCAAAGGAATTATTTGCAGCACCATGAATACAGCGAGAAACAGAAGGGGAATTTGTCCGGGGACGCGGTAAAAAGGCAAATTGCCGCGGCGGCATTCAAGGAGATAACAGCTCAGGGCAGCGCCGCAAATAACGGTCAACAGAAACAGTGCCCATGGTTCAACACTGCCGAAAGCCAGCGGGGCAAAAACCAGCATTATCCAGAACAGCAGTCGACTGATGGAAAGCATCATGCATGCTCCACGATCCGGCGTGGATGCTCCCGAACCATGGCATCCACCGTCGCCGTTGCCATATAGCGCCCCGCCACCTTCACCGCCGGCGCCAGACGCGGAACGCGGGTTTTTGCATTGTGGGCATCACTGGCGATAAACGTGACCAATCCCTTTTTTAACAGATATATCGCACAGGCCCTTGCGCCCCGGCCCATAGCGCCGGTAAGGCTGCCGGCGGTGATCTGAAGGGATACCGATGGCATCAGCACCTTTTGCAATCGTTCGGGATTTTCAATGACCTGCATGTTCCGTTCGGGGTGGGCGACAATAATGGCGTGGCCCCGCCCCGTCAGATGGGCAAACATGGCCCTGGCAAAAGGGGGGATTTCATTGGGCGGAAATTCCACCAGCAGGTTGCCGCTTGCCGCCAGGCCGATGCGGGCAGCCTCCTTTTCCAGCAGGTGAACGGGTATCTCGGCGCCGTGATGTATGAAAACGGGAATCTCGGCATCCTTTAACGCCGTGTTAAGTTTCTGCACATGCCGGCGTATGGCATCCAGTGTCATTCCCGGCATCAGGTGCGGCGTGGCAATGATATTCCGGATTCCGTCCCTGGCGGCGATCTCCGCCATTGCCACCGACTCTGCCATATCCACCGCCCCATCATCCACCGCCGGAAGAATATGATTATGGATATCGATCATTCTTCCACGTAATACCCTGAGTTCCGGTAATAGGAAGAATAATAGTAATACCCTTCCTTCTTCATATCCACGGCATTGACTACCTGGCCCAGGATTTTCCTTTCATTGTGCATCAGCTTTTTAATGCCGTGGCGGACATCCTCATATCGTGTCACACCGGAACGGACCACCAGAATTATTTTTCTGACATAATCCGAGAGCACAATGCTGTCGGACACGGAAGAAACCGGCGGCGAATCAAAAAACACGATATCATAACGACTGGATATATCTTTTATAATGGTTTTTGTATTTTCCGAGGCAAGCAGTTCAGAGGGGTTGGGCGGGGTCTTGCCGGAGGTCAATAAATCCAGGTTTTCCACTTCCGTGGAACGAATAAGCGCCAGCGAATCGGTATTGCCGGTCAAAAGATCGGAAAAGCCGGTATCATTGCTCAGGCCGAACACGATATGCATCTTGGGCCGCCTTAAGTCGCTGTCCACAATCAGGACCGATTTGCCGGCCCTGGCCATAGCGATGGCAAGGTTGGCGCAGGTGAGGGTTTTGCCTTCATCCGGCGAAATACTGGCAATCATCAACGTACGGGGCAAACCACGGTCTGTGGAAAGCGTAAGTGATGCCCTGAGGCTTTTGTATGCCTCGGCATAAGAGGAATTGGGTTTCTCAAACACTACGCGCTCAGGCTGCTCCATTTTTTCGACATAAGGAATGGAGGCCATAGCCGGAATGCCGAGTTTTTCTTCTGCATCCTCAACCACCGAAACCGTATTATCCAGGTATTCAAGAAAAAAGGCCAGCCCGATCCCGCCGAAGGTGCCCAGAATAATGGCCAGCAGAATGTTTCTTTTGGCGTTCTGGTTAGACGGCGCCTGCGGCACTTCCGCCTTCTGAACCACCGCCACGGAAACCGTTCGGGTCTGCTTGGTCATTGCCTGTTCTTTCATGCGCGAAATCAGCGCATTATAAAGCTGCTGCTTGGCATCGATTTCCCGCTTCAGGATACGGTACTGCACCGACTTTTCATTCAACCGGGCCGCTTCGGCCTTGGTCGCCTCCAGTTGCCGCCGCAGATTCTGTTCATTGGCCATGGCCATTTCATAATCGTTTTCGATCTTCCGGGCAATGCGCTCTGCCTCGGCATTCTTTTTTTCCCGGAGTTCTTTCAGGTTCTTTTTCGCCTGCATGAGAACGGGATGCTTGGGCCCGTATTTCTGATTCAACTTTAAAATTTCCTGCTCCGCATCGAGGATCTGCTTGCGAAGGGCCTGGAGGGAAGATTCCTCGGCCACCGCCGGCAGGGAATCCAGCTGAGACACCGGCGTCCTTTCGATTTTGTTGACCAGCACCTCGAGCTCCTCGCGCGCGGTTTCAATGTCCGTGAGCTTTCGGCTGAGCTGGGAAAGCCGTTCCGGAATAATGGTAATCCGGTCTTCGATGGTAACGATATCCTGGGATTTCAAGTATTCCTGAAGTCGCTGTTCCGATTGTTCCAGTTTCTCCCGCTCGGAATCGGCCTTTTTCCGCATCCATTCCAGAGTATACTCCGTATCCGTCATCCGCATCTCCAGCAGCTGCTCCACATAGGCCTTGGGAATGGTATTACAGATAAGCGCGGAAAATTCCGGATTTCTGGATGTATAAGAGACCACGAGGATATTGCTTTCCCGAATCGGCTCCACCGACAATTCTTCGGCAATGGTGACGGCCATCATCTCTTCCGGTGTCATCTCCTGCTGAATCAGCTCCCGGGGCAATGAGGTCTTACCCCAAGGCAGGCCTTCAGTTTCTTCTTCATCCCCCGATGCTAACCAGGAACCGACCATTTGACCGATGGCCCCCAGAAAAGAGCGCTTTTGTTCTTCTTCCGGGAAAAAATGCTTATAATTCTCCACCAGATCCAGCATGTTGACCACTTTTTCCGCCACTGCCCGGCTGGTGATGATCTGGGTCTGGGATCCGATAAACTCCGGATCATAATGACTGTAGCGGTATATCTGCCGCAGGGGGTCCTGACTTTTTTTCTCAATGGTCAGTTTCAGGCTGGCGGTATACATTGGGGTGGCTTGAAGGGTACCAAGAAAAACCACGATGACTGTGATAAAAAAAAAGGTCAGCACGATGCGCTTGCGCTTGAGGATCACACGCATGTAATCACGCAGATGGATCTCTTTTTCCTGTATATTCGAATATTGTTCCATTTTTGAGTTGTGAGTTTTGAGTTGTGAGTTGTGAGTTTTAAGTTTTGAGATCCTGGCCTGTGGTGCGTCAAATATCGCGTGCCATATTGACATTCATGGTCATCACCCGGATTGTCAGGGTGATCCACCGCACAGATTGGCTGGATTGCCAGCAAAAGCCGGGCAATAACATCCAGGAACCGGCATTTTGCGATTGACACGGCACTAGAAGAAACTTTCCGGCACCACGATCACATCCTCCGGCGCCACCAGGGTATCCATCTTGACCTTTTCAAGGGTCACCTTCTGGCCGCTTTCCCGGGTACGGATAATTTTTATATTCGTTGAAGAGGCCTTGTCCGTAAATCCGGCCGCATTGGTGATGGCACGGATCACCGTCAAGCCTTCCTCCCAGGCATAGGCCCCCGAACGTTTCACCTCGCCCGTCACGTATACCTTCTTCATCTCCGGAATAAAAACACTGTCGCCATCCTTGATCAGAATGTTCTGCGTGGTATCGCCGCCTTCCACCAGGGCATTGAGGTCGATCTGGATAACCCGCTCATTGTCATCGCCGGGCAGCACCCCTCTTTCCGGATTGACGTTTTCCCCGTTGCCGGGCTTCCGCTTCACATAGGCATAAGTTCCCGCTTCCTTTGTCAGCCCCTCGGCTTTGGATATCAGTTCCAGGAGCGTTGTCCGCCCCCGGAGTTCATAGAGCGCCGGCTTGTTGACCTGTCCCAGGATGGTGGCCTTTCGGCTACGGTATTCGGTGATGATGATGGATACCTGAGGATTGATGATATAACCGTCGGCCAGTTTTTGTTCTATCAGCTCCGACAGGTCGGACACCGATTTTTCACTGGCCTGAATCTCACCGATCAGTGGAAAACGAATCCGGCCTTCACCATCTACCTGAACGGTGGTTTCGAGATCCGGATGGTCATACACCTCGATGCGAAACGTATCCCCGCTGCCGATGATATAGTTCTCACAAACTCCGGATATCGGGAATCCAAACACCATTGCGGCAACGGCAACTGCAACTGCCAGATAAAACTCAGATCTTTTACCCATGCACTCTATATTTTCCCTCTAAATATTTGGAAACCAAACGAAACGACAAGGGATCACCTGCCATTGCGCCCATGCACTGACCTGGCGCATCAAGCCCGATTGTTCGGTGAAGAATCGGGCTTAAAATGTCGCGTCTACTGAAAGTATAACAGAATTGCTGGTATAATCAAGACCATCGACCGTGGCGTCCCGCTTTTCAAAATCATAGGCAAGATCGGCCGTCAGCCACCGGTAAGGCGAAAAAGACACCGACGGACGGGCACCATACTTCTCCAGTTCAAGGTCCACGCCGTCATAGTCATCAACACTGTACCGAAGGGCGAGGCGATATTGAAATTTCGGTGTCAACTCCTGTGTATAGACAAAATTCATGGCATCCGTGGTATAGTAATGGGAGGCACTGAGATTGGTTTCCGAGAACCGGTGCACCGCGCCCAACTGGATCATGGTGCGGGTGGTGAACTTGTGGGAAACATCCATTTCGGCATACCAGTCAGACGGGTCGTCCGCAGCCGCATCATCAAAATCCTTTTCGACATACCCCAGCTTGCAGATCCCCCGCGATTTCGTGGTCATCCGCCAGTCCACACCGGCAAGTATCTGGTTTTCGGTGTTTTCCCGGTCTGCGGAAACGGCCGCGTCATATTCCACGTCAATGTATTTGTACTCAGCAAACACTTTTGTTTTTGACGTCATGTGGTAATACACGGCCCCGGAAACCGCCGTGTCATTACGATCACGGAAGTACGCGTCGGCAGCGTCATAAGACACCGTATAGGCGGAAACATCGGTACCGATGCTGAATTTGGGGGAAAAGGCGAACTTCACTGTGCCATTGGCAAGGTTTGACTTAAATTTCTCGCCGGATTTATTACCGACCTCTCCCCGCATTTCCTGATCCTTTCGGTATTGGTCAGCCAAGTCAATGGTCAGGCCGCCGGGAGCGTTATACTGAAAGGCCCCTTTAAGGATCTGGCGCGTAAAATTTTCATCGGTGTTATCGGCATATATTTCAAACTCCGGGGCATAGGTCAGAATACCCTGCATCCGGTTTGTGGTCTCAAGCATCTGCCGGGGCAGCATCAACCCGCCCGGTACACCGGTGGCGGTATTGATCCGGATGTCGGTTTCTTCCGTTCCGGGTAACGCCAGGGCGATTTCCGGGGCTATAACGGTGATGAACTCATCTTCTTCATCGGTGTGAGAATTGTAAAGGTTGTCCGTGTATTCGCCGCGAACCGTTATGGACGGGTGAACAACGCGACTCTTTCTGCCGAAGATGTCGCCACTGATGCCTCCGTCTGCAGAGACGGGCAATGGGGCTGCAACCGCCTGCATGGTGCCGGCAAGCAGCAGGATGCAGATCAAAATAAAGTGTTTCATTATCAAATCCTCCGCGAGGTTGGATAACCATCGTAAAAAGTCGCAAAAAAATAACATACTCGTCGAATGCTATATATAAGCGTTTCAGGAATGTCAATTACTTTCTGAAATTTGCTGAAAAATCGAATAAAATTGATAGGTTTTACAAATTGGCAGATCAAGTTCCTTGGAAGCGGCTTACCCCGCTTTGCGGTGTTTTTGCAGAAAGTAACGTGGGCTTGGATCGACCATCGTCAAGTGTAGCGGAAGCCTTCAGGCTTCCAGGTTCCATGTGGCATAAATAACACACGGCTAATTTGTTCTAAGCCGTTAACATTCTATTGACGGGCGGCCCGTAAATTTTTTGTCATTTTCAGATAGTCCAGCACCGCTCTGGTGTTCCTGAACAGTTCTCTCATTTTCTGTGC
>JAXHVL010000071.1:0-11942 GCA_034189225.1 Thermodesulfobacteriota bacterium
TACTGGGCAACGCATAGCCGGCTTGAACCAATGAAAAAAGCAGCTAAAACGTTGAAGCGGCATATCGACAATATCATCACCTATGCAAAGCATCGAATCACCAATGCTTTGGCAGAGGGGGGTAACGCGAAGATCGAAAAAATCAAACGCATGGCCTGTGGATATCGAAACCGTTCTCATTATCGAACTGCTATTTATTTTCATTGCGGTGGCCTGGACTTGTTCCCAAGGCCACCAGTTAAACCAAGCCTAAGTTTCAGATCACTTTGCACACAAGATGTTGGGGGTACCCATTAAAATGTCTGAAGCGCCTTTTTTGACTCTTCTGAAACAAATGATTCACTAAATCCATGCTTTTTTGCTTTATTATAAAGGCAGGCTGCAATATATTTAATTTTCCCAACATTTTTTACCTTCCCGTCTGCCAGGTATTCCAAAAACCGGTGTTGTCGAGGGTCCAACAATCTGTTCTCTTTATTCCATTCCATAATTTGATGAATTAAATTTGCTGTAATATCAATTTTTGCAATTACCTCAGATTCATCTTCAAGAAAAAATTCTTCCATATCTAAGAACAAATCAGGATAATTGTCAGCCATATCCAGAATTTTTCCCCCTTGTTTACGCTCTGTTTCCGATATCTCTTTTCGGGAGCTGAGCCGGTTCGCTATAGTATTCGCAATGTCTCTCTGATACTGAGTAAGCTTCCCTGTTTCTTTTCCCCAAGCTTCAATCTTTTTCCAAATTTCAGGGTGAACTGACTGCAATCTTTCCAGTACTGTTTGGATTTCAGCTTTTTCAGTATCTTCTTTAGTCAGTTTTCTGCGATTATTATTGAAATCGCTATCAAGATCATCGGCCAATTCTTTGAGTGATATATCAAAATCTTGTTGTTTGATCTGAAACCAGCACTCTTCTTTTTTAGCCCATTCACCATATAAAGAACCGGGGGCATTCTGTTTTATATAATTTTCAATTTTTACCATTAATTCACGGAACTTTCGGGACAACTCGGTGCTGATTTCCTGGTTTTTCCATATTTTATAGAGATTTAAAGAATAATTTGTTTTATAACCAATCCATGCTATGGAATATGGAACTGCTATATACCTCATATCACCGAGCGAATTTGGTTTTACTCCATAAATTTTTTCTGTGGACTTAAAAAGAATAGCCAACGCCACAGCGTCCTCAAAAAAAATATGGCCGGGTTTATCGGTAAAGTTGTAATTTAAAAACAGAGCATAGTTCTTCTGGCTCCCCCTGACCACTGTATGAGGACCAGTAACAAGCCTGCCGTTCTGGCAGCTCTCCTTCCACGAGTTGATATATTTAGCCAGAAGCTCCTTAGTAAACATCTGACTCTTAGGATTTTGTTTTTCAAACTGCTTCTTTCTGGAAGGAGTGGTTGAAAACCTGGCTTTCTCATTTTTGTATTGTCCTCTTGTCCGTTCAAAAAACCATCTGGTCTGATGCATTTCACCTGGCTTGGGGGGGGCCCATAGGGAACGCGACAGTTTCTCAAGAGCTACGAGATTCTCTCTGTTGGAACTAAGGTCAGAGGCTGAAACTTTGTTCTGGGTATTTGCATATTCAGCTATTCTACTTACAATTTCACCAAAATTTTCCCGATTATTAATGATTGTCAGTTTAAGCGGAACAAATATTTTTGAAAGATCAGATTTGTTTTTTTTCCAGGTATGATAGATTGAAGCGGTAGTCTGCCCTCCGTTCACGATCTGAAAATCTCTGACATAGCCTATGGTTTTCCCGTTATTGCCGGGAGTATCTGTTAATTGAACTTCTTCCGCTGTCGCAGTGATTCCGTTATTAAATGCCAAAAACATATGAGGTTCTTCGATAATGGTCTGGCGGATACCCTTGTTTATTTTGCCTGTGAACTGGAGAAAAGAACGTACATTCTGCTCAAGGAGCCTCGGCCCGTATTGCTCATATATATCTGCCAGCGCAGAACCCGGGAAAATGGCAAGATATGAATGATAATCCTTATTTTCAGAGAGGTGTGGTATACAGGGAATTACGATACCGTTTCCGGCAAAATCGAGCTCAATCGGAACACCTGATTTTTCAACAAGGTTGAACAAATAATGGATATCAACAACTCTGTAAAAAACTGGAATCCCCTCAGTTTTAGAAGATGTTTTTATTTTTGATTTTACTTCCCCGTTGGTGAGCAAAAAGACATTGACCCGTACAAGGGACTCTTTGATGTCTTTTGACTTAGCCAGCGTTTGTGCAAGATCAAAGATCTCGGAACTTTCTTCTATTTCATGCACGTAGTTTCTGGATACAGCATTACGGAGAAATTTTACGAGCCTGCCCAGAGCCTTTTCAGCATTGGTTTTAGTAACAATTTTAATGTCTTTTTCGTGGTTATATATAGTGACGAAAAGATCAAGGCTCTCGTAATTTTCATGCAGAGCGTATCCGTTTATCTTGTGCTCTATTCCTCTTTTACTTATTTTTTCATCATAAGTTACCCTGTAATTTTCGGTTTCACCGTTTTCAGCCAACGCAGAAAGAGCATATTCAGTAAAAAGTTGTTCAGGGGTACCACCTTCCTCTTCAGAAATAAGGGCTGACTTAATTTCTTCCTGAATATTTTTATGGCATTTCTTTAATTCTTTGTTTTCAATCATCCTGGATCTCTCTTGTTACCTGATTAATCAATTGTTTTTCATCAAGCATCCAGTCCGCATTGGCTGAGACCACCACAGAATACCGAACATCTCCGACACCGGCTGGTATCATATTCTCTGTAATTTTCGGAAAATCTTCCGTAACCTTGTATATGTTTTGCTGCCTTATACTATAACCTGTATTATCGTAATATTCTTTGTGGTTATCAAAATATCCTGCTTCAAATAATTTCAGCCTGAAAATACTTTGGGCAGATGGGCTGCTGTTTAGACGTGCCCACAAATCCTCAATTATCTGATTTAATGTTTCACCGTGATCTCGGCGCACTTCCAGTGACAAATGCACAAGATAGATATTCGGAATTATATTTATATCGAGCTGCCGTTCACTGGCAATATGAAGTTTTTGCTGGTTTTTGCCATGCGTGGTCTTCACTTCCACGGCCAGGTCAGAAAGCTGGAAATCCTGAACGGCCCTTTCAATGCCTTTCCATGCATTGATGCAAAAATCCGCATTAATCCCGGAAAGAAGCAAGATCCTCAAAAAGTACAATTCCCCGTACAATCCACGACAGGCCTCTTCAGACAACCCTTGGCGTCCGAGTTTTTCAAACAACATATTCCATTTTGCAAGTCTTTCAATCAATTCTTTTACAAGGTTGCTTTCGGAAGTGATATCAGAAACCTTATTGATCAGATCTTCGCTGAGGGCGGCAAATACATCTTTATGCTGGCCGTTAAGTAGCTGCACAACCAGAAAATGTTTGTGTGAATTTTTTTCATCAGGCAGGCGCTGAATTTTTATATCCCTGAATTTGTCCCATGCCCTGAAATCAAAATTAGCTGCAGAATCAAGATGAACAGCAATGCACCTAAACCGCTCAGGCACCTTCAGGGCGACATAAATGTCAGGAAAAACTTTTCCCGAATATCGCTTATAGAGCAGGCCGCTTCGTAACGAAGAGTCACTTTCAAGATCCTGCCATATTTTCTCAATCTTCATCATCGGCAAATTCATCAGGGTTGAAATCAATATTAAATTTGTCAATCAATTGTTCGTGTACAGAGTAAGAGACAAATGCGCTATAGTCACTACGCGGAAAACTGACTGCATAACCTACAAACGGATTTGTGTTTTCAGGCAGGCCGGTTTCACTTCCGGCCGGGTCAAGCAGATAAATAAGAAGCAAAGGTTTTTTCGGATCTCTAATCTGATTTCTTACTATTTCGCCGCTAGGATATGGAGGGTCACCTTCTTTACCATGCCTGATTCGTACTTCTTTTGTAAGTTCTAATGCCCGCTGATATACCTCGGGTTCAAGATCAATAAACTCGTGTCGTGGACTTATAATATGGGATTTTCTAATGTGATATATATCATTATCTGAATTGCTGTTATCCTGCTTCCTGGTAAATGCGCCTACTTTTTTCAAGGCCCCATCAACATGGAAATCATAATGGCAGGTTGCATCTTTTTTTGACATCAGCGCTACCCTCCAGTCCGTAAGTTCACCATTAGGCAGCTGTTTGTTTATAAAACGGCTAAGATTCTGAGGGTCATAGGCCTTCAGATTTTCAGGGGTTTTAAATCCTTCCAGGAAGTTTATCACTTCATCGGCCGGGCGATCAAACCAGATAAAATTATTTTTTGCCAAAGGGGCTCCATCGGGAGCCGGCAGGGAAGCAATATATGCTTCGGTTCTGTGGAAATTATGATCTATAGCAGTGATGTCTTTTTTGAGTTCATAGGATTCAACCAGCCTGCCTGAATGGGAAACCTTTACGGTTACAGCTGCTTTCAGTTTATTGGTGGCTGAAATCTGGAGAACGCCAGGGTGTGTTCTTACACGAAGGGCATATTGCTCAGGCGTGGAACCTGCTACATCCGACATATAATCAAACTCCTGCCGCAGCTCTTCTGAAGCGTGGGTAATGTGGCAGAACCATTCATTGAGCTCTCTGCTGGTAAACAACCTGCATAAATCAACGTATCCAGGCCTGTAACCAAACCATCTGCCCATCTGCATCAATGTGTCATACATCCGTGAAGCTCTCAGATAATAGGAAACAGACAACCCTTCCAGAGTAAGCCCCCGGGACAACTTGTTCCCCCCGACCGCTATAACCGATAAACCATTCCTGTGGTCATAGTAGTCCAGTGCTTCTTTTGATCCGCCGTGTATCGCTTTTACAAAAATTTTCGATACGGCATTATACAAATGGGGCAGCACCCAGTGCCATTCATGGATCTGAACTTCAGGGTCAATATCTGACAGAGTACTTTGAAGAATCTGACCTGAAACTGTCCTGTATGATTTGTAACCTCCACGGTCATCTTCAAAGGTACTTCTGAACAGTTCGATAGTATCCGGATCGTTTTGATCAATTCCCATTCTGTAATAATCGAACTGATTCTGCACCAGTTCTGTAATATGATCCTGCCAGCGCACAAAACGTGAAACATGAACAAGCATGGAATTGTGAGCAGTCGCCTGGCCTCTTGCTATTCTTACCGCACAAGTCAGAATGAAGCACCTGATTGCAAGTTTTAGGGAATCCGGCAATCCGGAGGGCAGCTGATCGTCCTTTTTATGCCTGTCCGGTACAAAATCCGAATAATCATCAATCCGGTTTACTATCGGCAGAACATCATCCGAATATTCATCTTCTTCAATCGGACGAAAACCAAAAACCTTTTCCGGTCCTATATAATTGGAGGGCGGCGGGATATTAACGATAAAATCACGCGGAAATAAATTATCTTCTTCAAGAGGAATAAAAATATTTGCAAAAGGAGTCGCTGTGTAGCCCACATATCCGGTTTTCCCAAAAAGCCCGAGAATATCGGTGATTCGACTGTTGATGGTACTTCGTTTTTCAGGGTCATTTGATATATTGATAGAGGCATTGTCTGCTTCATCGTCAATAAGAAGGAGTGATTTGGCCTGTATAATACGTTTCCCGCCTGAATCTTTTATTGCGTGGGCGGACAACCATTGATACAGCCTTTTTAAAACACTTGGATTCTTTTTCACTACCGCAATAATCGGCTCATTGGTATTAAAATTAAGTCCGAGAGAGTTTGCTGCCGGTTGTGTAAAATCTCCGTTGTCAAGGCTCGAAGTAAGGGAGTGGGCTATTCCGGTGCGCGGATGTTTTCCGACGCCAATTCTAACATTGTCCAGTTTGAAGGCCCTTGCATGCTGCGTGTCAAACCCAAGAAAACCTTCATCCAGACGTAATTGAGTCTGGCTTCTGAGGTTGTTGTGAATACCTGCAAGTACAACGATCAGTTGGAAGCCCGCATCTGCCGCCTTGCAGATCAAACCGGTATAGTTTGCGGTTTTACCGGATTGTACCTGCCCGACAACCAGTCCTTTTTTATCAATACATATATTTTCTGAAGGATCAAACAAGCCGTCAAGAATCCGGTCTGTCAAGCGATCGAGTTTGTTCAGCACCTCCGGGGCAAAGTTTTTCTCAATCTGCATAAAGTTCCGGTACCGGGACCAGAAATCCCAGGAAATTTCAGCTTTCCTGGCGCTTACCCAAGGAATATGCCTTTCCCTCTCAATGATCCGGTAATCTTCAACCCTAATCCGGTAAAGCGATTCTGCTTCCCGGATCAGTTTATCCCTATCAAGATCGCTGTAAACTGAGATGTCTAATATCATATCTACTGCATTTTCGATTTCATCCCTGCTTACCGAAGCGGAATCGGGCAACAATGTTCTCAATGTGGTCATTGCTTTCTGATACATAAGCCTCACTCCAGATATTCAAAGTATTCCGGATAAAAATTAAAAGGTTCAATATTCATGATCAGGCTTTTCGCCTGCTCATCTGATTTCCCTTGTGATATCAGATTGCTGTACATGGCAATCATTGTATCTTTAATCACGTCATGACTTTTGCCCTCAAAAGGCTGACCGTGCGGTTTTTCGTTTTCATTTTCCTGAAGGGTTATAAGAGGCACCGGCACTGTCTCTTCTATGAACTGAAGCATTTTTTCCAATTGTGAGGAAAAATCGGGAGTACTTTTTAGCAGTTCTTTCAGCAACGGATGGTTCCGGTTAAGTTTGTAAAACCGTTTCCCATGTCGGGTTCTTTCTTCCCAGAGGGGATAAAACTCATTTTGAAGCAGTCTTCTTTTTACGACCTTCCCTTTATGCCTATACACCTCTAAGGCTTGTGCCCTCACCTCTTTTGCTACAGAGAGTATTGCCTCTCTCAGTCGGGATGGAGGTCTGGCCACAGATTTTTTGATATCAAGCTGCCATTCATGGTCCATATTATTCGGCAAATCAATAAGTATTCTGCACAGGTCATAATGGACCTCCTTTTTGAAAATGCCCAGCCAGTCTCCGGCAACCAAAAGTCTCCGGTTTCTGTATATATAAAAACCTTGGTGTGAAGTCCAGTTATCCCGTGGTCCTTTTCCGTAATTATATGCTTCCGGGCTTAGTTTTGACCGATGGGGAAGTACAAAACCCTTTATTCTGACTTTGCCATTTTCCATAACTGTTTCTGGCTTTGCCTGAAGTCCTTCATAACCCAACATAAAAGGATCCCAAGGTTCGATTCGCCGTTCCTGGAAAAAAACATTAAAACCATCATCTATATACCTATGGAAAACCATTGAAAGATGTTTTTTGACTCTATCCATAGTGATAAGAAAATTTTTCTTTGATCTTTCATCATCGGCCTTAGTATCAGCAGTTAATCGGTCTATATCCCACCATATAACGATAGTACCGTGCCACAGTTCGCTCAATTTATTGGAAAAATATTCTTTGGCAGGACAAAGTCTGATTATCTTCCATTTTTTTTCACAATTTACATAATCCAAATCCCAGCACCAGTAGGATGCTTCCGAATCACTTTTCATAGAAAAAACAGTAAATTTTCTGCACTGGGAGAAAGAAGCAGTTTTTAATCCGAGCCCAAATCTCCCGAGGTCGGTTTCATGGCGTTGCTCACGCGGATTGATACTGCCCGGCTTCATAGCCTGCACCAATTCATCATTGCACATGCCACAACCATCATCCTTTATAGAAAAAACAGTTTCAGGTCCTTTCCAAGTGTAGTTGATCCATATATTTCGTGCACCGGCGGCGACAGAATTATCGATAAGGTCTGCAACGGCACTTTCCACGGAATAGCCGATAGCCCTGAAGGTTTCTATCATTGAACTTGCATCCGGTTCTGCCGATGTAGTCTCTACTGTTTGATAATCAATCATTTTATTCTTTTTCTGTCATTGCAATGCATATGCAGAATATTTGCAATTAACATATTCTGCAGAAAGCTTGAAAGAGTGGCAATTTCTCAATTAAAACGAATCTGAGGCTGAATTTTAGCAGAAAAAAGATGTCTTTTTCTTTTAACTGCTTTCCGGCAGAAGATATCATCAAACAGCTCATTAACTATACTGGCAATTTTATTTGCAAGAAGTGGAGGAACCGCATTGCCGACCTGAACAAACTGCGCCGTTCGAGAACCGCAGAAATAGTAATTATCCGGAAAAGTCTGAGCTCTTGCTGCCTCTCTTACGGTAAAGCTTCTGCACTGAGAAGGATCAGGGTGAATGTAATAATGACCATCTTTGGAAATATGACTGGTAACCGTTTTGCAGGTTTTATCTGACAGCTGGACCCTGAACCTGTCATCAAATGTTTTTCCTGCAATACCATCCTCAACATTTTTATGAAGCGGGAGTAGACCGGAAGGAAAATCCACAAGTTTGGGAGACTTTTTTTTAACCTTTCCAAAGCAGGCCACGAAAAGATAACGAAGAAGATCGCTTTCCATATGACCCCTTGCATTATGGTTGCATACTCCCTTTAATCTGCTATCGAGGAACCAGTCCGGCCGGTAATCGATAGTTACATTATCATACGGAATAAACTCACTGCCTGTATTGGCAGCGGAAGCCTTAATCTTTTGAAGCTGACGTATTATTTCATCCCGGACTTCATCGTCAATTTTATCCATAATATCACCGCGAACAAACTGACTAAAAACGCTTTTCCACTGCGCCATATTGTCTTTTCTCTTGGAAAGGCAACTTCTAAGTTCCGGCAACCCACTCAAAATTTCATCTAGGATAACGGCCTCTTCTTTCGGTATAATATTGGGCTGTAAATCAATATTTTTTCTAATTCCTAGTAAAATAACCCTGTGCCTGCTTTGAGGTATTCCGTGTCTTTCAGTATAAATTATATAATTATTCTGACTGAAGACCGGCGCTTCTCCGGCATCATACTCTTCAGGCTCAGTGACCAGTGAAAAAACATTATACCCTGGGCAATGCAGGGTGGACCCGTTGTTTCCATATTCTGGCAGGTAAGCTTTGAGAGGATCGGAAAGGTCTCTTAAAATACTTTTGAAAACAGGGCTTTCTTTTGTCTGGGCAGACAATAGACCTTTTACGTTTTCCATTATAAAAATCGGTGGGTTATGAGCCGCAAGAATTCTCAGGTATTGCTTGTACAGCCCCACCCTTTCGTCTTTTTTTGGATCAAGAATTTTTTCCTTTCGTCTGGATCTCCCGACCACAGAATATGCCTGACAGGGCGGCCCACCAATTAAAATCCAGTTTTCTGAGCCATTGAGAGCTACTTGAATTTTTTCATCAACCAACTCACCGGCAGTAGCCTTTTCCCCTTCTCCAAGCTCGGCGTTCCAAGTTTCTTTTATCGCCTTTTCAGCTTCTTCGGGCCATCGGTCAAAAAGCTTCTGCAATGGCAACTCTCCCCTGACAAACCGGTAATAATCTTCAGGAATATTGCCTTGGAACTGATGGAAAAAACTTCTCAGAGTAAGCGTTTGATGGGCATAATGGTCCTTTTCGACAGAAAGCACTATTTCAAATGCTTTTTGATCTGTTTCCGGGTCCTTAAATGCATTGAAACCTTCGCCAAGTCCTCCCGGACCGGCAAATATATCAACTATTTTTATTGTCACTTTTTCGTATTCGCCTGATTGTGTTTTCCAAGGTTTTTTCAAGTTTATCGTTTTTCAGTTCACACTCGAAAATTGAGATAACCTGCCATCCGATTCTATTCAACTCCTGAATATTATTTTTATCAAGCTCACGGTTACGATTTATTTTTCGAATCCACTTTTCGGAATTAGTTTTCGGCAGCACAAAATATTTGCATCCTTCATGTCCATGCCAAAAGCAACCATTGACAAAAATGACGGTTTTGTATTTCTGCAGAACCAAATCAGGTGTTCCCGGCAGCTTCTTATCATGAAGACGGTAACGAAAACCTTTTGAGAACAAATATTTCCGAACTATTATTTCGGGCCTTGTGTCTTTTGCCCTTATTTGACTCATATTATAGCTTCGGGTTTTTTTATCATGAACATCCGTCATATTGCTGCCATAAAATTTTAATATTACGTGTCTGCAGTTGCGGGAATCTGTGAGATCAGAGGTAAAATTATTTTAACCGTTTCAGACTTTGGATCAGCTTTTGAGTCATCTCCTGTCGTTCCAATATGATTTCCCGGATTTCAGCTTCGGTAAGCCGATTACGGTCCTCAATAAGAGCGGTTTTGAGCACTTTTCGTCGATTGCGGGTATGAAGCCGATAAAAGGGCGGCCAATTCCCCCCGCGGTTTGCTGATGGGCGTCGGTTGGCTGGCACCTTTGCGTTTTGCCTGGTCAACCAGTTCACGCAACTCTTCCGCCAGTTTGCCATGGCCGGATTTCGCCTCGTGGGCGGCGATCTGCATGGCTATCGAAAAAAAACGTTGGTTATCCCCTTCCAGGTGGGATTGAAGCAGCGCTTTTAACTGGTTTGCAATGGCCATGCAATTTTTCCTTTATTGAAGATGTTCTATTATACCATAAGCACCAAACATCTTCATGCCTGATCTCTTTCAAAAAACGACTTTGGGCGCTGACCCTGCCATCTCTTTGCTGGTCTTGTTTGTTATCCCCCGCTTCCTATTTTTATTCGCCATAGAAATATCAACGCCGAAATCAGGAGATTTTTTTGATTACTATGGCAAAAATATCCACTGAAAGCAAGGGCTGTTTGGCGGTTGGGGGCAAAATCCGCCTGGTCGTTACGCCGGATGGAATGATGAGTGGGACACAAATTCGGGAACAGTATATCCAATAGATAATACCTGAATTTTTATATTGACCTAAAGTGAGCGTTTCAAATTTTTAAAATACACAACTTTCTTTTTATTTTTAAGGAGTTGGCCTAATTTTTAGCTTAAAAATTTACTATGACCGCAAACGACGGTTGGATTGAGTCAAAGCCCTATGACTAAAGGCCATGGGGGCAACGAAGGGACCGTGATCAAGTATGCGCAAAATTAATATATTTGCGCATACTTTATCAAGGTGACATATGGATGAACCCAAAGTGCTTGAGCATATCGGACGACAAAAAATCATTACCATCAATGAGCTTGTCGGCTTGCTTGAATGCTCGGTTATTACGGCGAGGCGCCGGCTGAAGACATGGAAGGCCCATACCAGCATCAATCAAAACGGGCGCTATTACACTCTGCCGAAAATTCCGGTGTTCGATGAAAACGGATTGTGGCGCTATCAAGCAGTTCTTTTTTCGCGGCATGGCAACTTGAAACAGACCATTGTGGCCTTGATCCAGGGGGCACCCAAAGGCCTTGCCGCTGCCGAAATCGCCGAACTGGTCGATCTTGCGCCCAACAGTTCGTTTCTTTCACAATTAAGGAATGCGCCCGGCATAAAGCGAGAGAGGCAAGATGGACGCTTTGTTTACTTGTCGGACCAGCCCGATATTCAGGAAAAGCAAAGGGATCGACGCGAAGGCATCGTCTTCCCAACAGATGCCCAAGCGGTGGTAATTTTGGCGCAATTGATAAAACATCCGGGCATTGGCGTTTCCGAACTCGCGAAGCGTGCAGCCAGCCAGGGGATATCGATCAAGCCGGCCGCCGTTCAAAGGTTGTTGCAGTTTCATGGTCTTTTAAAAAAAACTCCGGATATCGGGCTGTGACGTGTCTTAAATACCATATGGACAAGATGGCCAAGGAGCACGCCCCCATGAACCTGTTTAGGCAAGTCCCCACGATTTACTTCCAGCCGGAAGCGAGCGCAGACGGCCTGAAGGTTCTCAAGAGCCGTGAAAAAAAGGTGATCACGCTGGATATCGTGCCATGGGCGAGCTGAAAATGCACCAAAACCGCCAGTCTGAACGTGTATTTTTCTTCCAGTAGTTTTTATTCTTCTCCATTCAATATTTTAAAATATTCTTCCTTTTTCTTCCGTGTATC